>NZ_JEXX01000024.1:0-60864 GCF_000582055.1 Acinetobacter sp. 766875 | reverse complement strand
ATCCACACAAGTTGTTCTTCAATTCTCTTAATGATCTTCTTCCTGGTTCGTCACCAGCAAGCTAGGTCGGCTATATTACTCTTAATCTCTTAAAAGTCAACAGGTAATTTCGATATTTTTAAAACTTATTTCTCAAACCAACTTAACATTAAATTCATCACTTAAAGTAACCAATCTAATCTCAAGTAACTGTTTTTCAACAAGTTTCTATCTGCATCACCGCCGATGGATGTGCATTATAGACCATTAACTTACCTTTGCAAGCGGAAATTAGAAATTAATGACTTGAGCGTTCAATTTTAAACCAAAATACAAATCAAGTATTTGTTTTATATATATAATTATTTTTATTTCTTATTTTTGGCCTAAATAAGCCAGTATCATGCTTGATAATTCTCGTTTAAGTTGTTGTTCTGAGATAAGAAAATTGTTCTGGCTCACGTAACGCATCATCGTAAAAAGCGTACTATTAATAATTACAAAGGATGTATGCTTTACCTGCTCGAAGTCCCACTGATGAGGATTTCTACTAAATGTATATAAACCTACTTCAAAAAAATGCTTTTCTAAAATCTGAGCAGCTTGCGAATGACTATAGTCATGCCAATGTTTTAATACCTCTATAAAAAATCCGTGATCGGCTTTTAATGCATTAAATCCTAGCTCTATTGCCAAGGGGATAAGCAGATCTAAAGGAATATTCCCCTGCTGCATAACTAATTCTTTAAGCTGCTGCCCTAATAGTTCGCTTTTACGGCGTAATAGTTCTTCTATGATTTGATCTTTATTCTCAAAGTATTGGTAAATCGACCCAACACTTACTCCAGATTTCTCTGCAATTTTAGGCGTCGTCGTATGTAGTAATCCATATTGAGCAATACATTGCTGTGTCGCTTCTAAAATATGGTCAACAATAAGTTTTGAACGTTGTTGCTGTGGAGCTTTTCTCATTAGTTTTAATTCATTAAATGCGAATTGAATGCGAATAATTATTCATATTAGCCTATTTATTATTCAGTTCAATACGTAAGTAAAGATATGCAAATGATTAGCCCGACTCGACTTGCTTCTTTTAATGATATGCAAGACAGTAATTTCTTTACTCAGTTTTTAAATATCTGCTGTGAAAAACCAGTACAACCAAACTATACGGAATATGTATCTTTACAACGTGCTCTTTGCGAAGGGGACGTTGAAATGGATAAGCTGATTGATTGGGTTATGCAAAATCCCAAAGACCACCGAATAATTTTTGAGAAAATATTATTTCAAGGCCGCGATGATCTATCTGAGTCTCTACCTACTGAGTTAGAAAATTTCTTTAATTACATTGAACAAAAGCCTGAATGGTTAGACCAGCAACAAATTGATGAGGCTATTAAATTTATTCATCGTTTAGGAATAAATAATGGTTTTATTCTTAGAGATTTATCTTTAATGGGGGGATATTTATATCCGGGATTTAATCAACCCCTAATTTTAACCGGGGCATTAAAGAAACAAGCGAGTACTCGTTTAGCAGAAACCACAAAATGGTGGGTGGATATTACTGAACCTCAAGGGCTTTGTCGTTTGAGTGCAGGTTTTACGTCAACGATTTATGTTCGCTTTATTCATGCACTCGTTCGCCGGCAATTAAAAAAGTCTGAGCGTTGGGATAATGAAGTTTGGGGAATTCCTCTTAATCAATTTGATTTAGCCATGACTAATTTGGCTTTTAGTAGTGTAGTTTTACTCGGTATTAGAGCTTTAGGTATATGGCCAACAAAACAAGAGGCAAAGAGTTTTTTACATTTTTGGCGTTATGTTGGTTGGTTAATGGGAATTGATGAAAAGTGGCTTATTCAATCTGAAACTGAAGGCTGGCGATTACTTTACTGGATGCAGTTTGCTCATCCTCGTTCCGATCACAGCAGTATTGAATTAGGATCAAGCTTATCTAAAGAGCCTTTTGAGAGACAATATCTGCATTTGCGTTCTTTACAGCAGAAACTTGCTTATCGGCAACATTTAGAACTTACCCAATTTTTTATTGGTAAGAAAAGGATGAAACTACTCGGATTGCCTCAGCAGTCTGCTTCATGGTTTGCTTATTATCTGATTTTGCGTAATTCAGTACTTTTTAACGGCGCAAAATTTTCACCAAAAGTTGAAAGGTTTTTAACTCAATCGGGTCGTAATTTACAAAAACTTGGTCTACGTCTTTATGAAAATCAAGGCAAGATAAAAACCTTAGCAAGTATGCATCAATAATTATTAAAACCTAAAAATAAAAAATGGAAGCCCGTTATCCGGACTTCCATTTTCAAATATTAAAAACCTTATTGAGCTGATGAACTGTGCATTTCAGCGTGATTCATTTGCTCATGCGTTTCCATCATCTGCTTATTTTTTTGACTAGGCATATAGTCAGGTTCATTGTTGATGGCCAAGTAAAAAACAATCATAAACAATACACTCAAGATAGACGCCACAATAAGTAACTTCCATCCCCACCAAGACTGTTCAGGCGATAATTTATTAGTCATTTCATTTCTCTCTTAAATTAATTCATTTAATTCGCTAAGCTGATCAAAACTTCATGCTCATACGAACCCAGTAATTTCTTCCGATATTGTTAAACTGCTCTTCGCTCGCAAATCCAAAGCCTGCACTACCAGCTTTATTTAAGTGTTCGGTATAGGTCTTATCTAATACGTTATCAATGCCAACAGAGACATCAATATCTTTACGAAGGTTATAACTTCCGTTTAAAGAAAGTGTTGAGAAACCTTTACTTGGTTTTAGGTCATATCCCACGATATTACCTTGATGTAGACTCACACGGTTTTGCTCAGCAACAGCTCGCCACAACAGGCCTAAGTTATATTTGTCGGCTACATAGCGAATATTTAACCGACCTTCTAACGGGGAAATTTGAGGTAACGGTTTGTCATCTGTGGTGTTTTTACCCCACGCATACATAGCACTCAAATCTGCCTGAATATGATCGGTAAATTGATATCCAATACCTGCTTCTGCACCAGCAATAGTTGCATCAACATTCTTGGCACCTGCAGTAATATCATGGCTCATATCATGCCCACCCATTCCCATACTCGGGTGATGGTGATAACTCATTAATATGTAGTCATCTACTAAGCCTGCATAAGCAGAAGCCCATGTGTTTAAAGCACCATGTTGTTGTTGGAAGCCTAGATCTAACTGCAATGTTTTCTCAGGATTCACACCGTTAAAGGTATTGGTTGAGCCAGCATTACCATGTTTAGGAGAGAAAAGCTCCCAATAATCAGGCATACGCTCTACATAACCTAAACCGATATAGCTTTTGAAGTCATGCTCAGGATGTTGGTTTTCCCAGCGAACAAATGCGCTTGGCAAAGTCTTCTCAAGCTTCGTATTAAAGCCTTGGGCTTTAGAATCGGCTCGCTCATCTTCAACTGTTACCCGATCTAAACGTGCACCTGTAACCAGCTTATTTTGATCGTTCCATTGATAACCGAGTTCACCAAAAGCACCATATGATTGAAAACGCATATCTTGACTAAACGGCATATTCATTTTTGGTGAAGACATGCTTCCACCATGTTTATTAAATTGAGAATCTACCCCAGTGATCAGGCTCCATTTATTCCATTCAGTGGTCATGACTAAACGTGAATTTAGTGTTCTACGCGTTACTTGCATAGCTGATTTATCTAGATACATTTCATGAGTTTCATGATCATGCTTTAGTTCTGGCTGCCGCAAGCTAAAGTTATCCATAATATGGTCGTTATAGCTATAGTTCACCTGCCCTTCAATTTTCTTGATCACATCAGTGATATTCTTCTTTTCAAAACGAAGTCCTAAACTTTCACGCGCAAACTGAGAACCATCCATTGAACGTCCAGCATAAAGCGATTCACCATCAGATTTCCCACCCGTGATTTCAACCCACGTGTTTTCATCTGGAGTAAAGCCAAGCGCTACATCAGCATTCCACTTTTTCCATGCTGACGGCACGGTATTGCCATCACCGTCTTGATAACTATTGGACTCGGAGCGGTTGGCATTTAAACGGATATATTTTTTCTCATCGCCAACTGCTGCTTCAACATTATGGTCAATACGTCCATATGAACCTAGTAAAACACTTGCTTGCCCACGATAAGGTTTTTCGGAGGTAAGTTTCTCAGGCTGACGTTCAAACAGGACTGTTGCTGCCGAACCAGTATTGGCATATTGAACCGTTTGCGGACCTTTAATCACAGAAATACGATCATAGCTTTCTGGTGAAATATAAGAAGTTGGAGCATCCATACGGTTTGGGCATGCACCGAGGTTCTCCGTACCGTCTGTTAGAATTTTAATACGTGAACCAAACATCCCTCGGAATGTCACATCACCATTTGTTCCACCGCTTTGTATTGAGTTAAAACCCATAATACTTTGTAAATAGTCTGCGCCATCTGTAGCAGGTACTGGCTGAATTGGCTGTTTCGGGTCTGCATGTACAATCAGACCATTTGCATCGTTGCCTTGCTGTGCTGTAACAACAATAGGTGCTAATGAATGAAGTGTGTTGGTATCAGTATCATTTTTCTCTGAATCGGCAAAAGCTAAGCCTGAATGAGAAACAGCAAGCATCGCAACCCATAAAGGTTGTAGTAAAAATTTAGAATGTGGCATTTTTATACGCTCTAAAACATAAATAAAGTGATATTGAAGTCAATAAAGACCCCAACAAAAATTGCTTTTATTTATGCAAATAGAGGCGGTGCACGCCCTTGCGGAAGTAAGAAGAGTCGCTGTAGCGCAAAATAAACATGTCTAAATGCTTGTTGATAAGCGACTAAGCGAACTTGTATACGAACAAGCACCTCTTTTACGCCAAATTCAGGTGGTAAAACCAGATTGGCATAGACAGTACAATATTGGCACTGGTGATTTGCATCATGGTGGTCATGATGTTCAGGTACTTGTGCCTGTCCGATATGGTGGTCGTGATGTGAATGGTGCATGGCATGTGACATGGTTTCCATCTGTGCCTTAGGTTTAAGCAAAGCACGGGTAATAGTTTCACAGACCGGAGCAATTTGATATTGCTTCGGTAATAGCGGCTGTAGAAATACCGCAATCTGTAAAAACACTGCTGCACATGCGAGCAACAGACCACTACGAAAAACCAAAAATCACATCCACGCTATATTGATGTTTGAAAACTTTTAACGTTTTACCGCAACTTTTTCACGCTCGCGTTGGCGAACAATCTTTTCGACTTTTTCACGTGCACGCTGACGTTTAAGTGGCGACAAATAATCCACAAACAATTTGCCTTTTAAGTGATCCATTTCATGTTGGATACAAACAGCGAGAAGTCCGTCAGCTTCTATCTCAAATGCTTGACCTTCAAGGTTAATTGCCTCGATTTTCACACGTGACGGACGGTCAACTTTATCGTATATTTGTGGCACTGATAGACAGCCTTCTTCGTACGGCTGCGTCTCTTCAGTCAGTGGAGTTATTTTGGGGTTAATGAAAACCATAGGTTCATCTTTAGATTCAGACAAATCCATGACGATAAGCTGAATATGACGATCGACCTGAGAAGCTGCTAAACCAATACCGGGTGCCGCATACATGGTTTCAAACATATCTGCTGCAAGTTGACGAATTTCATCAGTAACTTCTTCAACAGGCTTAGCAATGGTACGAAGACGGGGATCAGGAAAACTTAAAATAGGTAATAAGGCCATACTGACGTCCTCACTTATGCCATTGATTGAAAAACCAAATGAAGGAAATACTTCATCGAAAAATTGTGTGTAAGCCGCCTATTATAACGCATCTGCACGCATAATTTTTAGGAATTATCATAATGAAAAAGGTTTTTAACGGCATGGCTGAATTTCATGCTTTGGGGATAAAGAAGCATTTACTTGCTTTAGCACTCTGTACAACTGTCTCACTAGGTACGGTAGCAGAGGTTCATGCTGCCAGTCCAAATCATAATCCACCTTCTCTTAAAAGCAATGCACCGAATGTGTATGTTGTAAAACGTGGGGATACCCTATGGGATATTTCCGGCCATTTTCTCAATAAGCCATGGCGTTGGCCTGAAATTTGGGCAAGTAATCAACATGTCAAAAACCCTCACTGGATTTATCCGGGCGATCGATTACTGTTATGTAGCTTAGATGGACGTCCACTTGTGGGCAAAGATGAAGGGGATGGCTGTGTAGGCATTATTCGTCGTTACACAGGTCAAACCACAAACTTACAACCACAAGTTCGCGTAGAAGCATTAAATAATAGTGTGCCAGTTATCCCACTTGAACATATTAAACAGTGGTTAGAGAACAGCACTATTTTCCCCGCCGATTCAATTACCAACACACCTTACGTTGTTGGTACAGCCGACCAACGTGTACTTGCAGGAAAAGGTCAAACTATTTATGCAAGAGGAAAAGGTCTAGTTGATGGTCAGCGTTATGCAGTCTATCGAGAAGGTGAACCTTACTATTTCACAGATAGTAAAGGTAAAAAGCATAGCCTTGGTATTGAGCTACTACAGGTTGCTTCAGGTGTTGCGGTATCTTCTGAAAAAGACATTACTACATTAGAGCTAACAGATAGTTATAACGCTGAAGTACGTCGTGGCGATCGTGTTATGCCTGAAGAACAAGCTACTTTGCCAACCTTATTTTACCCAGTAGATGCCAAACAAGTGACTGATGGGGGCAAAATTATTCGTGTCATGGGTTCAATCGGTAGAGCTGCAAAACATAGTGTAGTGACTTTAGACCGCGGCACAGCACAAGGTGTTCAGGTAGGTCAAGTTTTTGATATTACACAACAAGGCGAGACAATTCGCGATCCTAAAACTAAAGAAGCGATTCAACTTCCTGGACAACAAATTGGGAGTCTGATGGTTTTTAGAACTTTTGATCAGCTGAGTTATGCCTATGTTCTAGAAAGCGATTTGCCTATTAAAGTCGGCTCAAGCATTCAGCCACCTCGCTTTAATGATTAATGTTGGATGTACCTTCTACAATGCTCACCCAACTTTCTTCACACCATTACCACACGCTTAAAGTGTGGTATTTGGTGCAGCACTCATCAGTTAGTTTTAAAAAAATTATCGATTATTTTGGAACTTGTGAAAAAGCAACTCAACCTGATGGTTTAGTAAAGTGGTCCTCTCTGGGGCTACATGCTAATCACTTAAAGCGTGTAAACGAATTTCAAACGGCACAAGGCCAAGCTCAGTTCGAACAGCTTATACAACAAGTTCAGCAGCATACTGATTTTATTTTGACGCCCGATGACTCTGGCTACCCTACTCAATTACTCCCTTATACAGATCATCCGCCTGTTATTTTTGGAAAAGGTCAGGCACAGGCATTATTACAACCGCAAATTGCGATTGTCGGTAGCCGAAAACCAAGCCCACATGGACGTCAGGTGGCTTATGATTTTGCCTACTATTTAAGTGAAAAGGGCTTTTTTATTAGTAGTGGCCTGGCTTATGGCATTGATGAAGCAGCTCATCAAGGTGCATCCGCTCATCAACGTACAATTGCAGTCACGGGTACGGGCCTAGACACTACTTATCCAGCTCAAAATAAAAAACTGGGAGAACATATTTTGGCTCAGAACGGCGCCATTATTACTGAGTTTTTACCAGGTACACCACCATTACAACAGCATTTCCCACGTAGAAACCGAATTGTCAGTGGTTTGAGTTTAGGCGTTTTGGTGGTAGAAGCGACATTAAAAAGCGGCTCACTCATCACGGCCAATAAAGCTGCTGAACAAGGCAAAACCGTATTCGCTATTCCGGGTCATATTTATAGTGAGTTCCATCAAGGATGCCATCAACTTATTCGTGAGGGAGCAATTTTAGTTGATCATCCCGAACAAATTATTGAAGACCTCGCCTTACCAACTCAATGGCAAAGCCAGCAACACAGTCAAAATGAAGAAACTAATACGAATACTCCAGAAATTCCTGAGCATTTGATTGACCTTTATCAGTCTTTAGACTGGGTAGGACAAAATATTGACCAGCTTGTAATTCATCACAATGTTTCGGTTTCTGAACTGACCTCTTCACTAATGGAACTAGAACTACTCGGTTTATGTATGCAACAATCAGGGCTGTATTTACGTTGTCGTTCTTAGTATTAGAGCGCACAATAGCGATTCTGTTTGATTGAAAGGAAAGTATTACCATGATTACGACCTCAGTGACCGAAGCAGCCGAATGTTTACAACAAGGTCAAGTTTTGGCATATCCAACTGAGGCAGTCTGGGGACTAGGCTGTGATCCATTTAATGAACAAGCTTTTCAAAAGATTCTTGAATTGAAACAGCGCCCTATTGAAAAGGGCGTCATTTTATTGGCTGGCCATATTAGTCAAGTAGAACATCTACTAACTTCCTTACCGCAAACGACTCAGCAAGAAATTATTGATTGCTGGACGAACCACCAACCATCAGAAAGAGCCACAACTTGGCTATTGCCAGCCGATCAACACATTCCTTCATGGATTAAAGGCGAGCATCCTCTTGTTGCAGTCCGTGTAACGACACATCCTTTATGTGTCGCTTTATGCAATGCTTTTCATGGATTTATTGTCTCGACGAGTGCCAACCCTAGTGGACAAGAACCAGCCCATTCTTTACAAGATGCCTGCCAATACTTTGGTTCACAATTAAACTATCTCAATGGTGATTTAGGTCAAAGCCAACAGCCAAGCCGCATCATTAACGCCTTAACTGGTGAAGTCATTCGTCCTTAATTCCAGACAAAAAAAAGCTCAGTTATATAGGGATAACTGAGCATAAAAAAGGATGGGTATATACCACATCCAGAGGGTTTGGATATCTCTGGAACGAAAGAAAAATTGCTTAAAAGAGCATCTTTCGTAGTGGTCGCTATTATGTGGTAAGAGACTAAATGAGAGAAATATATTATTTCTCTAAAAAAAGCATGAAAAGTGTAGGGAATTTGGCGTTTTTAGCAATTAAGTTAAAATTATATTAATATTTTTATTGGTCTTTTTTAATATTTATATTACACAATATTTTTATAAATATATTTATAAATCATATAGAAAAGCTTGGATTAACAAAAAAATTGGCATATTTTCATTACTTTTTTTAAAAATATGCCATAGTTTTTTTATTATTCTTAATTTTGCTCTGGCAGGAGATCTGATTTTTTAGATTTAACCTTCTTTTGTGCCATGATAATACCCACGAGAATCATAATTCCACCGAAAGTATGATAGATCGTCCATTGCTCAGATAACCAGAGGCTTGCAATAATGGCTGTGAACACTGGTACAAGGTTCATAAATATACTGGTTCTATTTGGCCCGATTTGTTGTACAGCCAACATCCAAACTAACGGCGCAATTAAAGAAGCAAATACACCGGCATAAATTGCACTTGGCGCATTTTGTGCATTTAAGCCATCAAGACCAAACCAGAAAATTAAAGGTAAATGGAACAGCACAGAAAACCCAATCTGGACATATAAGCTCGTCATAATTGGAAGTGGAAGCTGCCATTTCTTTAAGAAAACCCCATAAAATGCATAGAAGAATACAGCAACAATCATGAGCGCATCACCAAGATGCCCTCCACCACTTAATAGCTTATTAATATTTCCTTGGGACATGACATATAGCAAACCCGCAAAAGATAAAATACTACCAAAAACAGCAAAACGATTAGGTACATCTTTTAAAATCGCAAGAGAAACAAAAATAGTAAAAATCGGAATAAAGGCATTAACAATACCCATATTAGTTGCACTGGTATAATGAGCCGCCGTATAAGCAAGGCCTTGATAAAGCACCATCCCAAATGCACTTAACACAGCAAGCTTAGGTAAATAGGGTATTACTATTCGTCTTTGTCTCCAAACAGATATAAACATAAATGGAGTCAAAATAATAAAGGCAATTAACCACCGATAAAAACTAATGCTAACTGGAGAAATATAATCCGAGACGTAGCGGGTGACTACAATATTTAAAGACCAAATCAGTACTGCCAGAATGGGAAAAATAAATGCCCATTTGTGATATTTCATGACCTGACTCATAGTAATACACCATCTACAAAAGAGATTTTATTTTGAAGAATGTCTTAATAAATTGAAATATCGCATTTCCGACATTGATATTGAACTTAGGACATCATTAATTTTTTAAAATAATGTCCAAGCTTTCATGGCATGTTCTACCACTTTATGTAGTTGCTCAGTGGTCGCGCCATCTCTCGCTTGAATAGTCAGTCCTTGAATAACAGTAGCATAGAAGTCTGTCATTTCTTGTAGAGGAGCATTAGCTGATAAATCACCCTGCTCTACACCCTGTTCCAAACGTTTTAATAATTTTTCTTTAGTTTTTATACGCTTATCTAATAGATTTTGTTGGACCTCTTGTGTCGCATCAGAGCAATTCATAGCTGCAACCACCAACATACAACCTGCTGGTTTATTGGGTTGAACCAATCGTTTTACATTGTCATAAAGATACAACTCAAAAGCAATTTTTGCAGTTTTTGCTTCTAAAAAGATCGTTTCAATAGGACATGCTTCATGAGCTAAGTAATAATCAATACTTTTATAAAACAAGCCTGCCTTATCGCCAAAAGTACTGTATAAACTAGGCGCCGTAATTTCTAAAGCCTGCGTTAAGTCACTAATAGACGTTGCTTCATAACCATGTGCCCAAAAAAGCAACATAGCCTTCTCTAAAACTTGCTGTTCATCAAAGCATTTAGGGCGTCCACGCTTCTTTTTCAGCGTATCTTCATTAACCATAAGATCTGTTTCATGCCTATTTGTCATAAAGATCACATCTATTTTTATAACAATCGTTATTAAATTAATTGACGTTCGATTTTTTATCAACTATTTTATTTTCATAATGATCGTTAGTTAATTAAAAAATTGCCTTTCTTCACTCCAAATTTAGCCAAGTAAGGATTTATTATGGACCAATCTACTACCTCTAAACCGCGACCCACGGCCTCCACTCAAGGGAGCTGGTTTGCCATTTTGGCCGTTGCCATTGCAGCATTTGCATTAGTAACAAGTGAATTTTTACCTGTTGGTGTTTTAAATAGCGTTGCAGCTGATTTACATATTTCTGTGGGTACAGCTGGTCTTATTATTACCGTACCCGGCATTATGGCAGCGATTGCGGCCCCACTATTACCTGTTTCAGTAAAACAACTTGACCGTCGTTATGTTCTTATTTTACTGACAGCAATTATGGTGATTGCCAATACCATTACTGCTTTTGCAGAAAACTTTCATGTTTTATTACTGAGCCGCTTAATTTTAGGCATCTCAATTGGCGGTTTCTGGGCAACAGCGATAGCCTTAAGCGGTAAGCTCGCACCTGCACATTTGCCGATTGCTAAAGCAACTGCTGTAGTCATGGCTGGTGTAACGTTTGCCACTGTACTAGGAGTCCCGATTGGAACATGGCTAAGTGAGTTTTATGGATGGCGTAGTGCATTTGGTATTACAGCTGCGATCGGTCTTGTTGTACTCGTACTTCAGCTGATTTTCTTACCTAAACTTGTACCAGACTCAGCAATTCACATAAGAGATTTACCAGCACTATTACGCACTCCTAAGGCACGTAGTGGCATGTTAATTGTTTTATTAATTGGTCTTGCTCACTTCTGTGCTTATAGTTATTTAGCACCTTTCTTTAAAAATATTGCAGGATTCAACGGTACCACTATTAGTTCATTACTATTGCTTTACGGAATTGCTGGTATTTTTGGAAATGCATTTGCAGGATATAGCGGCAACTTAAACGTCCGTTACACTCTAGCCTTCGTTGGAACATGTTTTGCAATCGTGTTTTTTGGCTTCCCTATCTTTGCTATTCATGAATTTGGTGCCATCGTTTTGACTGCACTATGGGGCTTTGCATTCGGTGCCTTTCCTACCTCTGCCAATATATGGATGTTTGTACACGCACCTCATGCAGTGGAAAAAGGTATGCCGCTCTTTGTTGGTATGTTCCAAGTCATGATTGCTACAGGCTCATTATTAGGTGGCTATGTAGTTGATCATTTCAATGAAAATACTTTAATTTATGGTGTATTAAGCTTCGTTGCTTTAGCATTAATTAGTACATTTACCTTTGCCAAAGGCTTAAATAATCCTAAAGCGACTTGTGAAAATTAAAATATTATTCAGAGTAAATAGATGAAAAATGAGGACCAACAATTTTCCTTATTGAACAATATAGAAGTTCATGAATTTCTATATGAAAAAGAAGATATTGTTCGTCCTCATGCTTCACTTTGGGGAGATTTTAATTTCAGTTTGAATGGCATTTTGGAAATGCAAGTAGAAGAACAAATCTACTTATCTCCTCCAAGCTATGGACTTTGGATTCCACCTCAAACGGTCCATCAATCTACTCATATCGACCATGAAATTCACTATATTTGTATTCGACTACACCCTAGCCTCTGTTCTATTTTAAGTGATGTCTGTAAATGCTTTAGTATTCAGCCTTTCTTTCGAACTCTGGTTTTACAAATTTTGGAACAGCAAAAACAAAATGGAAAACCTGAATACTTAGAACATCTTTTGCAAGTTCTATTTGATCAATTACAACAAGCCACAGCATATTCTCATTACTTACCCCAAACACGTCATCCAGTTTTACTACCAATTTTGGAAAAGCTTTCAGATCCACTGCTCTTTAACCACTCTCTACAACAATTACTTCAGAATTTTTCAGTCAGTGATCGTCATTTATTACGCTTAAGTCAGCAAGAGTTACAACTTTCTTTATCCGAATGGCGTAATAGAGCCAAAATTGTTTATGCCATTCATCAAATTCGACAAGGCATGCCGATTAAACGTTTAGCATATGATTTAGGTTATCAACACAGTTCCAGTTTTATTGAATTTTTTAAGAGATATACCGGCCAAACCCCTGTTCAAATCAGAAACAATTAGATCATAGACTGCTTTTTCTTCTCTTTTTATTTTTTGAACACGAATATTATTGCACTCTTCAAGAATAGCAGTTAAAACAAATGCGTTACTTGATATCAATTACAATCTTCAGGAAAGACACATGACTCAATCTGTATACCATATTCCAGTAAAAGCTATTTCAGGCGAAACGGTTGACCTTGACCAATATAAAGGTAAGGTTTTATTAATCGTAAACACAGCATCTAAATGTGGTTTAACTCCACAATACGAAGGTTTAGAAAAGCTTTATCAAGCGAAAAAAGATCAAGGTCTTGAAATCTTAGGTTTCCCTGCAAATAACTTCAAAGAACAAGAGCCTGGTTCAGATGAAGAAATTCAACAATTCTGTTCATTAAACTACGATGTTCATTTCCCGCTTTTCTCTAAAATTTCTGTAGCAGGTGCAGATAAACATCCTCTTTATCAAGCACTGACAACAGCTCAACCAGAACGCATTGGTGATGGTCCTTTCCGTGAGCGTTTAGAAGGTTTAGGCATTCCAACAAACCCTGCTCCAGAAGTATTATGGAACTTTGAGAAATTCCTCATCAATAAAAATGGTGAAGTTGTTGCTCGTTTTGCGCCAAACTTAACAGCAGACGATGAACAAATTGTAAAAGCAGTTGAAGCTGAACTCGCTAAATAATTTTTAGCGCAATTTAAGAAAAAAGAGTGCTACGGCACTCTTTTTTTATTGTCTGGTCAAAATGTTGTTCATTTGCAACAATACCTTATTTCTACATATTTTATGCATATAGTACGCACTTGCTTTACTTGGTATTGTTTGTAGTTATGAAAAAAGTTTTACAAGGCGCATTTTTTCCATTTGTGATTTTTGCTTCCGGTATGTTGTTACTTGGATGCGATCAGGCACAAGACCATGCTAAGGAACAAGAATCTGCTCAAACCAATGACGAAGTATCAGAACAAGCAGATGATTCTCAACAAGAAATCGCACCTACTAAAAATAAAGCTGAGTTAAAAAGCGGTAATGTTTTTTATATCGTTCGTGATGCAGCTAACTTACAGTTAAAGGCAGGCGACTATATTGAAAAGCTTAAAGACACTCAACTTGATGTTGAACAAGCCATCCAAGATAAAGATCAACAAGAACTAAAAACAACTGTGACCACTTTAAAACAGCAGTTAAAAGGCTTAAATCAAGCACTATTGACTTTAGATATAAGAAGTCAGGAAGTTGAAAATATTCGTCAAAACCTACTACAAGCAAACCAACAAGCTTTAAGTATGCCTTTATTAAATGGAAAATTAGAACAAATTGATTTCGACCAAATTGAGAAGCAACTCAATACCATCCAAATGGATATGGTCAAACTTGCTGCACTGATTATGGCAGGAGATGAAAAGTCTGATTCAAAAACTGATTCTTAATTTTCTTTCTAACAATAAAAAAAGCCACCGTAAGGTGGCTTTTTCAATCTCGAACCGCGTCTTATTGAGCGCGGTTTTTGATTTTACGGATTGTTTCAAGCTGGCCTGAGATCTCTGAAAGAGATGCCAAAGCAGCAGCTGAGTCCAAATCACTCTTTTGGTTTGCAAGCAATTGTTCAGCATTTTTACGTGCTTCTAAAATTGCAGCTTCATCCAAATTGTCAGCACGGATTGCAGTATCTGCAAGAACCGTTACAACATGAGGTTGAACTTCTAAAACACCGCCAGATACATAGACGATTTCTTCTGTACCATTTTCCAACAGAACACGAATCGGGCCCGGTTGAAGCAAAGTTACAAGTGGAGCGTGACCTGGCAAAATACCAAGTTCACCACCTGCACCTTTCGCGATTAACATCGTCACTGCGCCAGAGTAAATAGACTCTTTAACACTTACGACATCACATTGCATAGTCGCCATGAGATGATCTCCTTAAATTAGAGTTTCTCAGCTTTAGCAATCACTTCGTCAATACCACCAACCATATAGAACGCTTGTTCTGGGATGTGATCGTATTCACCAGCTAATAGACCTTTAAAGCCACGAATCGTTTCTTTAAGTGGTACTAATTTACCAGGAGCACCAGTAAATACTTCAGCTACGTGGAATGGTTGAGAGAAGAAACGTTGGATTTTACGCGCACGGTAAACAACCAATTTATCTTCTTCTGCCAATTCATCCATACCCAAGATTGCGATGATGTCTTTAAGCTCTTTATAGCGTTGCAATACGTTTTGTACTGCGCGCGCAATTTCATAGTGCTCTTGACCAACAACTAATGGGTCTAACTGACGTGAAGTTGAGTCAAGTGGATCGATCGCTGGATAAATACCAGAAGATGCGATGTCACGGCTCAATACTACTGTTGCATCTAAGTGAGCAAATGTAGTTGCAGGCGATGGGTCTGTTAAGTCATCGGCAGGTACGTATACTGCTTGGATCGAAGTGATCGAACCAGATTTAGTAGACGTAATACGCTCTTGAAGAACACCCATTTCTTCTGCAAGTGTAGGTTGGTAACCTACCGCAGATGGCATACGACCTAACAATGCTGATACTTCAGTACCCGCAAGTGTATAACGGTAGATGTTGTCGACGAATAATAATACGTCACGACCTTTACCATTTTCGTCTTTTTGATCACGGAAGTATTCAGCCATAGTCAAACCAGTTAACGCTACGCGTAAACGGTTGCCTGGTGGCTCGTTCATCTGACCGTAGACCATTGCTACTTTGTCAAGAACGTTAGAATCTTTCATTTCGTGATAGAAGTCGTTACCTTCACGAGTACGCTCACCAACACCAGCAAACACAGATAAACCTGAGTGTGCTTTTGCGATGTTGTTGATCAATTCCATCATGTTAACGGTTTTACCAACACCCGCACCACCGAATAAACCAACTTTACCACCTTTTGCGAACGGGCAAAGTAAGTCAATTACTTTAATACCAGTTTCTAAAAGATCAGTAGAAGCTGCTTGTTCAGCATAAGAAGGCGCTTGACGGTGAATCGGCAAACGTTCTTCAGTCGCAACAGGACCTGCTTCATCGATAGGACGACCTAAAACGTCCATGATACGGCCAAGAGTGGCTGTACCAACTGGAACAGAGATCGGTGCGTTTGTGCTAGTTACAGTAAGACCACGTTTAAGACCTTCTGTAGAACCCATTGCGATGGTACGAACAACACCATCACCAAGTTGTTGCTGAACTTCTAAAGTAGTTTCAGTACCGTCAACTTGGAGAGCGTCATAGATCTTAGGAACGCTTGTGCGCTCAAACTCGACGTCGATAACCGCGCCGATGATCTGAATGATACGACCGCTACTCATTGCTGTCTCCTCAATTCAAACTTAATAATGTTAAACGGCAGCGGCACCGCCAACGATCTCGGAAATTTCCTGAGTAATCGCGGCTTGACGCAGCTTGTTGTAAATGAGTTGTAGGTCTTTAATCAATTGTCCTGCGTTGTCTGTCGCTGCTTTCATCGCGACCATACGAGCTGACTGCTCACATGCAACGTTTTCAATCACACCTTGATAAACCATAGACTCGATATAGCGAACCAACAAACCATTTAACAATTCTTCTGCTTCTGGTTCGTAGATATAATCCCAACCATAAGTACGGTTGAGGTAATCGCCTTCTTCTGCTGGTGCTAAAGGAACAAGTTGTTCTACTTTAGGCTGCTGAGTCATTGCATTAACGAAGCCATTTGATACGAGATAGATACGATCTAATTCGCCTTTATCAAATGCATCAAGCATAACTTGCACTGAGCCAGTTAACTGTTCCAAACTTGGCGCATCGCCAAGTTGGGTAGTTGCACCAAGCACTTTACCGCCGTAATTCTTAAAAAACGAAACCGCTTTTTGACCAATTAAAGCAAATTCAACTTCAATTGACTGCTGTTGTTGTGCTTTGACATGCTGCACAACTTTCTTGAACAAGTTAATGTTCAAGCCACCTGCCAAACCACGATCTGAAGACACTACGATATAGCCAACACGCTTAACTGGGCGGTCAACCATATAACGGTGTTTATATTCAGGGTTTGCTTGTACCAAGTGAGCAATTACACGGCGCATATTATCGGCATACGGACGGCCTTGAGCCATGCGCTCTTGCGCACGACGCATTTTAGAAGCAGCTACCATTTGCATCGCGCGAGTAATCTTTTGCGTGCTCTTGATACTAGCTACTTTGGCGCGAATTTCTTTTAAATTTGCCATACGCTTAACCTAGTATTCGAAAGCCCTTTCGAGCTTCCGAAGGTTGATCCGTGAACCAAACTTAACTAAAACTGAACTTAGTAAGTTTGAGTCGCTTTAAAGCTTTCAATACCTGCTTTGATTGCTGCTTCGATGTCTTTGTTGTAATCACCAGTTTCATCGATTTGTTTCATCAACGGAGCATATTCAGAACGGAAGTAAGCAATTAACGCAGCATCAAAGTCTACGATTTTCTTAACTTCTACGTCAGCCATATAGCCTTCGTTAGATGCATAAACAGAAACAGCTTGGTCAGCAATTGAGTAAGGAGCATATTGTTTTTGCTTCATTAACTCAGTTACGCGTTGACCATGTTCAAGTTGCTTACGAGTTGCTTCGTCAAGGTCAGAAGCAAACTGAGCAAACGCAGCCAATTCACGGTATTGTGCTAAAGCAGTACGGATACCACCAGACAATTTTTTGATGATCTTAGTTTGAGCAGAACCACCAACACGAGATACAGAGATACCCGCGTTCACAGCAGGACGGATACCTGCGTTGAATAATGATGTTTCTAAGAAGATCTGACCGTCAGTAATCGAAATTACGTTCGTTGGTACGAATGCAGATACGTCACCTGCTTGAGTTTCAATAATTGGCAATGCAGTTAAAGAACCAGTTTGACCAGTTACTGCGCCATTAGTGAATTTCTCAACGTATTCAGCAGATACACGAGAAGCACGTTCAAGAAGACGTGAGTGAAGATAGAATACGTCACCTGGATACGCTTCACGACCTGGTGGACGACGTAAAAGCAATGAAATTTGACGGTAAGCAACAGCTTGCTTAGACAAATCATCATAAATGATAAGAGCGTCTTCACCGCGGTCACGGAAGTATTCACCCATTGTACAGCCAGAGTACGGAGCTAAGTACTGCATTGCAGCAGGATCAGCAGCCGCAGCAGCGACAACAGTTGTATACGCCATAGCGCCAGTTTCTTCTAGCTTACGTACAACGTTTGCAATTGTTGATTGTTTTTGACCAATCGCAACGTATACACACTTAATGCCAGAGTTTTTCTGAGCGATAATCGCATCGATCGCCATTGCTGTTTTACCAGTTTGACGGTCACCAATAATCAACTCACGCTGACCACGACCCACAGGAATCATGGTATCAACTGATTTATAACCAGTTTGAACAGGCTCGTCTACAGATTGACGCCAAATTACGCCTGGTGCTACTTTTTCAACAGCATCAGTTAATTTTGCATCAATTGGGCCTTTACCATCAATTGGGTTACCCAAAGCATCTACTACACGGCCAAGAAGTTCGGGACCAACTGGAACTTCTAAAACACGACCTGTACAACGAGCTTTTTGACCTTCTTGAAGGCTTAGGTAGTTACCTAAAACAACGGCACCCACTGAATCCTGTTCTAGGTTCAGTGCCATACCAAATAAGCCGCCGTCGAATTCGATCATTTCACCGTACATTGCATCAGCAAGACCGTGAATACGCACGATACCGTCGGATACCATAACAATGGTACCTTCGTTTTTAGCGGTCGCGCTGGTGTCCAGATCTCCGATACGCTGTTTAATGAGCGCACTGATCTCGGATGGATTCAGTTGTTGCATTGCGCTATTCCTCAATCTTTTATTAGTTCAGTCTTCATCATT
The DNA here is from genome assembly GCF_000582055.1 of Acinetobacter sp. 766875. Classification (NCBI taxonomy): domain Bacteria; kingdom Pseudomonadati; phylum Pseudomonadota; class Gammaproteobacteria; order Moraxellales; family Moraxellaceae; genus Acinetobacter; species Acinetobacter sp. 766875. The sequence goes on along the minus strand of NZ_JEXX01000024.1, from coordinate 42,000 downwards.
TGCATTATGCAAGAAGACGAGTACGCATTTTTTCAAGCTTGTTAAGCGCAGAATCATCTATCACTTGATCGCCTGCACGAATAACCACACCTGCAATCAAAGCAGGATTAACTTCGACAGAAACATTAACTGCTGCCTTGAAGCGTTTTTCTAACGCATGTGCAAGCAATTGTTCCTGAACAGAAGTTAACGGAAACGCCGATTCAATCACGACATCAACCATATTGTTATTCTGTGATTTAAGCTGTTCATATTCTGCTGCAATTTCAGGTAACAACACTAATCGATCGTTATCTGCAAGAAGTGTCAAAAAGTTAGACACTGCTTGAGATTGATCTTCACCTAAAACTTTAGCAAAAAGCTTCACTTGCTCCGCAGGAGTAAGTTCAGGGCGATTTAAATAAGCGGAAAATGCTTCGTCTTGCACCGCAGCACTGAGCACTTGTAACGCATTCGACCAATTGTCTGTTGCACCTTGCTCAGAAGCATAAGCAAATGCTGCTTTGGCATACGGACGTGCCAACGTCAAGAGTTCAGCCATAATTCGCCTCGCTTAAAGTTTAGCAGCCAGCTGAGACAGCATGGCGTTATGAGCTTCTGCATCAACTTGTTGGTTCAGGATCTTTTCTGCACCAGTCACTGCCAAGGCAGCTACTTGTTGACGTAATTCTTCGCGAGCAGAATTGATCTCTTGATCAACAACTTCTTTAGCTTGTTGACGAATACGCTCACCTTCAGCCGCAGCTTGAGTACGAGCTTCTTCGATCAATTGCGCTGCACGACGGTTCGCTTGTTCGATCAATTGAGCCGCTTGTGCTTTAGCTGCATCAAGCTCTTGCTTCACTTGCGCTTGTGCATCGGCAAGGTCAGCTTTCGCTTTTTCTGCTGCATTTAAGCCATCAGCGATTTTACGCTGACGCTCACTAATCGCATTGATTAGTGGTGGCCAAACAAACTTCATGCAGAATGCGACAAAAAACGCAAACGCAATCGCTTGACCAATCAATGTGAGGTTGATATTCATTGCAATTCCTCAAATAGTGGATTTCGGAATTAAGCTGATTAACCTACAAATGGATTAGCGAAGATGAAGAACAAGCCAATACCAACACCGATCATAGGCACAGCATCAAGAAGACCCGCGATTAAGAACATACGAGTTTGAAGTTGTGGAGCTAATTCTGGTTGACGAGCTACAGCTTCTAAAAAGCGACCACCCAAAAGACCAAAACCAATCGCAGTACCCAAAGCACCGAAAGCGATCAAGATAGCAGATGCAATTGCAACTAGACCTAAAGTGAGTTCCATGAAAAATTCCTCAGAGGTTAGGTTATTACCAAATTAAATTAAAAAAATTCAGCCCAACCATCATTTGATAGTTAGGCAATACCATTAATGTTTTTCGCTTGCCATGCTCAAGTAAACGATGGTAAGCATCATAAAGATGAATGCCTGCAACGTGATTACAAGAATGTGGAAGATCGCCCAAGGCACAGATAACGCCCATTGAATCCAGAACGGCAATAATGCGATCAGGATAAAGATTAACTCACCGGCATACATGTTACCGAACAGTCGGAGAGCCAATGAAATAGGACGAGCAAGGAATGTTACCAATTCCAAAATCAAGTTCACTGGAATAAGCAACGCTTTTGCAACTGGATTACTTGGGTTAAATGGGTTAAGTGCCAACTCGCCTACGAAACCACCAACACCCTTCTCGCGGATGCTGTAGAACAAGATAAGTACAAATACAGATAAAGACATACCAAGGGTAATGTTTGGATCTGTAGATGGAACGATCTTGAAGTAAACGTGGTGAGGGTCCATGCCAAATACGTGAGCACCAACAAATGCAGCAACTTGAGGAATCCAGTCAACTGGAATCAAGTCCATTAAGTTCATGAGGAAAATCCACACGAAAATAGTGAGTGCAAGTGGAGCAATTAAACGTGATTTGCCATGAAAAGTATCACGGACACTTGAGTCAACAAACTCAATGATCATTTCAATTGCAGATTGGAATTTTGTTGGAACGCCAGCTTTCGCAGTTTTCGCAACCATCCAAAACAACAAACAGAAAATCACACCAAGGCCAATTGACCAACCCATTGAATCCAAGTGAATTGCAGTGAACCCCATCGAATGAGCTTCTTCAGCAGTCTCAGCCAATTTCCATGTACCGTCTGGCATTTTGCCATAGGTCATATTGGTCAAGTGATGCTTGATATACTCTGTCGAAGTGAGGGCATGTTCTTCAGCAGCCATAAATCACACCTGGTCAATGTCAATTACTAAAAAGAAGGGAAACGAACATCGGCGTACTGTCGATATCTCGCCACCCTCCAAAAAATCTTCAATTCTTCTTGTTTCTATACTCGTTTTTGTAGACGTGAAACCCAAAAAGGAGCAACCCACGACATCGCTTGAACGAGGATAAAACCAAACAGCAATGCTAACGGTGATAAAGGTTTAACATTGCTCAAAATCAAAATAAATCCAACGATCATAATTGCAAATTTGCCTAACATGCCCCTATACATGTTAGACAACACTTGTTTAGATGCTCTCGCACCTGCCGTCCTGAAGGATTGCCACGCAAAATAACTGGTAGCAAGCCAGCAGACCAATGCACCAAGTGCCGCACTTAATGCTGCTGTCATGTCTTTTATGCTCCACGCCACAAGTGCGGAAACAGGGATCATGCATGCTTGTAAGAAGACCAAAGCTTTTGCTAATCGTCGGTCAATCAAGCGACTAGTTTGGCTCATTATTTATCCACTCACAGCATAAATGCTTGACAAGTTTAGCTGATGATCGCTTTTAATCGCAGGCATTATAGAGTTACACCCCTGAACATGCAATCTTTTCCCGACTTTAGTCGGGGTTTTTCGTGACAGGTGGTGCTGACGCTACAGTCAGCCTTTGTTTACTTTTTATCTTACTTTTGCGTATTTAATACACATTTATCGGTTTTTATCGCCAGTTTCTTCCATGCTGTTACAAAATCGTCCTCATTATTCATACTTTCATCAACGGGTTGGAAGGTAATACTGCCCAGTTTCTGATACTGACCCTTTGTTGTGAAACTTTCTGCAAGTAAACACATCTGAGGTTTTGGTCGATTATCATTAAGATACTTAATTTGAGCTGCTGTAGGAGCAACATGCGGGTCATCCGTTAAAGCACCTGCAAACTTTAAATTAAGCGAGCGTTCCAAATACTGATAAGCATCATGATAAGACCAATATGGTTTCCCATTACTTGAGCTATCGTAAGCTTGAGCTGCCTGTAACATATTCCGGGCAAATATATTGGCATTATTCCAATACTTTGCTTTGTTTTCAGGATGCTGCTGTGAACGCAAAGCTGCAATAAAAAAGCCAATCCGTACTGCATTGTTTGGCTCCAACCACACATGCGTATCCACAGTATTTGGTAAAGCAGCACCACGCGTATTACGCTGCGGCAAAATAGAAAGAATACCACTGTCTAATAAAGAAATTGCTTTCTTATTGTTACTCAGCAGTTTGTTTAGCGGAGCTTCATGAGCCTTTCCTAACCAAATCACCAAAGAGGCATCATTGATTGCTTTACGATGTGCCGGGGTGAGTTGTACGTCATGTCCACTTTGGCCCTGAAGTAATAATTGAGGTTCTTCAACACCTTTGGTAATTTCTTTTGCAATCAAATAGATTGGGTGTGTAGAGACAACCAAACCCTGACTCCAACCTAGCGTACTCAAAAGAGAGAACATACTGAAAACAAAAACGCGGAACATGACAGACCATCAATTAGTAATAGCTCGAAGCATGTTATAATATAACAAAGTTACAAAAATACCTAAGATTAATCGAATGAAGCATCGCTTCATGCTAATATTCCATTAAAAATTTGAGGTTATGTCTATGAGTTCTTGCACGCATGAACATCATGATTCTTTGCATGGTGTACATGATCACCATAATGTCGCAAGTCGTTTAGCTGAAGCAGAAACTTTATGTTCTGCAGTTGGCGCACGTCTTACGCCTTTACGTAAAGAAGTTCTTGAGCTCATTTTAAATGCTTCAGGTCCAATGGGTGCGTATGACTTATTAGCACGTATTAAAAGTCAGACAGATCGCCCTGCCGCTCCGCCTACTGTTTATAGAACTTTAGACTTCTTATTAGAAAAGGGTCTAATTCATCGCTTAACATCTATTAATGCTTATATTCCATGCTGTCATCCACGTGAAGGACATCAAGCTGCATTCTTAATTTGCACCGAATGTCACACTGTTAAAGAAGCATCTTCACAAGGTCTAACTCAACAACTCGACCAACTTGCAGCTTTAGATGATTTCACAGCACAACACAGCATTATTGAAATTTCGGGGAAATGCCAGCAGTGCCGCACAGCTCGCTAAATCCTGTATTAATACAACTTGAACAGGTTTCTGTTCGCCGTGATGATCGGGATATATTAAAAAAAGTCGATTTTGATCTGCACCAAAATGAAATTGTGACCTTAATTGGTCCGAATGGTGCGGGTAAATCGACTTTAATTAAAGTTCTACTTGGTATTTTAAAGCCAAGTAGCGGACGTGTCATAAGCGATAAAAAACTAAAAATGGCTTATGTCCCTCAAAAATTTAATCCCTCTCATAGTCTTCCTTTACGTGTTCAAGATTTATTAAATCTTGAAAAGTGTAGCCCTGCCCTTCGTCAGGAAATTATTCAAGACACCGGTATTGCAAAGTTACAACAATCAAAAGTTCAACAACTTTCCGGTGGTGAACGTCAACGTGTACTATTGGCACGCGCTTTACTTAGAAAACCAGATATTCTCGTTCTTGATGAACCGATGCAAGGTCTAGATATTCAATCTGAAGCTGAGCTTTATGAATATGTGCGTAGTCTGCCGGAGCGTTATGGATGCGCCATCTTAATTGTTTCCCATGACCTACAATGGGTTATGCAAGGCACGCATAGAGTTGTTTGTTTAAACAAACATATATGTTGTAGCGGATTACCCGAAAATATTCAGCAGCATCCTGAATATCAGGCAATATTTGGCACCCAGCGAGTCTTTTATCAACACCATCATGACCACTGTGCGCATGGTGATGCGGCACACCCCTGCCCTCACAATAGTAGACCTCACATCCACCCAGAACCGGAAGCTTAAGCCATGATGGAATGGTTACAATTATTGTTGCCCGCATGGATTATGGGAACCCTATTGGTCTTTTTGACCGCACCACTTGGTTGTCTCATGCTATGGAGACGTATGTCTTTTTTTGCAGACACCATGGCACATGGAACCTTACTTGGGGTAGCAATTGCTGGTGCTTTAAGCCTTCCCCTCTGGCTTGGCGTGGCAGGTACGGCTATTTTATTAGTCGCTATTTTATGGGCACTACATGACAATCGTTTACCAAACGATGCTTTGCTTGCCCTATGTTCAGCAACATTACTATGTAGTGGCCTCCTGTTTATTCAGCATGTTCCAAGTTTAAGACCGGAGCTTTTAAGTTATTTATTCGGTGACTTACTGAGTATTGACTGGCCAGACCTACCTGTTTTCACATTAATTATTGCTATATCACTAGCAATTCTTTATCGCTTTTGGCAACCTCAAATTCAAATTGCAATTGATCCGGACATTGCGATTAGTGAAGGTGTGAATGCGAAATGGCAGCGTCTTATCTTCATGTTACTGCTAGCCTTATTTACAGTATTAGCTTTACGTGCAGTTGGTTCACTTTTAATGGGAGCACTACTGGTTATTCCAGCATTGAGTGCCCGATTACTCGCTCACTCACCAAAGCAAATGGTTATTTGGGCTTTTGTTTTAGCTCAACTCGGTGTCAGTGTTGGCCTATGGTCAAGCGCAGCACTTAATATCTCGACTGGCCTCAGTATTGTTTTATGTATGGCTTTGAGTTTTGCTCTTATTTTTATGGTTCAAAAAATCAAAAATCAAACTCAAGCGGCCTAAATCAGGCTGCTTGATGGACCGTACTTAGCAATAATGCTGCGCAACTAAACATGACAGCAAAACCACGGTTCAAATATTTTTGTTGCTTAGGAGAACGTAGTAATCTTAAAACTTTTGAAGCTAGCCCTGTATAACCAGCCATTACAATCAAATCAATCGTAACCATAGTGGCTGCCATAATCAGGTATTGTATCCATTGAGGTTTGTTTAAATCTAAGAACTGAGGCAAAACTGCCAATAAAAATACAATCGCTTTAGGGTTACTGATATTGACCACAAATCCATTTAATAGCAGAGCAGAAACAGTTTTATCCTTTTTTTCGTGTTGAATTTCTATGTCTTTTACTGGTGCAGTCCACTGCAAATAAGCTAAATACAGCAAATAAGCCACCCCAAACCACTTAACAGCCTGAAAAGCTAATGGGGTCGTTGCAAATAAAACGCCTACACCTGCCGCCACAATCATGATTTGAATTAACAAGGCGATTTGCAAGCCAATTGCATTCCAGTAGCCATGTCTAAAGCCATAATTTAAGCCGCTCGACATAGAAGCAATAGCCCCTGCTCCCGGAGAAATACTAATGACCCAACAGGCCAACATATAAGCAAACCAAACTTGCAAAGACATAGCGAAAATAGGCAATAAAAGTGGAATTATACCGTTTTATAAAACTATCGCGGCGATAATTCAAACAATAAAATCAATAAATAGACTACTAACAGCTCTTCGCATCAGGCACAATAATTAAAGCTCATACTAAATTATAATTGAGGAGAGATCTTCTAATGACTGCTCAATCTGTCATTTTGCCATTACCATCTGATCATGCCCGTTTTATTGTTCTTCGTTTAAAAGATCTAACAATTGCTGAATTAAAAGAACAACTCGAAGCTTTATTCGAAACACGTGACCGTCTCATTACTCAGCATTCAGACGCGCAAATTAAAACAGCAGTCGCTTTTGGTCCAGAACTTTGGAAGCAACTTTACAGTCAATCTCCTGCTGGTTTTAAACAACTTGAACCAGAAAATGGCGCATTCAATATGCCAGTCGTACCAGCTGATGTGCTTATTCACATTGCCAGTATGCGTTCTGATATCTGTTTTGCTTTAAGCCAAGCATTTTTTGAAGGCATTAAAGATAAAGTTGAGGTTCTGGATGAGCGTGTTTGTTTCCGGTACTTCGATGGTCGAGATATTACTGGCTTTATAGATGGTACTGAAAATCCTCAATTTCCAGACGACCGCGCAGAAACCGCCCTCCTCCCAGAAAGTGCTGGAGTATTTGCAGATGGTAGTTTCATCTTTGCACAGCGCTATGCACACGACTTAGAAAAATGGAAAAAACTTAAAGTCGACGCACAAGAAAATGTCATGGGCCGTACCAAGCTTGAATCTATTGAATTAGATGATGATGTTAAACCGGAAAATGCCCATGTCGCTCGTACTGTCGTTGAAGATGATGAAGGCGAAGAAATGGAAATTTTACGTCACAGCTTACCTTACGGTGATGGTCGAGGTGATCAAGGCCTATTCTTCATTGCCTACACCAAAGACCTGAACATTATTGATGCGATGTTAAAGCGTATGTTTGGTACAAGTGGCGATGGCATTCATGACCGCTTACTGCACTTCGTGACACCACTTGACGGGGCATATTACTTTGCACCAAGTGAAGAATTGCTAGAAGAAATTTTAGAGGATTAAGTTTTTTAAAAAGTAGCTATCACCACGGTAGCTACTTTTTTATTTAAAACCAAAGAAAAAACGAGTACTTTGACATTCTACAAAAATATTATCTTTACCTTTATAAATTAATAAAAATCACTCTTAAATATAAACTTAAGGCCCATTCGCATTTCTTATTTCAAGCATTTCATTACAGTCTTTAGAAGTGGAATAAACAAAAATTCGTTTATCTTGATTTTCTAGCAAAATAGCGTCTTTATTTTCACCAAAGGCGTTTTTAGAGATATCACACTTATAAGCTGACAGTTGAAAGTTCTTTACGACCTCACATTTAGGCTCAGCAACACTCTCATTAAAACCATACCATTGCGTAATATTTGGATTTGAACAAGAGATTTCCCCCACTTGATCAGCTGTTTTAAGCTCCTTCTCCGCACTCTCTTTCTTTTCACTTACAGCAGAGTCTGATTGATTTTTATCCACCTGCACCACATCTGACTTATGATTAGCATCATGTTGAGTTTTATCTGGACTTTTATCGCTACAAGCCATTAAAGCGCCTATAAAAATTAAAATATAAATATTTTTCATGAAAAAGTACTCATAATTCTGTGCTATTTAAAAAAACTCATCTTAATTAAAGCTATTAGCTAGCAAGTATATCTAATATTAAACACAGAAAAACTTATGAATATAGATTAATAATATGCATTTATAAAAGGTGAATCATCTATTTTATTTTAGGAGATACAAAAGCCTTTATAGCCAAATTAAGTTAATAAAAAAGGGAGTATCTTACTCCCTTTTTTACACGTCCAATATTTTAGAAAGGAATACGTTTATATTTACGGTATTCTGGCTTCCAAAACGATTGATCAATCTTCTGCTTAAGCAAATCATCACTAATGGTCACAGCCACACCATCTGCCATTGCAGCTTTTGCCACTTCAAATGCAATCACTTTAGACACTTGTTGAATCTCGCCTAAAGGTGGCAATAAGTCAGCTTGTGGATCTTTGAGCAACGGTGAACAGTCTGCTAAAGCACTACTTGATGCCATAAGCATGTTTTCTGTAACGCGTTTAGCGCCTGATGCTACTACACCTAAACCAATACCAGGAAAGATGTATGAGTTGTTGCACTGCGAAATATTGTAAAGCTTGCCGTGATGATTTACAGGTGCAAATGGACTACCCGTTGCAATTAATGCCTTTCCTTCAGTCCACTCCACAATATCAGCTGGTACAGCTTCCACACGTGAAGTCGGGTTAGATAACGGCATCACAATTGGTCGTTCACAATTGGCAGCCATGGTCTTAATAATTTCTTCAGTGAATAGGCCCGGCTGACCAGAAACACCGATTAATACTGTAGGCTTGGCATTTTTAACAACATCAAGTAACGAAATTACTTCTTCAATGTTGCCCCATTGGTCTACTACTTCAGCTTTCTGAGCTAATTTAAGTTGGAAGTCTAATAGGTTCGGCTGGTTTTCAGTGATTAAACCAAAACGATCTACCATGTAAACACGAGCACGTGCTTCAGCATCGGTTAGACCTTCTGAAACCATTTGTGCAACGATTTGCTCTGCAATACCACACCCCGCTGAACCCGCCCCTAAGAAAGTAATTTTCTGATCTTTTAATTGTTTACCTGCTGCACGGCTTGCAGCAATCAAACTACCAACAGAAACCGCTGCTGTTCCTTGAATATCATCATTGAAACAACAAATTTTATCGCGATATTTTTCTAATAGCGGCATCGCATTTTTTTGTGCGAAATCTTCAAACTGGATGAGTGCTTTTGGCCAACGACGTTTTACAGCTTCAATCACCATATCTACAAATTCATAATACTCATCACCACTAATACGTGGTTGACGCCATCCCATGTAGATCGGGTCATTTAATAATTGAGGGTTATTCGTCCCTACATCGATTGTGATTGGCAATGTGTATGCAGGGCTAATACCACCACATGCGGTATAAAGCGAAAGTTTTCCAATTGGAATACCCATACCGCCAATGCCTTGATCACCAAGGCCTAAAATACGTTCACCATCCGTAATCACGATGACTTTAACGTTGTTTTTATTAACGTTCTGCAAAATATCATCAATCACATCGCGATCTGGATATGAAATAAAAACACCACGATGACGGCGATAGATATCAGAGAAACGTTGACATGCCTCACCTACGGTTGGTGTGTAAATAATTGGCATCATCTCTTCAAGATGATTTTCAATTAAATGGTAGAACAGAGTTTCGTTAGTATCTTGGATATTACGTAAATAGATGTGCTTATTAATATCATCATTGAAAGCGCAATATTGCTGATAAGAGCGTTGGCTTTGCTCTTCAATAGTCTCAATAATATGTGGAAGTAACCCGTGTAAGTTAAAGTTACTTCTTTCTTCTTGAGTGAAAGCGGACCCTTTATTTAAAAGGGGTAACTCTAAAAGTGTATAGCCTGCATAAGGGATATAAAGTGGGTGTTTACTTGGGTGTCCTGATATCATTGCCTATCTCATTTTCCAGCTTAGAACTCCGAAAAGTACAGTTTCAGCACTCTCTAAAGCTCGTTGTATGCGTAAGCTTAAGACTATTTAATACAAAATAGGTATTTTAAACCGTGATATTGAAATTGAATACTATTTAGAAAAAACATGCAACAAAATTAATATTAAAAATTAATTACTTACATTTTTCATCTTTTTTAAAATTATTCTTAATTAACTCTATATCTGACTTAAAATCTTATATTTTCTTACTAGCTTACATTTTCATAAAAAATACCAAGTGTTTTACTACCTTATAATTTAAAAAATATTGCCTACAAAGCCTGTATTTACGTATTTTCAGAATTGAATCACATTCATTTTTTAATATTTACAAAAAAAATAGTTATACGGAACTTCAAGAAAGAAATTAAATGAAAGCGTTAAATGCACTCCCCTAACTCATAGGAAATTTGCTATATTTGACGTTTTTCTGCGACATCTATTTTCGATTGATATGAATACGGCAATACAAGCAGCTCTCGACCATGCAGTGCAAACCCTTCAGCAAGAAGGTGTGCTTCCTTCGGATTGGAATAATTCAAGCAATTTAACGCGCACCAAAGACCGAAGCCATGGCGACTTTGCTTCTAATATTGCCATGATTGGCTCTAAAGCTGCTGGTATGAAACCACGCGATTTAGCTGAGAAAATTCTAGCAGCATTACCAGAAGTTGCAGACATCAGCAAAGCTGAAATCGCAGGTCCTGGTTTTATCAATTTCTTTTTAAATGCAGACCAACGTTTTGCGATTCTTGACCAAATTCAAGCTCAAAAAGAAAGCTTTGGTCGTAGCCAATCAAATGCAGCTAAAAAGATTCAGGTTGAATTTGTTTCTGCAAACCCGACATCTAGCCTACATGTAGGTCACGGTCGCGGTGCTGCTTATGGTATGACTGTTGCAAACTTACTTGAAGCAACAGGTGCAAAAGTTGACCGTGAGTACTACGTGAATGATGCTGGCCGTCAAATGGATATTTTGGCGACTTCTACCTATTTACGTTATTTAGAATTATTGGGTCAAAATCTTGTATTCCCAAAAAATGCTTATCAAGGCGACTACGTTAAAGAGATCGCCCAAAGCATTATCGACAAAGATAACAATGCATATGTTCGTGATGTAGCAGACGTCTATAAAGATGTACCAGAAGATGTGCAATATGCTGAAGAGCTAGATAGCGAAGGCAACAAAGTCGTGTTATCTGGTGATAAAGAAAAGCATATTGATGGCCTTATTGCCAACTCACAGCAGTTATTAGGTGAAGGCTACCGCGTATTCCATCAAGCAGCTCTTCATGCCATTTTAGATGATATTAAAGATGACCTTGCTGACTTCGGCGTAACCTTTAACCAATGGTTTAGCGAAGCGTCTCTTAGCGCAAAAATTGACGAAGCGTTGGAAACACTTGATCAACGCGGCTTCTTATATGAAAAAGATGGCAACATCTGGTTTAAATCGACTGAATTTGGCGATGAAAAAGACCGTGTTGTTAAACGTCGTAATGGTCAAACGACTTACTTTGCATCTGACATTGCATACCACTTAAATAAACTACAACGTGGTTATACCGACCTTGTTGATATTTGGGGTTCTGACCACCACGGTTATATCTCTCGCGTAAAAGCTGCGATTGATGCAATGGGTTATGACTCGAAAAAATTAACTGTTCTTTTAGTTCAGTTCGTAAGTTTATGGCGCGGTGGTGAGATGGTTCAAATGTCATCTCGTTCGGGTCAGTTCGTGACTTTACGCGACTTACGTAAAGAAGTTGGTAACGATGCTGCACGTTTTTATTATGTAATGCGTAAGAGCGAACAACACATTGACTTTGACCTTGACCTTGCTGTGTCACAAAGTAAAGATAATGCGGTGTATTATATTCAATATGCTCATGCACGTATTTGCCGCATGTTAGAAAAAGCAACAAGCACTGGCTTACAATTTGAAGTAAGTGCCGCTCGTTCACATGCTGCGCGCTTGTCACTTGATGCAGAAACTGAAATTCTTGCTAAACTGGCTGCATATCCAGACGTTGTATTACGTGCTGCTAATGCGTATGAACCGCACCAAGTAGGTAACTACTTAAAAGAATTAGCTGCGCTATTCCACGGTTGGTACAATGAGCATAAAGTTCTAAGTGATGATGCTGAACTTACACAAGCACGCTTATTACTTTCAATCAACGTACAACAAGTACTGCGCAATGGCTTAGAATTACTCGGTGTTTCTGCACCTGAAGCCATGTAAGTTCATGTTGGGGTATTTGGCAAAGTCATATACCCCTTCGTGTTGCAAGAAATAACGCTTTGTAAGGACTTCACCTATACAAAGCGATGTTTTAAAGTAAACGAGAACTAAACTCGAAATAAAACAATCAAAAGACAGAGGAATAATCCACGTGTTTGGCAAAACGCAACGCGGTGTATCTGAAAGACCTAATAAGCCTAAAAAGCCTTTAATTCCTAAATGGTTAGGGACACTTGTCGCTATTTTAGCGGTCTTATGTATCGCAGTAGTGCTCATGCTTTGGAAACCGTGGCAACCTGTTTCTTCAAAAAACCAGATTACTTCTGACCACTACAAAGAAGAAGAAACCAATAAAGATTACCGTTTTTACGATTTATTACCTCAACAGCAAGTTACCCCTATTCCGGAACAGGCTATTCCAGAAAGTAAAAACCAAGGTACCGCTATGATTGTAGAGGCACCTAGCACAGCTCAACCTGCGGCATCAGAAGCTGTTGCTAGTACTGATGATAATACGGACTCTACAGCTGCTGCACCTCAACAACCAAATTACATTTTACAAGTCCGTAGCTATGCCGATCCGGATCAAGCAGATGCTCGACGCGCAGAAATCATTTTAAATGGCTTATCGGCTGATGTAATTAGAAGCTCAGAAAATGGTAAGACGTGGTACCGTGTTATTTCTGGTCCATATGATACCCAAGAAGCTGCACTTGCTGCTCAGCAAACCTTACAGCATAGCGGCATTGACTCTATCGTAATTAAACGCAAATAAAGCATAAGTAATAAAAAAGGAACAAATATTTGTTCCTTTTCTTTTATATATCAGCACAATTTCTTTCGTTTGACCCCAAACCTTTCTGTCTTGCTTTTTGAAAAGCTGGTCTTTGCTGAATCCGATGTAAAAATGCTTGAATATGCGGATATTTACCTTGAAGACGTGACTGTAGAGCCTCTAATGGAAAACTCATCTGAATATCGGCAAATGAAAAATCCCCTGCAAAATACTCATGCTCAGACAAGTAATTTTCTAAAAAACTAATATGATCTTTCATACGTGGACGAACAAAATTTGCTTTAACCCCTTCTGTAATTTTCTTTGCTACAGGTTGAATTAACCAAGGTACATGTTTATTCACGTTATTCATCACTAGAGTCATGACCAATAAGGGCATAAGTGAACCTTCGGCATAGTGCATCCAGTAAATATACTGCTGCAAATCCTGAGCTTGCTTAGGTTTAAACTGCTGATTTTGATCATAACGTTGCTGCAAATACTCTAAAATAACAGCTGATTCTGCAATAACTTGCTCATCGTCTGTCAAAATTGGCGCCTTGCCGAGCGGGTGGATACATTTCAAAGTTTCTGGTGCAGAATAGTTGGGAAGACGTTGATAATAATGAATATCATAATCTAAGCCTAACTCTTCTAAAGCCCATAAAATCCGAAACGATCGCGAACATTCCAGGTGGTGTACACTAATCATGATACTGCCTACTTTTATTTTTCTTTTTTACATAAAAAACAGCATGTGAACATGCTGTTTTATTCCATTTGTGGGATGGATATAAAATCATCCACCGCAACAAAATAGCATTTTTATGCTGCAACAAGCACAGTATGAATGTCTAAACTACGTAACAAAGTTTTAGTTACTGGCGTTTTACTACATACCGTTAAGATTTTTTGTTGAAGCTCTTCGTTCGGCAACTCTTTAAAAACAATACGACGCTCGATATGTTCTTCATGCTCACGATTGGTATGAAAATCAATTTCAACCGAAAACTCACCAAAGTCATAATCTTTATGCTTTGCATACATTCTTAAAGTAATGAGTGTACAAGCTGCCAGACTTCCAGTCAGCAAATCATAAGGTGCTGGACCTTGATCATGACCTTCTAATTTTTCTGGCTCATCACAAAAGTATTGATGGCGGCCACTGGTAATCTCACCCTTCCACTGTTCAGCAAGTGGCTTTGCTTTACTGCTCGCGATTACTGCTGTCATTTTGATGCTCTCATTTGATCTGGAAGAACTGGGGCTTCTAAACGTGCGCCAACATAATCGGGAATTTCGCCAAAACGTACATCATGATTAATCCACTGCTCACGCGCTTCTTTTAAATCATCCATAGTACGTGCTACAAAGTTCCACCATAATAAGATTGGAGTTTCAAAAGGTTCACCACCAATTAATAGCACACGGTTCCCTTTCTTTACTTCAATCTCAATTTCACTTAAACCCGTGTCTAATACCACCATATTGTCAGCGGTAAGTTCATGGCCATTCACATGAGCAACCCCATCTAATGCCATAAAACCATATTCAAATTCAGGATTTAATGGAATACGTGTTTTAGTATCACGGGTAGCAATTACATCAACACCTACTAATGGTGTATGCACCACGACTGGAGAAGTCGTCTCTAAATATTCACCCACAAGTACAGTAAATTCTAGACCATCTTTTTCAACAACAGGCAACTCAGGATAATGTTCAAATTTCGGATCCATATTGCGCTTATGATCAGGTAAAGCAATCCAGAGCTGCGCAGCATGCATTTGGGTTTCAGTATCAGGTGCAACTTCTGTATGAGAGATACCATAACCGGCTGTCATTAAATTAACTTGTTTAGGACGAATTAATTGTTTTGAACCTAAGCTATCGGTATGCATCATGGTACCTTCAATCATCCACGTGAAGGTTTGCAAACCAATATGCGGGTGCGGACCCACATCTAAACCATTACCTGCAGGAAATGTTACCGGGCCTGCATGATCCAGAAAACACCACGCTCCAATCATTCGCTTTTGTCGGCTAGGTAAAGCCCGCTTAATCACCGTCCCCTGTCCAATTTCAGCAGAGCGAATTGGAAATTCCTGAATGAATTGATTGGCAAATTTCTCGCAATCCTTTGAATCAGAAATATCGTAATCGTTATTATTGCTCATGATATTACTCTCTTTTACCTATGCTTTTGCAATGAGTTGTTATACTGATCTTAACAATACACTTATTATTCAATATAGTCTTTTAGTAATACACAGGGTCTTATGAATGAGACAATCGATTTTTAATTATAAAATAGAAAATAATTAAAGCTGCTTTAAGCAGCTTAAGATGATTGAGTTTTAACGAGCTGTTTTAGATTTTTCATAAATTGCCCGAACTGGGGAAAGAACTCTTGAAACAGTGGATGGTCCCGATTTTCCAACATGACTTCACTAAAAAGTTTTAGACCAACTCCAAAAGATTTCGTAGTTTGATCATCGAAAAATTCTGCGTTCTTTAACTTTTCAACAATCTCAAAAATGTCGTCATGATTACCGGTATAGAACTCGAGCCTTTCCGTATAGTTAGAAACTTCGCCTTTGGCATCTTTTAAATGTTGTACAGTAACGTGATATTGATGCTGTTTCATATATAAATTCTCTATTAAAAATTAATGGTTTTGGATAATTTCAATCTGCTTCAAGTCAACTTGAAATTGAGTAAATACAGATTGCAAACTCGCTAGAAATTGTTCTTGTTTCGCTTGTGTCAACTCTGCACAATAAATTTGTAGAAGTTGATTATTGGCTAAGTCTGATAAATTAAATTTCGCTTCACCACGCTGAAATTGAGTATTTGAGATTAAGCCTGCTCCTTCCAAATCACTGATCACCCGATAAACTGTTGCCAAGCTCAACTTCTGTTTTTGGGTATAGAGCTTTTGATAAATCTGTTTAACCGTTAAATCTTCCGCTTGCTCCTGAATTAAAGATAAAACAACAAGTCTTGGATGAGTGACTTTTAAGCCCGCTTCTTTGATTTTTTGCTGTAGCTCTAGCATGGCTTATCTCAACTTATAGGCGCCCGATTGCAACCGCAGCCTGATCAATTTTTTCGGCAATTTGATAGATCTGCTCTCGCTGCAAATCAGTTGTATTGAGTTTCAAACGTAAAGCCGTCTTTAAGTTTTCCATGGCGCGGTGAATTTCAATTAATTGATCATTACTGTGAATTTCACGTCTTAAACGCAATTTCTCTAACAGCCCACTTAGTTTGTCCTGTTGTTCAGTTAAGTAAGCTTTCCCAAATTCTGTGATTTGATATTGCTTACGCTCTACGTCTAACAAGTTAATGAGGTTCATTTCTTCCAGACTGGTTAAAGTCGGATAGATTGTTCCCGCACTTGGTGTATAGCCATCTCCCACCAAATCACTGATTTCTTTAATAATTTCATAACCATGCTTAGGGCTTTGCTGAATAAGGTGGAGTACCAGAAGTTTCATACGTCCCGCTTCAAAAAGTCTTCCACGGCGTCCTGAACGGTGATGTCCGTGGTGATGTTCATTGTGCTCAGTATGATGATGTTCTGATTGTTGTTTCATCTTTAAAGATTCTCTAATATGTTTAATTTATGCATATTAAGATATATCTTAATATATCTTTTATCAAGTATAAGTAATATTATACGACCTATTGTATTGATATTTATTAGGTTTAATTTTTAGCTTTAAAAGTTAAGCAATAAAAAAGAGTGCTTAAGCATCTTACTAGCTCGTTTTCTGAGAAGAAGTTTAAGCTGACGAAAGAAAATAATATTTAGGATGAATTTCTTATAAAATGTAATATGTTAATTTTTCTTTTTAATCATAAATAATATGCACTTGTGTTATTTAAGCGATTTAACATTAGCAGATGTCTCTAATTTAGTTAGACTTTATACAAATGATACGACTAGAAAGTATTTAGGTGGACCCCTGGAAGTATCTCTGGCTCAAACGCGAGCACATACTGATATTAATACTCCAAGTAAATTACCTATTTGGGCAATTCGGTCTTCTACTGATCATAATTTTCTAGGAATTATATCTCTGGATACTCATCATGACGGCTCAGATATCGAAGTATCGTATGAATTGCTGCCAGAATATATGGGATATGGATATGCAACTCAAGCACTTGAATTTGTTTTAAATTATTCATTTAATGAATTAAATCTTAAGAAAGTAATAGCTGAGACTCAAACACAGAACAAAGCATCAATCAAATTACTAGAACGTGTTGGAATGGTTTTTGAGAAATCAGTAGAACGTTTTGGTTCAAATCAAAGTATTTTTTTTATTACTAATCACCAGTATATCGATAAACATAAATAATGCTTTTATCAATAGACATAAAAAAGGCAGGATTAAATCCTGCCTTTTCATTTGCTTATTCCCACTCAATCGTTGCTGGTGGTTTAGATGACACGTCGTATACCACACGTGATACATCTTTAATTTCATTCATAATACGCGTTGAGATTTTATCAACCAATTCGTATGGTAAATGTGCAAAACGAGCTGTCATAAAGTCAACTGTTTCAACTGCACGAAGCGCAATTACCCAAGCATAACGACGGCCATCACCTACTACACCAACTGACTTAACAGGTTGGAACACAGCAAACGCTTGAGCAGTTTTATCATACCAACCACTGTCACGAAGCTCTTGCATGAAGATGTCATCAGCAAGACGAAGAATATCTGCATATTCTTTTTTCACTTCACCCAAAATACGAACGCCTAAACCAGGGCCTGGGAATGGATGGCGGTAAATCATGCTATGCGGTAAACCAAGTGTAGTACCTAATTTACGTACTTCATCTTTAAACAAGTCACGTAAAGGTTCAACCAATTCAAATGCTAAATCGTCTGGTAAACCACCCACATTGTGGTGAGATTTAATAACGTGTGCTTTACCTTGTTTGCTTGCAGCAGATTCAATTACGTCTGGGTAAATCGTACCTTGCGCCAAGAATTTCACGCCATCAAGTTTACGTGCTTCTTCAGCAAATACTTCGATAAATTCACGGCCAATGATCTTACGTTTTTTCTCTGGATCAACTTCCCCAGCCAATGCATTTAAGAAACGTTGTTCAGCATCTGCACGAATTACACGGATACCCATGTTTTCGGCAAACATTTGCATCACTTGGTCACCTTCGTTTAAACGAAGTAAACCGTTATCAACAAATACACATGTTAACTGATCGCCAATTGCTTTGTGCAAAAGTGCAGCAACAACAGATGAGTCAACACCACCAGAAAGACCCAAAAGAACCTTTTCATTACCGATTTGTTCACGTAATTGTTCTACACGTAAATCGATAATGTGTTCAGGTGTCCAAAGGCCACCACATCCACAAATTTTATGAACAAAGTTTGCAAGTAACTCTTCACCTTTTGCCGTGTGCGTTACTTCTGGGTGGAATTGCACGCCATAGAAACGACGTGCTTCATCACTTACAGCAGCAACTGGACAGCTTGGTGTGCTTGCAGTAATTGTAAAACCTTCTGGAATTTTGCTCACTTTGTCGCCGTGGCTCATCCAAACGTGTAACTGGTTTTCGCGGTCTTGTAAGTTGCCAATAAGTTGGTCACGTTTAACGATATCAACTTCGGCATAACCAAACTCATGTACAGTACCCGGCTCAACTTTACCGCCTAACTGTTCAGACATGGTTTGTAAACCATAGCAAATACCCAATACTGGAACGCCTAATTCAAACACCACTTGCGGTGCTCGTGGGCTGCCCTCTTCATGCACACTCTCAGGTCCACCTGATAAAATGATACCGTTTGGCTTAAAAGCACGGATGTCTTCTTCAGACATATCAAAGGCATACATTTCAGAGTAAACACCAGCTTCACGTACACGACGTGCAATGAGCTGACTATATTGAGAGCCGAAATCCAGGATCAGGATACGATCTTCAGTAATTTGAGTATTGGTAGTCATGACAAACCACTAAATGGCAAAAGAATTAAGCGCGCCATTTTAACATTTTTCACGCTTCGGCGCACCGCAAATCATCATATATCTTATTTTTTTCATATCAGAATCATTTCTATATTGGGATTGATCAATATAAATTAAAATTTATTGATATTTATCAATATACTGCATACCCCTTAAAAACTTCATACACATTGATAAATTCATCACATTCTATGCAACATCGTCGTGAATTTGATGTTAAGATGACCCGATAAAACAGGCATTACCATGGAAAGGTAAATACCATTAGCGATATTTGTCTGTCCTTGAACAGTTATCCGTTTTTTTATGGCTTGTTGCCCCATATCAAAATCAATAGAAATCTAAGGAACAACAATGCTTCAAACTATGATTGCAGATTTCCAGCAACATTTTTGGTTGTATGTCTCTATTCCTTTCATGAGTGGTTTAATTGGCTATGTCACTAAAGTGATTGCCATTCAAATGATGTTCTCACCACTTGAATTTAAAGGTATTAAACCGTTTTTTGGCTGGCAAGGTATCGTGCCTCGTAAAGCTGAAAAAATGGCAACCATTGCTGTTGAACTCATGACAGCCAAGCTGATTAAACCCGAAGAAATTTTTGCTCGCCTTGACCCAAAGCGTATTGCCAAAGAAATTGAAAAACCATTAATGGCAGCAGCAGAAGATATTACACGTGAAGTCGCGCAAGAGTATCAACCCGGTTTATGGGAAGGTATGCCTGAGTTTGCCCGTCAAAGACTGATCCGTAGAGTACAATCAAAAGCACCGGAAATTGTCGAGCACATCATGAGTGAAGTGCAACGTGACGTAAATCGATATTTTGATATTAAGCATTTGGTGATTAGCAACTTGCTTAAAGATAAACGTCTACTCAACAATATTTTTAAGCGTGTAGGCAAACAAGAATTTAAATTCTTCAGTAACGTTGGTTTTGTATTCGGTTTTGGAATTGGTGTAATCCAAATGTTGTGCTGGATTATTACCCAAGGCAAATACCCTTGGATGCTGCCGATGTTTGGCGGATTTGTAGGGTTCTTTAGTGACTGGATTGCCCTACAAATGATGTTTAGACCGCTCTATCCGAAAAAGATATTAGGCTATACATGGCAAGGTCTATTTATTAAACGACAAAATGAAGTAGCAGCTGACTACGCAGCCTTAATTTCCAAACAGCTTTTAACTTCACGACATATGATGGAAGAGTTGTTTTCTGGTACTCACTCTGCACGTGTAATTGAGTTGGTTAACCGCCATGTTAAACAGGAAATTGACATGCAAGCAGGTGTAATTCGCCCACTTGTTGTATACGCAATTGGCGGCGAAAAATATCAGAATATGAAAACACAGGTTGCTGAACGTATTATGCAACAGCTGCCAGAAACGATGAAATATGTTGAGTCGTATGCAGAAGATGCGATGAATATTCGCAGTACTTTAATTGAACGTATGCAAAAATTAACACCATCCGAATTTGAAGGGATGTTGCGTCCCGCGTTCAAAGAAGATGAGTGGGCACTCATTGCAGTAGGCGCCGTACTTGGTTTTGTTGTTGGGGAATTACAAATCCAGTTTATGCTCTAATTTTTAAATATAAAAAAACCGGATGAATTGCTCATCCGGTTTTATTTTGTCTTGAATATTATTTTTCAATTGCATGGTCTAAGCTAATACGTCCAGCGCCATGAAGCATCAAGAAGAACAAACCACCTGCCATTGCAAAGTTTTTCATAAAATGGATGCCATATTATATTGCGCTGCTGCATCAGCACCACCTTGGTGAAACAAGAATGCAGTCAAGATACTAAAGATTCCTAGACCAAAAGCTGCAAAACGTGCTTGGAAACCAAATAACAAAGCTAAACCACCACCGAACTCAACCAAAATGACTAATGGTAGAATTCCACCTGGAACACCCATAGCTTCCATATAACCTACAGTTGCTGCATAACCGGTAATTTTCCCCCAACCAGCAACAAGAAAGATGTAAGCGATAAGAAGACGAGCAACAAGGCTAATGAAACTGTCCGCGCCTGGTTGCGTTACGATATTTTTGACCACCACATTTGGATTAAACATACAGCCACCTTTATTTAAATGCTTATTTGTTGATGAACTCATTCTAGGTTTGGGACATTGATAATTAAATACTCAAAATCCATATATATCGTTGCACAAATAGGATGATCAATTTGTATATTTTTGATGTTTTATACTGACTTTCGATAGGCTCACTGCTACGATTTGAGCACGGTTTACCACTTAGTCATCTCATGGAACTTCTTGATTTTATTCTACACGTTGACCAGCATCTCGCCGAATTTATTACAAATTACGGAGTCTGGATTTATGGCATTTTATTTTTAATTATTTTTGTCGAAACTGGTCTAGTGGTCATGCCGTTCTTACCGGGAGATAGTTTATTGTTTGCAGCAGGTGCTTTAGCGGCATCTACGGGTAAGATGGATCCATGGTTACTGGGTACTCTACTTTTTATTGCAGCAGTTTTAGGCGACACTGTGAACTATCATATTGGTCGTTTTATCGGTCCACGTGTGTTTGAAATGAATTCCCGACTCATTAACAAACAGCATTTAACTAAAACTCAAGAATTCTTTGCCCGTCATGGTGGCAAAACAATTATTTTTGCTCGTTTTATTCCATTTGCCCGCACCTTCGCCCCTTTTGTTGCCGGTGCTGGTAGTATGAATTATAAGTTTTTCCTGACATACAACCTAATTGGAGCATTCTGTTGGGTGGCTTCTTTTGTAACCTTAGGTTATCTATTTGGAAATATGCCAGTTGTAAAAGATAACTTTACCCATCTTATTTTCGGCATCATTATTATTAGTGTTTTACCGGGTATTATTGGATTTATCCGCGAAAAATTAAAGAACCGTAAAGCTAACGTTTAAGGGTTCCTTTAGAAGAAACGAAATACCACCGGAAGCATACACAAAATGAGTAACATGGCCGATCCTTTATATAAATGATCGGCTTTTATTTTCTGCATTGAACCCGTTAATAAAGCACGTCCAAAAATCATCCAGAAACTCGCAGCAGGAATAAGGGTCAAAGTAAAAGCAGCAAAGACCATAAGAAAATTTTCGGGCGAATTCCATGCTTCAGCCGGGAAAATACCAGCTGCAAACAGTAATGACTTAGGATTTTTTAAAGTTGAGAAGAATAGTTGACGTGGGCGAATATTACGATGGTTCTGGCTAAACTGTTGTAAATGTGTGGTTTTCCATAAACGGAATGCCATCCAGAATACATATAGCACACTCGTAATATGCAAAATGAGTAGCAGCGCCGGCCAGACTGGAGCTGCTAAATGAATAAACACGGCCCAAAAGCTGATGCCATAGGCATAGCCTAACCATTGCATTGGAATAAGCCAGAATGTTTTAGATAAACCTTGTGAGTGAGCTGCGGTTGCAAGTAATGCATTTGTCGGACCAGGAATAAGCAAAACAGCCAACATTGCTAATACAAAAAACCAGCTTTCAATCATAAAGTTTCCACATTGATAAAGATGCGGCAACCTTAAACGAAATAGGCAAAATATAGCAAGTTTAGTGAGTATATTGACTAGAAAAAATACAGCCACTTTAAAGTTATATTTTTAAAAAGCCTTTGATTTATATTGATTTTATTATGAAACATTTTGCTAAACTTTATTCATCACAATATGCTTTGGTTAGCATATTGTGATTCAAAATTGACTATTATTTCGCCTTTTTACGAATAATAATTGGACAATTCTTAAACTGAGCAGCCTGAACAATTGCCTCTTGTTGCCCCATTACACGTGAAAGTTCAGTGTTCTTGGTTGAAGAAGATTGCCCCATGTTGACAGAGATGGATGGACCGAATCCCCAACCGCCTCGTCCCCAGCCGCCACCAAGACCAACGCCAACACCCATACCTGTACTTTTTGGAGTCTGTACACCATTGTCGATATATTGTTGAATACGGTTATATTCACTTTGAAGTTGTTGGCAACTCAAAGATTGATACTGTGTCGGAGACACATAAGTCGGTTTTACCGTCGTGGCACAAGCGCCCAATAGTAAAGTGGCTGCTGCCAAAGGCACAAGATATAAGCCTTTCATCATTTTTCTCTTATCGTTTTGGTTCAATTTCGCTGAACAATGCCTCATAAGATTGAGTCAATTTGTGTTCTGGTGCCAAGTGAGCCAAAGGTAAATTTTTCTGATGTGATTCTTTCATTAAAATTGATGGTGGTAACATGCTATTAAGTACAGGTAAACCTTCATCTTTTAACTGTTGAACCACTTCCCGCGGTAGTTTTGCTTGGGACTGGAACTGATTCACCACAATTCCCTCAATTTCCAAGCGGTCATTATGATCATCTTGTGTTTCGAGAACATTTTCAATCAATGTTTGTAACGCACGTTTTGAAAATACATCACAGTCGAAAGGAATCAGAACTTTATCTGCAGCAATTAAAGCAGACAAGGTGAAAAAGTTAAAAGCTGGTGGTGTATCAATATAAATGCGGTCATATCGTCCAATTAAGCTTTGAATTGAATCACGTAATTTATAAATTTTATGTTTGCTTTCAAGTGCATGTTCAAGAGCACCGAGCGTAGGGCTAGCCGGAAGCACATCTAGTTTTGCAAAAGATGTTGAGTGTACAAAACTGTCGAGATCTTTATTACGAGGGGCTTTTAAAATTGAGCCTATAGCATTACCAATTAGACCTTTTTGTTGATTATTCCCCAGCACATCTTCAAAGAAGTTTTCAATATTTGGTTCTAAAACTGCTTTATCAGCAGCGTATGTTGCCTCTTCACCTAAAAGGTATTGGCTAGAGTTGGCTTGAGGATCAAGATCGATCACCAAGGTCCTTAAGCCATGTTTGGCACTAATTGCAGCCAAATTTACAGTAATACTTGATTTCCCTACACCGCCTTTTTGGTTAAACACCACACGAGTTAACATGTTTCCCTCTACATATTTTTTTACTGTATGCAGTTTAACCTAGAGCTTAAGCAAAAAGGCAAAGAATGTAGAACAATTAAGCAAAAACCGGTTTCACGATGACCAAAATAATAATGGCAACAAATGCGATTGCACTAATAACCAAACCCGCACGGCGCTGGGCTAATAAAATAGTGTCATCCTTTTTAAAGGCTTTCATTAATGATGATAAGAGCACTAAAAATAAGATAATTTTAGCGTAAAACCACGGCTGGACCTGAAAGTTCTTCATTACCAGTAAAATTGCACCAGTAATAAAAACCACTGTAAAAGATAAATGCTGTAAAGCAACTAACGCTTTACGCCCTGCTGGGTTAGGCTGTTGACCTTGTACACCAATAAACAGTGTAGAAGCGCGTAAAACAAAAACCATAAGTGCGGCTGCTACCGCAGTCATATGAATAATTTTAGTGAGTAAATGTGCGTCCATAAACTAAGCCCTTAGCTCTTAGGTGCATGTGCACATTCTGGACTCGCTGGCGCTTGACCTTGCCACTCACTTGGTAAATAAGCGTGAATTGCTAAAGCATGGATTTGTCCCGGATTCATTAAATCAGAAGCCAAGGCATAAACTTTTTGATGACGTTGAACCAAACGCAAGCCGTTAAACTCTTCACTCACCACAATCACTTTAAAATGTGATTCTTTACCTGGAAAATATCCACCGTGGCCAGCAGACTCATTAATGACTTCTAAATGGCTGGGTGCAAGGGTTTGTAACCGTTCAATCAACTGTTGTTCAAGGCTCATAGCTTTTCCTTTTACGATTATTCGTATATTTAGACCTAGTATACCCTGTCTACACACAAACAAAAGTTGCTCTTGTACGCTTTGACTTCAAACAAAATGTCTATTTATTCGGCAACTTATCAATAAAAACGGCTCTAAATACTCATTTCTGTTTTTATTTTATGCAATCAGCATAATTATTTGCATAAAGTTGTTGACCCTTGTTTTGCTTAATGTATTATAAGCGGCACGCGGGAATAGCTCAGTTGGTAGAGCATAACCTTGCCAAGGTTGGGGTCGCGAGTTCGAGTCTCGTTTCCCGCTCCAAATTGGTTTTTTTTGAGAAAGTTTTAGTAAAAACTGCTCATATATGCGGGAATAGCTCAGTTGGTAGAGCATAACCTTGCCAAGGTTGGGGTCGCGAGTTCGAGTCTCGTTTCCCGCTCCAAATTGGTTTTTTTTGAGAAAGTTTTAGTAAAAACTGCTCATATATGCGGGAATAGCTCAGTTGGTAGAGCATAACCTTGCCAAGGTTGGGGTCGCGAGTTCGAGTCTCGTTTCCCGCTCCAAATTGGTTTTTTTTGAGAAAGTTTTAGTAAAAACTGCTCATATATGCGGGAATAGCTCAGTTGGTAGAGCATAACCTTGCCAAGGTTGGGGTCGCGAGTTCGAGTCTCGTTTCCCGCTCCAAATTTAAAAGGCCCTAGTCAAAAGACTGGGGTTTTTTTCTTTTTATCGATCCTTATTTTTTACTTTATCAATTCACAGCATAACTTACTGAGAAGAACCTGGTTCAAGTCCAACGAAAGACTTTCTAGCTTCTACCCGATTCACCTTTTTAAATTGCCAGTTATATCCATTTAATTTAGTTATATCTACAAGGTGTCGGCTTCATTGGATGCATAGATATACACGGCAATAATTGGAAACAGTCCATATTAAAGCGTTCTATATGGTGGCTCTGCTGTAAACATATGGAAAAGATAAAATTGCAATCATAAACATAGCTTTGAAAATGATATTGTTCTGTGTTTTGAGTATCCTTGGTTGCATCAAAAAACTTTATATGTTCAGAAAAGACATGGAAATTAAGCTTCTTTAAATGGCTACTCATTCCTTGACCAGTACATTTAATATAGGCTTCTTTCAAGGTCCATATTTGAAAAAACCGCTGATATACGCTGAATGGGTCAATCGGTTCATTTTTCTGAATCCACTCCATTTCACTCGCCGCTAAAACGCTATCAACCCGCTTCCATTGGAACTCTCGATTCACTCGTTCAACATCAACACCGATTTCCCCTTCTTCAGTCACAGCAAGGACAATAACGTCCGATGAATGACTAAGATTAAAATAAATCGTCTTACTACCTTGTACAAAAGGTTTGCCGTTCGGTTGTAATTGAATATTGACTTGATGGGCTGAAATACCCAGCTTATCTGCTAGAACAGACTTCGTTAAGACACGAGAAATTAAGAAAAGACGTGCTGCCTGAGGAAGATATTGATCATATCTCAACTTTTCTGCGGCATTGAGAAAGCTGAGATAATGACTCAATATGAGATGGTTATCTGGTACCCGTGAAACTGGGCAAATATAAACCTGCACTTGGGGTATATCAGACATCACTAAGTTGCGCTGTAGTACTGATATACTTTGTTAGAACTGGTGTGAGGTAATCATAAACCGCTTCTACATGGGTAATGTGTGGATTATGACCCGCACCAGCGATGATATGTACAGGAATATCAGGACTTATTGGGGTAACAATTGGATTTTTCTCTCCAATAATAATCTCGACTTTAGATCGAAGCTCATTGAGCAGAGTAGTTTGAGCGGCTCGTTG
Organism: Acinetobacter sp. 766875; assembly: GCF_000582055.1. Classification (NCBI taxonomy): domain Bacteria; kingdom Pseudomonadati; phylum Pseudomonadota; class Gammaproteobacteria; order Moraxellales; family Moraxellaceae; genus Acinetobacter; species Acinetobacter sp. 766875. Next base: position 15,150 of record NZ_JEXX01000024.1, on the reverse strand, counting down.
CTGTGGCAAATTAACGAAATGCATATACTCGCTAATATGCTTAGATACTGACACACGGCATAATGAATCCATCGCATAGCCCACTGACGGATTTTTTTGTCCATCTGGATGCAGATCTTTAGCAATGATATCTTTCGGCACAAAACGGAAAATTAAATTAGAGATGGCCTGTATTTGGAATATTTTAGCAGCCCGCGCCTGAACAAAATAAGGTGATATCAGGATAAGGCGAGCAACTTTATCTGGATATTTCTTTGCAAGATTCAATGCGAAAAGACACCCTAACGAGTGAGCAATCACAACACTATTTGGTGCTAAAAGCTTTGAAGCAACATCAATAAATTGTTGGTTGTTATCTTCCATTATCTCATAACTACCCGAACGCCCAAGTCCCGGTAGGTCCATCATAGTGACCTGATCATATGTAATTCTATTGATGATTGGAGACCAGCATGCACTATCAAATGGGATTCCATGTAAAAATAATGCAGAAGCTTTTTCTGAACCAAGCGACTGTTTAATATAGGTTTCTGTCCAATATCGACTCTGATAGCTGAAACGACTCGGTGTAGCTACTTGCATATGACCAAAACGTGTGAGTACCAGACGATCAATCCAGTGAGAGAAATAAGGAGTAGTATTGATTAGATCAGCAATCCCCATCTTCGCTGCCATCATCTCTGTTTCAGCGACTTGATAGTTTTCATTAGAAATGAAAGCAAGTTGCTCTTTGGAGCTATCAAGCAATACTTCAGGTAATTTCTCGAGTAGAATTTTAGGGAGTTGCAAATGTGGTGTACTCACTCCTAAATACTCGGCAACCAGATGGATCAGGTGATGAAATTTCGGCGTCGCAGGATCGAGCAGCATATACTCCTGAGCAATGGTTTCAGGATAAAACATGGTGCGGATTAGGAAGCTTACAATATATTGCATATTACAAAGTGGTAAGAATGTGTCACGGCCACCAGGCAGTGCCATCAGTCGTCCCTGATATAACTTACCAATCATTTCGGCAATACCAATATATTGCATATCGCCATAACGATAAAAACCATCAATAACTGTAGCAGGATGTATTGCAGTCCATGGCACATTTAAACGCTTACAAGCCTCAATGAAAGCCTGATGACCTAAAAGTTTCGAAGCCTCATAACCGCCGTATTTACGATATAAATCATCAGGTGAACCTTTCGGTGGAGAAACCATGCGATATCCACCAATCCAGATGAATCGCTCAAGCTGTTTTAATGTTGCCGCCCACTCAATCAAGGCAAGGCCTGATTTTACATTGGTAAGTTGAGCATCAGCTTTACTAATCCCCCAATTAAATGATGCAGCCAGATGATAAATAACATGGATCTTCGTTTGAGTATCCGCTAATAGAGAGTCCAGCTTAAAATCACGGCTTAAATCATATTCAACAAAAGAAATAGAGGGATCAATCAGCCCTTCTGTTGCAATGAAATCTAATAGTTTTTCTTTCTTGGTTGGAGCATTACGCAGTGCAGCGATTACTTGATGACCTTCACGTAAAAGTTCAACAATTAATCTGCTTCCAATAAAACCAGCTGCACCTGTTACTAATATAGTTTTCCGTGAAAAATTATCTTTTTTTGCTTTATTTAAATTATCCATAAATCACCTTATTAGGGATTGCGAGCTCCAGTATTACTTGAAGCGGATTATCTTAAAAATTATATCGAATCTGGGCATATACCAGACTGTTATCTCTAAATTGTCCAAACACAGTATCATTTCTGCCCCAGAAGCGATCGCCACCTGCATTCAGCTGCCAGTGATCATTGAGGTTGTAATTAATACGTACTCTTAGTAACTCATTCGGTTTGGGCGCAAAATAGAACCCTGTTACTTCTAACTTTAAATTGTCATTCAGCAGGTTAAGTGCATAGCGCAGCATAGCTCCATACTGATTTTGCTGATATTGATCACTAATTGTTTGCTGATAACGGTAAACTTCTCTCAATAATGGATCTGTCAAGCTATCGGCAGACCTTACGTCCTCTGTATGTTTGTACACACCCATTAAGCTTAGCGTAGTATTTTTTAATGACCATTCGGGTCCCATGACCACGGTTAAATTATTTTTCTTATGCGCAAGATCTTCGCTGCCATCCGAGTCAGTCTTTGTATATGCAGCTTCACCACGCCACACGATATCGTTACGGTTATAACTGAAATCAATCCCATAGACAGACATAGGATTATTTTTCAATTGTAACGTTGCTCCTGTTGGAGATAACGACTGCAATGACAGATCAGGCATGTGATCTAAACCTGAAAAATACGATGCACCTACATCTAGACCATCTACGGAATAATCCCAACGCACTGCAAACGCAGGACGGCTCTTACGGTCTATGTCATACTGAACACCAGCAATCTGACGCAATGGAATCACATCTGAACGGCTACGCGGATACCATAATGCCGTCCATTTATTAGTTCCAGATTCAGGAATATACGTCAATTTGAGTGCGTCATTTCCAAGACGTTGATCTGTCTCATCTGGCACTAGACGCGTATAGTCACGAGGCGAGAGATTATCCGTTGGGTTAATCCCATCAGCTCTCCCCCAGACCACAATCTGGCGACCAAAGTCGAAATAAAACGTTTGATCCCAGTTATAAGATGCATACAACTCACGTAAGTTGCGATTCACCTTACTCACCTGATCCGGATTTACAGTATGGTCCGTTTCGTCTCCAATATTTATATCGTAATGGATCTTAAACGCTGGGTTAAACTTAAGCGTACCATTGGACCAGAAACTTGCTTGTCCAATATTTTTTAACGAACTTAAATCACGATCTGATGACCACACATCGAGTCTGGCCGAGTTCTGGCTTACAAAACTAATTTCGCTGTCATCTGCATAAGCATGTTGCAGTAGCATAAAGCTACTACAGCATGCAAATACCCAATAGGCACCTTGCGTCATTTTTCAAGGCTCTGCGGTGAGAAAAGCTTATCGGATAAAGTTTTTTCTGCGGCAAAATCATTGACGATCACTTGCGTCATATGTTGAGTTTGCAAGTTTTTCGCCATAGATTTCATGGCCTGCCATCTTGGTTTCACTTTGCCGTAAGGACGGATATCGGTGAACTCAATGTGCTTTAACGGCTTACCTGCGGTATCCCAAATGTCGATGGTTGCTGTAACAAAGTTGTCTTTGAGTATGCACATGCGACGTTTGCTATAACCAAAGTCACTCTTCACCGTATTATTGATTGGCGTTGCTTCAATCATGTAGCAATCTTTACCATTAAATTTGCCATCTGCCAGTTTAGTGTACTTCCAGTCACTGAGCTTATAGCCAAGTACATCACCATAACTAAAATCGGTACCAATAAAAGCATCGCCCTTATTCGCTGATGCTAGTCGACGTACTTTTTTCAATGCAGGCAAATAGACAAACATGCTATCACTGCCTTTTGCATTTTCAATCAACAGTGTCGTAGTTCCTTGGACATCCGCTGGCGAGATGAACTCAGTCAAACGCATATTGTTCTGAGTATTTCCAGCAAGCTTAGTCATATTTTTAGTCATACGTACACGTTGCTCACCATTTTTAGACGTCAGAATAAATTTGGCGCTAGCAGTTGAAGACAAGAACTTAGAGGCATCATCACTACGATTAACAATGTCTTGAGCCTCATCTGCATGTGATGTTTTAGGTAGTGAAAAAGTAAGTGCCGTACCCAACAAAAGGCTTGTCACGACAGTTTGTGCAACAGGAATGCTCTTCTTATTTGAAGAAAAGATAAAACGTGGTTTTAGCATCAAAATCATTGTAGGTACCATAATTAAGGTTGCAAATACACTGAAAAGCATCGCAATCACAATAAACAGCGCTAGCCATTGATGTACGTGGAAGCCTTGTGATAAGGACAGTACACCATAACCACCAGCAACCGCAGTCGCGACGAAAAGAGAAGCCTTACCAGCTGTACTTAAGGTTTTACGAACAGCATCTTTGATATCTCCACCTTCTTCACGCAAGATTTCACGCAAGCGATAGAGGAAGTAGATGGCGTAATCCGCACCGATACCAACAGCCATGGCCGAGATGAGAGAGTTTGGAATATTGAGGGGAATATTGAGCCAACCCATTACCCCAAAGATCGCAAGAATTGAGAATAAAAGGGGTGTCAGAACGATCAGTCCAGCTGAAAGTGAGCGAAAGACCAACGCTGAAATAAAGAAGACAGCAAATGAAATTTGTAGAATATTCATGAGTTTGCCGTGGACCATTGTTTCAGTTAAAGCAATAGTCTGAGTCACGTCACCACCAAAACTTACTACAGCTTTATCACCGAATTGACCTGCCATATAGGTTTTTAGAGATTCAAGGATTTCTGTAATGCGATGATTACTACCTGTTTTCATCAGAATCGTAATCTTGGCATAGCGCTGAGTGGTATCAATGTAGGAATCAAAATCCGTCGGCTCACCAGACATTGAATACAACAGTAAATACTGAGCGACAACATCTTTAGTTGCAGGAACCTGAAATGCCTGTGGCTGATCGGCATTCATGGCCTGATTCATTCGCTTGATATAGTCCACAATAGAGATTGTTTTACCGACCTCTGGAATTGAATTCGCGAACTTTTCTGTATTATCAATTGCTTTGAGAATTTCAGGGTTTTCGATACCATCACGAACTTTAGTATCGACCATAATGTAAAGGCTATTTGTTCCACCAAGAGACTGATTCAAAAATCTGTCGTCTTGCTGCATTGGTAGGTCACGCGAGAAGAAATTTCGACTATCGTTATCTACTACAATACGGCTGGGGCCGATAGCAAGTAAAGCACCTACTACCGCAATCGCAGTCATTAACATCATTCGCGGACGAACTGACAAAATAGCATCACCAATACGGTTTGGAATCCAATCCCATATCGGTAGACCTTTACGTTTGACCTTCGTAGCAGAAGGTGGTGGCAACATCGAGCGCAGTGCCGGAATAAAAGTCATCTCAATCACGAGTGTACTAATGATCCCGATCCCAGTAAAAATACCGAATGAACGAATAGTCGGAATATTGAAAGTTAACAGGGAGAAGACCCCAGCCGCTGCAATTCCGCCAGCCAATATCATAACCGGACCAACACGGACCAGAGATTGAACAACAGCTTCACTATTGGCAGCTTTAGGCTCCATCCCTTGAGCAAGCAAGCGGTCAAAGTCTTCGTAGTACCGCTTTAACAACTGTACGGCATGACCTGCTGCGATGGCCAAAATCAAAATTGGTGTAGGTGAGTTAAAAATATCCATCGGCTGTTTAAATAGGCCCATCATGCCCATACCCCATGCCACAGACAGCAAAGCTGTAACGAGTGGCAAGATCAACCCCTGCTTACTGCGAAATGCTTCAAAGTGCAATAAACCGATCACCAACACAGCAATTGGGAACAAAATATTGATACGCTTAGAATAATCTTCAGCTTTATCGAGATAGACGGGATTGCCACCAACACTGATGGTCATATCTTTAGATTGTTCGCTCTCTACAATTTTGTTGATTGGAGCCATCATCTTCTGGAAGCCTTCTGGGCTTTCCTCAAGCTCAAGCAAAATTGCAGCAGTTCTTTGATCTTTAGATACGACTGAATTCATATAGGTCGGGTTCATTGCCAACATTTTTTTCAAATGATCGATATCGTCCTGAGTTACAGAACTGGTCGGCAATAATTTCTTGGCATCAAACCCTTCCGAATTAGCCATGATCCCTTTGGCTTGGCGTGCAGCCAGACTCATCATCGTAGAACGAACTACGCCAGGTGCATTGTCAACTTCTTCGGTAATATGTTTAACTTTTTCTAATACTTGCGGCTGATAAATATCACCTTGTTTCGGTGTAATGCCGATCACGACCATATACTTGGAACCGAATTTCTTTTCGATCAGTTTGGTCGAGGTGATATAAGGATGCCCATTAGGTGCAAGTGCGCCCGGATCAATAATAATTTTTACGCCCGATGCGAGATATGCCAAGACAATCGTTAAGAGCATGACTACGGTCAGCACAATACGGCGATGGCTGAGAATCCAACGCGCATATTTTTCCATCACTGGATGAGTCTTTTGAAGTGATGTTTCGATCTCGTGTGATTTTTTATCGGCCTCTTGTGCTGGCTCTTCAATCTCTTGTGATGGCTTCTCGATCTCTTGCGACGGTTCTTCGATCTCCTGTGCTTGCTGACTCACTGCCTCATAGGTTCCACCCTTTTTGGCCAGTGCTTGGAGATTAATAAGATCTTTCTTGAACTGGGCAAGAACCATCTTTTTTAGCAGTGCATCGGGAAAGACACCAAAAAAGCCGCCTGGTTCCGCCACAAAAAGCCACTCAATCCATGTACCTTCTGGATGCGGTTTAAAGTGGTAAGTACCCGTATAAAGAAAAGGTCCTTCTAGCACTTGAAAGGCATATAATTCGTTGGGTACCAGATGTGTAATTTCACCTTTAAAGGCCAACTCACGACCAGCAAAGGTCAAACCGATTTCATACCTACTGCCCACACGCGGAGTATTATCTAGTAGCTCAGAATGCTTACATGACAATTGCCAGCTTGCATCATGACCCGGGTTGGCAAGATATTTAAAGACCTTGTCAATATCGCCTGGTATGAGGAAAGCATGTTCTATGGTCACCATAGTGGTTCTACCTTCTTATATTTTTTATGCAGGAACTGGATACATCTGATCAATTGTCTGGGCCACAGCCGCCACGTTCTCAGCGAACATAATCGATGAATGGTCACCAGGCAGATCCACTTGTGTAAGCGTATCTTTGATCAGTTGATCCCAACCGAGGCTTTCCCCGAAATCTTCCATCTCATCTTTAGCCTTGACCAAGAGGATCGGAAAATCTTCAGGTTCTGGGAAATAGGTCTGGAGTGCGACGCCATTAGCCAAATAAGTGTCAAAGTAAAGTCGGAAATCTGATGGATTAGCATCCAAAGGTATAACATTGATAGCTTTAGCTTCTTTAAGCACATGATCAAACATGTGATCTGAACTTAATTCGCGCAAGTATTGCGCTGGGATCGTCAACTTTTTCCCATAAGGGACAGCTAAATCACGAGCAAACCAAGACAAGAGCATGGCATCATCGGCATCTTCAGGTACATTTCCTGGAATTGGAGCACGAGTATCGATCATGACAATCCCTGTGACCTGCTGCCCCATTTGACGCAACTGACGACTGATCTCGTATGCAATCGCACCACCAAAGCACCATCCACCGAGGAAATAAGGCCCCTGAGGCTGCATCTTTTGCATTTCAGCAATATAGAGTGTCGCCATTTCTTCAATGGCTACTTCAGCAGCATCTGCTTCAATCAATCCTGGAGACTGAATAGCACGTAAAGTACGATTCGGATTGAGATGACGCGAAAGCTCCATATAACAGAAAGTACTACCACCAATCGGATGGAACAGCCACAACGGTTGTTCATAGGTTCCACGACGTAATTCGATTACGATGGAAGGTTTGATTTCTTTATTTTCACGGATGATCTCGCCTAAACTTTCTACAGTGGAGTACTGTGCTAGTAAGGCAACTGATAATTCGGTACCAAATACCTTCTTGAGATGATTGACAAGCTTCACCGCAAGTAATGAATGCCCGCCTAACTCAAAGAAATCATCATGTATACCCACTCGCTTAACTGACAAAATCTGCTCAAAGGTAGTACATAGCTCGATTTCGATCGAATCTCGTGGTGCAACATAATCATTGCTCTGCTCAAACACTGGCTCAGGGAACGCCTTACGATCTATTTTGTTACTACCCGTCATTGGAAATTCATCCAATCGGATAAACGTACTTGGCACCATATAAGCTGGGAGATGGAGTTGCAGGGTCTTTTTCAAACCTGCCATGTCAATGTCATGTCCAGTCACATAAGCTACTAATTTCTGATCGTTGTCGGCAGTGGTCTTAACCAACACTACTGCATCTGTAATACCATCGATCTGTTTGAGAACATTCTCGATTTCACCCAGTTCAATACGGAATCCACGGATCTTGACTTGGAAGTCCAGACGTCCGTGATGGGTCAAACGCCCATCCATACGCAAACAGACTTTATCTCCAGTACGATAAAGTCGACCAGCATTTGGTAGAGATGGTAAGGTTCTGAATTGTGTATTTGTGAGCTCAGGTCGATGCCAGTAATCAATTGCTAGACCATCGCCTCCAATCCAGAGCTCTCCCATAACACCGCGTGGGACCAACCGCTGTTGTTCATCAAGAACATAGAGCTGGGTGTTCGCCATTGGCTGGCCTAAATCAATCAATTTTGCATCGGTAATGTGAGCTGCACTGGACCATACTGTAGTTTCGGTCGGACCATAGATATTCCAGAGACAACTTACTTTGCCCAAAAGTTTTTCTGCAAGTATAGGATCGAGTGCCTCGCCGCCACTAATTGCAGTCATACCCGGAATACCGTTCCAGTCGCTATCTAAAAGCATTTTCCAAGAGGCTGGTGTTGCCTGCATAATATTGATCGACTTCGCCTGCATATAGTCCACCAGCAAGTTACCATCTAGCGATACCTCACGTGGGCAGACGTGTACCACACCGCCGTACATCAACGGAATCAATAGCTCAACAACAGAAATATCAAAGGCATAAGTTGTAATCGCCAATAACTGCATATCTGGCGTTGCTTGCAGCCTATCATTCACAGACAGCAAGAAATTAGCCATTGAAGGATGCCCAATACGCACGCCTTTAGGCTTCCCTGTCGAACCTGAGGTGTACATCACATAAGCGGTATCACCAAAGGCAAGTGTCTCACGCACTTGCTCAAGGGGTACAACATCAGCTTGATTAATATCTAAACGAGGCACAGAAACATTAACAGCATCCATTAACTCAGCTTGAGTCAAGATGACTTTAGGTTCAGCGTCTTCTACGATGTTATGCAGACGTTCTCTTGGGAAACTAGGATCTAATGGCACATATGCTGCTCCTGCCGCCCAAATTCCGAGGATTGCAGCAGGCAATAGCGTAGTACGGTCTAACATCAGACCTACACGATCACCATTGGTAATATTGTGTGCACGCAAATATTCAGCGATACCAGCGATATGCTGACCTAACTCATGATAGCTGACAGCATGATCTCTGCAGGTCGTAGCATAGTTGTCACCACGCTCGTCAATCTGCTTCAGAATCATTGCCAATAAATCATGCTTAGAATAATCCGTAACCTGACCATGTAGATAGCCTAGCTGGATGTTATTCGCATAACTAGGAGCAATATCTAACTCAATGAGCTTACGCTCAGGATGGGTCACCATCTCCGATAGTATGATTTGCAGCAGTTGCACCATATTTTCGGCAGACTCTGCAGAGAATATTTCGGAATTGTATTTCAGTACACCAACCAGTTCACCCTGATATTCACCCCCCATTTCCAGCATAATGTCTAATTGACCTTCTTGCTGGCGAACTGGAAAGCTTCCTAAAGTCAGGTCTTGACCAACTAATGTAGCTGGATTCTGGATTGGTAAGAGTAGTTCCTTAAACTCATCCATGCCGCCTAGACGTTCCCAGAACATTCCCACCTGAGCCAATGGGTTAATACTGCCATCGCGCTTTGGTGAGACAGCCTCAACTACTCTAGAAAAGGCAACTTTTTGATGTTTTAGGCTTTGTTTTAATTGTTCTTGGACCTGTTGCGTAAATTGGCGTAAGGTTTGATCAGCATCAATGTCTACATGAAGAGCTATTGTATTGACAAATTGCCCAAGCGCATTACGCAAAGAACGCTCAAGCCTACCTGCTACTGCTGTGGCAATAACTAGATTATTTTCATTTGATAGTTTGTTCAGTAGGATATAAAAGCCAGATAGTACAAGACCAAACAATGTGATCTCATAATCTTTCGCCAAGCTCACAAGCCCAGATGATACTGACTCAGGCACACGGAAAATTACCGAGCTACCTTTATGTTGCTGCACAGCTGGACGTGGGTAATCAAGCGGAATACTATGCACATGTGGTGCGTGCTGTAACGCATTTTTCCAGAAAAGTAGGCTTTCATCAGCATCGTCGGTCGCATTGTTCTTCTGCTTATCCGCATACTGTGCGAACTCAATTCCGTCTACCGCATTTGACTCTGTAATTAGTCCAAAGCGCTTGCAGACATCACGCAGCAACAGACCAATTGACCAGAAATCCATTAAGGCATGATGAATCACAACTGCAACCACATAATGATTCTGACCACGTTCATAACAATGAATACGCCACAATGGTGGTTGAGTCAGGTCAAATGGTTGCTTGGTATCTTGTTCAACCAATTGCGTCAAATCAGAAGCTTCAACATGTCGAGCATCAGTGAAAATAATATTAGGATACACGCGATCCCAGATAAGTTGCTCAATCCCCTGTTCATTGGCAGGCATGCTTACACGCAATAGCGGGTAATCATCCATCACCGCTTCCAAAATCTCCATCGGTTTGTTGCCTAATGGTTGATTGACCTTTACATCAAAGGCCACCACCATATTGTAGGCACTGCAAGTTGGCTCAAAACGTTGGATATACCAAATACCAAGCTGCTCTGCAGAAATCGCGTGACGTGACAGAATTTTTGGCTCTAGGTGTGCAATGTTATTCATGAAGCAACTCCCTGTTGCAACTCAGAAACAAGATATTCAGCCAATGTATTAATTGTTGGGTAATCCCACAGTAATGTCGGCTCAAGCTCCAGTTTTGTCAGATCTTCTAAATCCCCAGAGACAGACAAAGCAACGATCGAATCAAGACCATAACTGGTAAATTTTTGCTCTGGATCAATCGTCTCAGGCTCTACACGCATTTCTTTGGCTACTAGTGTACGAATGATCGCGCTCCAGTAAGCTTTATCCTTATTCATGGGGTAATCTCCTCTTTAACTGGTTTGGCATCGCGCGGTGCCAATGCAAAATCGATAACAGATAACATATGGTTAGTTGAAATTCGGTCTAGCAAATCTGCCAATGTGCTTTCACGTACTGATACCATAGGAGGAGATGTCTCTCCTTCAGCGGTATTTAAGAAAATGATCAGCCATGCACCATCCTGCAAAGCAGGCCTTAAACCATGACGGTTAAAAACCCAGAAACCCAGCACAGCAATGCGGGCAAACAGCTCGGCGTAACCACGGGCAAGGCTAAAGCGCAGCGTTTCAAATTCGTTGCTTTGCTCAGGGTTTGAAAAGTAATCCTGAATTTTTTGATCCAATGAGCGCTGTTCAACCAGCAACTGGTTTGCTCGCTCACGTAGTGTAGAAAGCGTTTGGGCAGACAATCCGGCTGTGACATCGGTATTGTTGAGCATTTCGATGATTGTCCCGAGCGATTCCATTACCAAGTCACCATCTCGGTTAAAAATCTCAAGCTCACGAAAATCAATAGCCCCTGTCTCTACCTGCAAGTCATACAACTGGCGATAGCGTGCTTTAGCTTCGGCTTGATTGAGTTGATCGGCTTTTTTACTACGACCTTTATTGGCAGACTTGAGCTGAAAACTCAGGCTGTCTAGACAGACGGTACTGCTACCATCAAATACACTAACAATCAGATGGTCTCTGAATGCTTTTTGGTACATTCCATCAGCATATGCATTTCTTAAGAAAAAACGTGAGCCAAGCACTGAAGAAGTGATCTTGGCAAGCGACTCTACATACTCAGGTACTACGACCTTGACGATTGGTGACCATGTACTGAATTGATTGATACAAACATGTAATCCACGCGCACCAACGAGTGATAACACCTCAGCCGCTAAAAGATAAGCATAGGCGGTGGCGAGTTGCTCACGCACTAGCGGAATGTTTATCACTTTCTTGTTATATAACTCGCGCTCAATAGCAAATTCGGTCGCGATGCGTAGCATGGTATCGCCGGCACCGAGCGAGAAACTACTGCAATATGCACGTGTTACCTGTAGCGTCTTGAGACCAAGCTCCAAGCCCTGGCCTTCTTCACCGATTAGAGCGTCTTTGTGAATTTCAGCATTATTAAAACCAATACCGCTAATATCTAGACCACGCATACCCACTGTTGGCAGACGGTTCAGGCTATACGTTCCTTTGGAAGCCATTTGACGCTTATCGAGCCAGAATGCACTCAAACTACGCGGTCCACGATCATTCGATGTTTTAGCAATCAGACTTAAAGAGTCACCTAAAGTGGCGCGATTGATCGACCATTTTTCGCCATTTAAGACATACTTGCTATCGGCAGATTGTGCAGTCACTTCACTAGATAGTAGGTCGGCACCATGGGCTTTCTCGCTATAAGCCAGCGCTGGAGCAGCACCACTCAAAATCCGACTAGCAATATTTTGACATTGGTTCTTATTACCACCGATCCATACAATCACAGACCAAGCATTCGTACTATAGGTCGAATTGATGGTTAGATCGCGTCGTGCTAACACACGATGCAGATATAACAACTCTTCACCAATTTCCATGCGCCCCCCAAGTTCTGAAGGTACATAGAAACGGTTCATGCCCACCGCATTCAGAAAATCAACAGCACGCTGAGGATACTGTTCCTTTTCATCACGCTCGATGGCAGCGGACCAAGAAAAATCATTGTTGGTATCATGTACGGAGCCTAAAATTTGCTCCAGACGAGCAGCAGATTGAAACTGCCGCAAATTGGAAGTAAGTGACATGAATTTTCACTCAAATGATTAAAGGGTAAGGGTTAAAACAAAGCACTTTTCAGACGATTAAAAATCAGCGTGCGCACTTCACGTTCCTTGATCATTGAGTTGAGTAGATTGGAGCTATAACGAATCAACTGCCCCCGCTGCTCACGATCACGGATGACGTCTAAGCCGTTCTTGATATAATTTCGAGCAATCACCGTTCTACGGTTTGGATGGGTCAAACAGACCAGCTGACCTCGCTCGATCTGTTCTTTAATTTTTCTTCTTCTAATTTTGCCGCTAGTCGTTTTATTTATTCGGCCTTGATGCAATAAATAGCCCCCTTCTACAGGCAAGCCAATATCAGCTGCCACTTGTTCTTTAACCTGAGTCCTGATGTTTTCAAAATTAAGAGTCTTGTTTAATAACTTCTTCTTGATCTCAAGTACAACCGTAACACCCTCAGAATCAGCAAAATTTACTGCTGCAACACAGCCTTTACGAACAGCAGGATGTGCCATTTCAACAGAGCATTCGATATCTTGTGGGTAATAGTTTTTGCCACGGATAATAATTACATCCTTAAGACGGCCAGTTACATACAGGTCTCCATCTTTGATAAAGCCCATATCACCCGTTCTTAAGTAATATTCTTTACTTGGCTGACCTGCTTCATCAAGGATCGTTGCTTCAAAGGTTTCCTGATTGATCTCAGGCTTCTGCCAGTAGCCTGCTGTGACACTCTCTCCTGCTAGCCAGATTTCACCAACTTCATGAGCTGCTACTTCTTTATGGGTATGCGGATTAACTATGCGGCAATCAATGTGCGCCGAGATCTTGCCACAGCTCACCACTTGCACCGCGGTCTGATCCTGACTGGTTTGTACCAAGTGAGCATTCAACTTATCACGATCAAGAGAAATTGCATTGAGAGGGCCAGTCACACCACTGACTAAGAGCGTCACTTCCGCCAAGCCATAGCATGGCAAGAAAGTATCTAGTTTCAGTTTGGACTGAGTATTGAACTTCTCCATGAAACGCTGCATGACATGCGCTTTGATTGGTTCTGCACCGTTAAATAGTACACGTACGCGGCTCAGATCAAGCGTTGCTGCGTCTTCATCTGAAATACGATGCAAGCACAACTCATACGCAAAGTTTGGACCACCACTGATCGTGACGCCTTTTTCACTAATAAATTGTAGCCATTTAAGCGGTTTACGTATGAAGTCCAGAGGCGACATTACATAACAAGTTAGCCCCACATACACGCTCTGCAAAACCGAGCCGATCAATCCCATATCATGATAAACAGGCAACCATGTAAGGCCGATATCATCAGGTTGTGTACAAAAAGCTTCCGTAATCATGGCTTCATTTGCCATAATATTTTTGTGGGTGACAATTACACCTTTAGGCCAACCGGTCGACCCTGAAGTGTATTGAAGGAAACAAACATCATCTGCATCAATATAAGGAAAATCCTTTTCCACCAAGTCCCGCTGAAATTCCGTATCAACAGCATGTAGTATTAAACTTTCATTTTGAGCTTTTAATGTAATTAGGCCGGATAACTCAAGAATCTTTTTTGTTGTGAGCACGATTTTTGGCTCACAGTCATTCATAATATTCAAAATATTAGAAAAACCATTGCGATTAAACGGCAGGCTAACTGGTACTGCGATAATTTTAGCTTTCAGACAAGCAAAGAACGATACGATAAAGTCTAGCCCCGGTTCGAACAGCAAGACTGCACGATCACCACTGTCTACAAGGTTCATTAATATCTGAGCTTGGTGTTGAACTCGCTTATTCAGATCTGCATACGTTAGAGATTGAATCCCACCAGATTGGCGTCCCAAATACTCAAAAGCAGTCTTACCCCCATTTAGGTTCGCGTGGGATTCCAAAGTTGCAATGATATTATCCGTACACATTACAGCCATAACTTACTCCGATTAATTATAATTAACCCTTAAAACCTGCTGATTCAGAAATTAATTTCTAGTTGGGGGTTTTAATAAAAATGAATATACTTTTTCTTTAAAATATAAATTCACATTATATTTTATGCACAAGTGTCCTTTATTACACCTGTAAGGGTTTACAGGTTAGATGTTATTTATTGAAAAATAAGAAGCTAAAATATTTTTAAAAATTATTTTTTATTCAGTTATATAGTTTAAGAACTTTTAAATAATTAAAAAAGCGACCATTCTTTGATCTAATTTTAGGTACTCTTAAGTAAAATTTTTTAATCTTCAGATCATTACTCAGTTTTTCTTCTGCTGCGTTTGTTTTAATTTTTTTAGTTTCTATATGAGATATAATTTATAGTTCTTTTAAAGATAAATTATCAAATAATATCAACTCTCGTATAATTTTACTTTTAAGATTAAATTATTAATACCGCCTATTTAATTTTATTTCAGATAATTAAAATTTAATTTATACTTTAT
>NZ_JEXX01000023.1:0-66458 GCF_000582055.1 Acinetobacter sp. 766875 | reverse complement strand
TGATGCGTTAAGTACCTCAAGCAACAACAAGACTGATGCCTTGGGCAACAGCACAGCCAACAATCTGGGTGGTGGTGCAAGCTATGATAGCACAACAGGTGCAGTAAGCTCACCGACCTATACTGTGAATGGCAACAACGTGAATAACGTAGGTGATGCGATCACTGCACTGGACAAAGGCTGGACCTTACAAAGCAATGGTGCCAATCCCGCTGCAGTAAAAGCTGGAGATACGGTTGATATTGGTACGGTCGCAGGTGAAGGCAACCTGAAAGTGAGCAAGACCGGCAATACGATTCAGTATGGCTTAAACCGTGATCTGGATCTGGACAGTGTAACGGCAGGTGACAGCAAGCTGGATGGCAATGGTTTAAGCATTGCAGGAGGCCCAAGTGTAACCAAGACTGGTATTGATGCTGCGGGTAACACCATCAGTAACGTAGCAGCAGGCACCAATGCTACCGATGCAGTAAACAAAGGTCAGCTTGATCATGTAGATAATCGTGTAACACAGGTTACAAATACAACTGCAAGTATCTTTGGGGGTGGTGCTAAAGCTAATCCAGATGGTTCGATTTCTAACCCGACTTATAATGTTGCAGGTACAAGTGCAAACAACGTTGGTGATGCTTTAACAGCACTTGATAAAGCAGTTACTGATGCAGGTACAGCAGCAAATGCGGGCTGGACAGTTTCAGCCAATGGTGATGCAGCGACTGCTAAAAACATCAAACCAAATGGTAAAGTGAACTTTACTGGTGATGATAACTTAACTGTTGCTCAGGCTAGTGAGACAGATAATGAAGGTAATATTAAAGTTGCACTAAACAAAAACTTAAAAGTTGATAGTGTCACGACTGGTACTACAGTTATCGATACGACTGGTGTAAAAGTTGGTGATAACGTTCAGTTAGGATCAACAGGTCTAATCATTGCTGGCGGTCCGAGTATCACTACTTCTGGAATTAGTGCTGGTAATAAAACGATAAGTAATGTAGCCGCAGGTGTTTCTTCTACAGATGCGGTAAACAAAGGACAATTAGATAGCGCAATAAGTAGCATAAACAATAATGTTGGTGCTCTTGCTAATAGTGCTGTGCAGTACGATAAAAATAGTGATGGAACGGTTAACAAAGACTCTATTACTTTAGCTGGCGGTGCTAATGGTACAACCATTAAAAATGTAGCAAATGGTACTGTAGCAGAAGGTTCTAAAGATGCTGTTAATGGAGGCCAGTTATGGACTGTTCAACAACAGGTCGACAAAAATACGGGCGATATTTCGAATCTTCAGACTGACATCAGCAATATTAACAATGGTAAATCAGGTTTAGTTCAGCAAGCTGATAAAGATGCAGCTATTACTGTTGGTAAAGATACTGGTGGCACTCAGGTTAACGTTTCTGGAACAGCAGGTGAGCGTACGGTGACTGGTGTTAAAGCGGGAGCAGTTACAGCAACTTCAAAAGATGCAGTAAATGGTTCTCAGCTTAATACAACAAATCAGGCACTTGTAAACTACTTAGGTGGTGGAGCAGGTTATGACAATATTACCCAAAGCTTCTCAAATCCGACATATAACGTAGGTGATAAATCTTACAACAATGTTGGTGATGCGATAGGTGCATTGAATCAAGCTGACCAAACATTAAATACCAAAATTGATAATGTAAGTAACAAGCTTGAGCAAGCATTCTATGCGACAAATCAACGTATTGATGATGTCGAGAAAAGAGCAAATGCTGGTATTGCTGCTGCGATGGCATTAGAAAATGCACCATTTGTAGCGGGTAAATATACCTATGCTGTTGGTGCTGCATATCATGGTGGTGAAAATGCTGTAGGTGTGACCTTACGTAAAACTGCCGATAATGGTCGTTGGTCACTGACTGGTGGTGTAGCTGCAGCTTCTCAAGGTGATCCAAGTGTTCGTATCGGTATTAGTGGTGTAATTGACTAGTTTCGCTAGGCGAGGAAGGCATAAACCTTCCTCATTCTCCATTTCGAGAGTAAAAATATGAAAAATACAGTTAAAGTGTTATTTATTGCTGTTCTTTCCGGCCTAGCAATGGTTAGTTATGCACAAGAAGAAGCAATATCTCAAAAAAATGTCACGTTTCCTAAAGTATCAGATAGCTATCTTAAGCAAGTTAAGCGTTATGAGTACGATGACGTTGCGCGCTTGGATTTAGGGCTAAATAAAGACCAAATTCGAGCTTTACTAGGCAATCCACAATTTAGTGAAGGACTATTTGCAGTAAAAGTTTGGAACTATGTCTTAGATATACGTGTCCCAAATAGTAATCAATACCAACGTTGTCAGTTACGCATTGATTTTAATAAACAATATTTGGCTGAACGTTTATCTTGGAAAGGTGAGGCATGTGAAGGGTTGGTGGCTTGGGGTGAAAATAACCAGCCTTCTACAAATAGTACTGCGGTTAATGGACGTACAGCGAGTGTTTTATTTGCTTTTGATCGATCTGATGCTAGTGCAATACAGCAAGGTTTAAACAATATAGACAATGTTGTCGATCAAATTAAGCAAAGCCCATCAACAGCACCTATTATTGTTTCTGGATTTGCAGATCCATTAGGTAAATTTAGTTATAACCAAGAGTTATCATCTAAACGAGCGAATACGGTGGCAAAACTACTTGTCAAACAAGGTGTAGATCCGAACCGTATTCAAATCCATGCGAATAGTCAGACTGATATATATCAGCAATGTTCGGGTGGACATAATTCACAACTTATTCAATGTTTAGCACCAAACAGACGTGTTAATATAAGTTGGTAACAGCCTGTCACGTAAGAGTAACCATCCATAAGGTGGTTACTTTTTCGTTTTAAGAGGCTAAAAAAAACAAAAGAATATATTTAAATTTTTATATAAAAATCATCTCTTAAAATTATAAAAGTGCTGTGGCGTGAGTAAACCATCTAATGGTTGATCCCAGCTTTGACGTTCTAAAGTATGTTCAATAAATTGAAATTGATGAGCCAATCCTAAACGATAAGGTTTATGCTTTGCACTTGCTAATGTACGATCATAATAACCACCACCCATACCAATACGTGTTCCGTAGTGATCACAAGCTAAAAGCGGCATAAGTAGCAAATCAAGCTGTGACACATGTCTTCCTCGCGTTGCCATAGGCTCTTTCATACCTAAGGGATGGTGAGAAAAGCGACGACTTAAATACTGGTTTTTATTTATCTTTATCCACACTAAACGTTGGTTCATCGAGCAAATCATTGGTAAATAAACTTGTTTATTCTTTTTAAAACAGAATTTGATAAGAAGATCAGTATGAATTTCACCGAAAGCGTGCAGATATAAACCAATTTTTTTTGATGAATGAAAAATAGGAAGGTAATTTAGGTAGTGTAAAACATTAAGCTGAGCCTTTTTTTGCTCAAATTGGGTTAAAGAACGTCTTTTAGATCTTAAATTTTTTCTAATAAAGCTGAGTTCATTCATGGATAAATCTAACAAAGACTTGAGATGATTCGTGCAAAATTATATCCATTTTTCTTTAGTTTCAGCGAACTTTAAACGTTATAAAAACAGTCTAGTTGAATCGAAAATAAAAATAACTGTGTTCCTAAAAGGCCTCCATATAATATTTTTTAGTTTTTTTACGTATTTACAGTATTTATTTACATTTAATCAGGATAAGTATATTTAAAGATGAATATGAAACTTTAAAGTCTATGAAGTTAAAAATTTTATTGATGATGCTATGTGCTGCTTTGCTCAGTGCGTGCACGAAACAGGCAGAATCTGAAGCTCCTCAAGTTGATTACAAGACTCAATTCGAAGAGTCTGATCGAAAAATTGGCGAGTTTTTAGATCAATTAGATAGTCCAAAGACACCGCAACAAGTTAAAGTTAAAATTTTGTGCCATGATTATCCTGATCTCTACAAAAAGCAATACATGCCTGCATTAATAAAAATTTCGCCTAAGCCTTATACCGAAGAAAAATTACTATCAGATCTGAAAAGCGCAACAGATTACTATAAGGGAAGTTTAGGAATAAAATGTGATAATTAAAGATTGTTGTTTATCACTTAAAAATTAATAATTGTGAATTGATTGGCATTATTTAGTTGTGCTAAATTTCTTTCTGCTCCTTATTTAAATTTTTCGCTGGACTTAAGATGTAAATATTAAAATTTTTGCAGAGTTTTAATACGGTCGGTAGCTATTTAACACTTGCCTCTATCTTGCTAGCAAACATGCAGAATTACGAAGGGAAATCGTTTTTTAACTAAGTGAAATTTAATAATTAATGCAAGGTAGAGATATGAAATTTAAAATATTATTACTCAGTTTTATTGCCACAGGTTGTTATGCTAACGATAATATAAATGATCCTGATATTTGTAATATCGTAAAAAAAGTCGCTTTTAACGTAATGGAAGCAAGGCAAAAAAAAGTACCTGCACAAGATTTACAACAAATTGCTGATGGCCTTACAGAAGAAAAAGCAAAGCAGCTTTATCAAGACTTAATCAACTCAGCTTATGCTGCTAAGGTATTCAAAACAAGCTTCTTTAAACGTAAAGCCATCGAAGATTTTCAGACAGGGTGGTATCAAGAATGCTTGCATCGAAATGAGCAATAAGTAGCAACAGGAATATATTTAACTTTTAAGTTTAGCTAATAAGCTAGAAAGACAAAATACTAAAAATAGACTGACAGATCTGTCTTTAAATTATAATTATATAATAAAATTAATGCTCCGAAGATGCCGCTGCATGTGTCGTTACCCTGAACCCGACGAGTTCAAGGTGGACGCGACGTATACTTGCTGGGTTTCCTACTCGAAGGTAGGCATACACTCTAAATATACAGAACGCAATCCATAAGTTTAAGTATCGGCAGGGGAATAGACCCGCTGGCGAACATCCCAGAGATAGCTTAAGTATAACCGATCTGGTTCCGTTGGCAATCATCTGAGTTTATTGAACTGTAAAGTTAGGCTTCATTTGATGAAGCTTTGTACACTAAAGGTACATATAACAATCATGTGGTACATAAGATAGGCTCAATACAAAAATGCCCTGCACTATAAATGAATAGGGCAAGGCATTTTTATTGATACAAGTCGATTAAACAGTTTGTTCAACATCTTCCAAAATAGCCTGTAATAGGCGTTCACAGTGTGTATATTCTTGCAAAGATTTATTTAAACTTAACACTTCTTGGGTAAGCTGTAAGGCAACCATAATAACAAGCTTATTGTGCTCAACACGAGGGGCACTACGGCGCATATCGTTGAATCTCTCATTAAGAAGTTCAGCTGCACGTTCAAGCTCATCTTTTTTATCTGATGTCGTTGCAAGTCTAAATGTTTGCTCAATCAGACGAAGCTCTACCATGACTTGTTCACTCATGATTGGGTCTCCTCACCAGCTTCAGCATTTGGGTGAGCAAGTTGCTGAATTTCTTGCGCATGTTGATCTTGAGCAGTACCTAAAATTGCTAAACGTTGAATGATGGCTTCAACTTTTGCTTTGGCAAGTTCATTTTTTTGTAACAAACGGTCACGATCTTGCTGCAAGTCGTGTAACTCTTGTTGAGTTTGACGTTGCTGTGACTGAAGTTTTTCTTTGGTAACACGTAATTCATTACGCTCTGCCAAAATTTCCTGAAAACGATTTTTTAAATCGGTCGTACTTTTTTCTAGGCGGCTGTAACGCTCTGCAAGTGTGTTAGCATCTTGATTCAATTGTTGAAATTGGCCTTGTAGCTGAGTGAGTTGCTCAGTTAATGTCTCAATTTCCTCTTGTTTTTTAGTGATGATGCTATTTTTTTGCACAACTTGTGCGTGGTGCTCTGTTTCAGCCAGTTCTTTAGCTTCCAAGAGAGTAGAATTTTCACTCTCTAGATGATGTAAGCGTGTTTTTAAAACGCCAATATGCGCTTGTAGCCGCTGTAATTGTTCTAACATAACGAGGTCGCACAGAATTGCAATCAAAGGTAATATATACGAAGTATAGAGATTGGATAAACGAATGCAAGACGATATTTCAGGCTGGACAGAATGGAACGCTCATTTTGAAGGAATTGAAGAAATTTCAAGCCCTAGTGAGTTACATGGTTTACTAACAGGTATTGTTTGTGTGACAGAAGCGCCTACGCGTGAAGAATGGACACAAATTTTAACAACTCTTAATGTTCCTGATTTAAATGAAGAAGCTTTAGCGCTTTTAACCGATGAAACAGAAGATGTAGCACATGCGTTGTCGGAAGATGAATTGGATTATTTGCCAATGCTTCCAGACGATGAACATACGCTTCAAGACCGGGTACAAGCATTATCAGACTGGTGTGCTGGTGTTGTTCTTGGCTTTGGTTTGGCATCAGGCCATGTTCGTGCTGATGAGCGCGAATTAATTGAACATTTGCAAGATGTGGCAGCAGTAGAGTTTGAAGACTCTGATAACGACGAAGAAGGCGAAAGCAGTTACGAAGAATTGTATGAGTTTGTACGCCTTATTCCAGTGAGCTTATCTATTGGTAGAAAGAAAGTAACAGTGGCTGAAAGTTCATTGTTGAAAAACTTTTATGCAAAAAGTAAAACTTCTACTGTAGGCACCCTAGATCAAAATATTGTAGAAATGTTTACACCACATCGCCCAAGTTAATTGAGGCGATGTGTTATTGGCTGTGTTTAATTTTTTGACTTTAAAATTCTAAATCAAGTAGATCATTATGAAATTGCCTCAAGCTGATTTTCAACATCGCAGAAACCGTCTAGCAGAAAAAATGGGCCCAAACAGCATTGCGATTATTGCGACGCGTGAGGAAATGTACCGTAATCGTGATGCGGATTATAAATTCCGTGCCGATAGTAGTTTTTTCTATTTGACGGGTTTTGCAGAGCCTGAGGCAGTTGCTGTCATTGAAACCTTTGATGACGTTACAGACTATAGCTATAGTCTTTTTTGCCGTGAACGTAATCGCGAGATGGAAATCTGGAATGGTTATCGTGCGGGAATTGATGGCGCAATTGAAGATTACGAAGCAGATGAAGCCTATGCTATTGATCTGCTTGATGAAGAAATTATTGAAAAATTATTAAATAAAGAACGCCTTTATTATCGAATCGGACACAATGCTGCATTTGATGCCAGAGTAAGCCAATGGATTAAAAAAGCAAATGCCGAGCATCGTCATGAAGCCGCTCCAGCTCAGTTAGTTCAACTTGATCGCATTGTTGATGAAATGCGTTTAATCAAGTCACCGCAAGAAATTGAGCTAATGCAAATTGCTTCAACAATTAGTGCTAAGGCACATACTCGTGCAATGCAAACTGTTCGCCCCGGCATGATGGAATATGCACTTGAAGCCGAGCTTAATTATGTATTTGGGCAAAACGGCTGTGTGCCTTCTTACAACAGTATTGTTGGTGGCGGTGCCAATGCTTGTATTTTGCACTATGTTGAAAATAACCAGCCTCTTAAAGACGGTGATTTGGTTTTAATTGATGCTGCATGTGAATATGAGTTCTATGCATCGGACATTACTCGTACTTTCCCTGTAAACGGAAAATTTAGTCCAGAACAAAAAGCATTGTATGACGTGGTATTGGCATCTCAATATGCGGCGATTGATGCAGTACGTATTGGTAATGCGTACCGTGAGCCTCATGAGGTTGCGGTCAAAATTTTAACTGAAGGCTTAGTTGATTTAGGTTTGCTTAAAGGTAATGTGAGCGAGCTTATTGAAAATGAAGCATATCGTCAGTTCTATATGCATGGTACAGGCCACTGGTTGGGTATGGATGTACATGATGTCGGTTCTTATAAAAAAGATGACGAGTGGCGCCAATATGAAGAGGGCATGGTTGTTACTGTTGAGCCAGGTTTATATATTGCGCCAGATGATGAAACAGTAGATGAAAAATGGCGTGGTATTGGTATTCGTATTGAAGATGATGTGGTCGCAACGTCAAAAGGCCCACGAGTTTTAACTGCCGACGTGGTTAAAGATATTGCAGATATTGAACATTTAATGGCGCAAGCTAAAGCATAATTAAACGTATTCGCCAAAGGAGCAAACTCGATGCAACAACAAGTGATTATTGTAGGTGGGGGTATGGTGGGTTTGAGCCTTTCCCTCATGCTGGCGAAGGCTAATATCGCAGTCAAGCTATTAGAAGCTGTGAAATACCCAAACTATGATGATCAGAATGTTGCTCCTTACCATTCCAGTTTCGATGCACGTAATACGGCTTTATCGCGTCGTAGCGTACAGATTTATCAAAAGCTAGGGTTATGGGATGCATTACAACAGCATGCCACTCCAATTTTGCAAGTTCACATTACTGAGCAAGGCAGTTTTGGTAAAGCACGTTTAGTTGCAGAACAAGAAAAAGTCGAAAGCTTTGGACAAGTCATTGAGAATGCGTGGCTTGGTCGAGTTTTGTTAACACAAGTACGCCAACAACCTTTGATTGAACTGATTGATGGCGTACAAGTAACCGCTTTAACTCAAGACGCTGAACAGGTACATATTGAAGCTCAGCGTGGTGATGAACTTTTAAAGCTTGAGTCAAAATTATTAATTGCAGCAGATGGTCGTGATTCTTTCTGTCGTCAAGCAGTTGGGGTGGGTGTTGATGTCCACGACTATGATCAGGTTGCAATCGTTACCACTGTTCAGACTTCAAAACCGCATGAGCAGGTAGGGTTTGAGCGTTTTAGTGCATTAGGACCTTTAGCTTTATTGCCATTACCGGGTGAATATCGTCGCTCAGTGGTATGGCCTGTTAAAAAGGGCACTGAAGATGAGTGGTTAGGCAAAGAAAATGACCAACACTTTTTAGATGCCTTGCAAAAAACGTATGGTGATAGAGCGGGTAAATTTGAAAAAACAGGCAAACGCTTTAGCTATCCGCTTTCACAAGTACTTGCGCATAAACAAGCTGTTGGACGCGTTATTTTAATGGGTAATGCAGCGCATACAATCCATCCGGTTGCAGGGCAAGGTTTTAATTTATGTCTGCGTGATGCAGATGTATTGCTTCGTTATTTGGTAAATCAGTTAAGCACATCTGATGATATTGGTAACCCAGATAATTTGCTTGCCTATGAACAAGCCCGTTTATCTGACCAACAGCGCGTGATCAAGTTCTGCGATACCGTTGTTCGGGGCTTTAGTAACCAAAACCCATTATTAAAATTAATTCGTAATACGGGATTAATTGCATTTGATGTAATTCCGGGTGTTAAGCCACTGGTAGCGAACTATGCAATGGGGCTAAAAGCATGAGTGAAGTGTTAGATGTCGTTATTGTTGGTGGTGGACTAGTTGGTGGCTTAACTGCTTTATTACTTGCACAAGGTGGTGTACAGCCTACGGTGCTTGATGCTGCCCCTGTACTTGATGTTGAAAAAACATTAAGTGTGATGAACCCACGTGTTTTAGCACTTAGCCAAGCGACGATTCATTTACTTAAAACAGTGAATGTTTGGGATGATTTAGCACGTCAAATGCCTTATACCGGCATGCAGGTGTGGAACCTAAATGGCTATGGTGAAATTAATTTTGGTCATGAATCTGTACAAAGACCAATGCCAGAACAAGCGTTGGGTTCTATGGTTGAGCCAAGCGTATTGAATGTTGCCATTCAACAAAAAATGCTTGAGCAGTTAACAGATTATCGTACTCAAGTTCGCGTTACCCGTATTGAGCAAGGTGTTGGATGCTGGCATATACAACTGGCTGATGGTTCTACACTTAAAACTAAACTGCTTATTGGTGCTGATGGTGCCAATTCATTTGTACGTGAGCAAGCTTTTATTGACTTAGATGTACTAGATTACAAGCAAGCAGCGATTAGCTGTGCAATTAAAACGTCTAAGCCCCATCACTATGTTGCTCGTCAAATCTTCTTAACTACAGGGCCTTTAGCATATTTGCCAATGGCGAGTCTTGAAGAAAGTGAAAACGGCTATTGGCAGTCTATTGTCTGGACACTACCAGATGATTATGCCGATGAATATTCAGCTTTAAGTGATGCTGAGTTTATGCAACTTCTAACCCGTGAAAGCCAACATATGTTGGGTGAAGTGCTCGATGTTCGTTCAAGAGCACAATTTCCATTGAAAGCGCGTGCCGCAAAACAATACGTTAAAGCTGGCCTAGCCCTAATTGGCGATGCAGCTCATGTGATTCATCCACTTGCTGGGCAAGGGGTGAATATTGGTTGTTTAGATGCTGCGGTACTTTGTGATGCACTACTGCATGATTTAGGTCGTGGCGTATGGGCGCATGAACAAACCTTAATGCGTTATGAGCACCGCCGTAAAGGACAAAACGATGCGATGATGCATAGTATGTCGGCAATTGGTTGGTTAGAAAGTTCTGAGCTATTTCCATTGATTTGGGTCAGAAATGCGGGACTTAAGCAGGTTGAACAAATTTCGTTCTTAAAAGAGCGTTTTATGCAACAAGCGAACGGTTTAGGGGCTTTACAAAACACCCAGTATAGTCGTTAAAATAATTACGAAGTTTATGCTCTACTGGTCTAAATAAATATCAGTAGATATTTTTTAAACAATCATTTATATATCATTACCAAATCGGTCAGAAAAGATACTGATTTGACCAATTTGGCTCTTTGCTAAATGCAAAGAGATTGCTAAATTTCTGAGGTCTCAAAGACCATAGCGATGATGCAATACAAATCATTGTGGGGAGTGTAAATATGACAGATATCAATGATTATGAAGATGCAGAAGATTCTGCTGTAGATGAAGATGAAGCCAAAGCGGCTGAGAGTGGCGCGGCTGACGAAGAAGCAGGCAACTTAACTGATGCTGATCTTGCTGAGGCAGAAACGCTTACCGTAACTGCGAAACAAAAACAGCGCCAAGCATTGGAAGATGAAGTTGCTGCATTTTTAGCTCGTGGTGGGAGAATTACTGAAGTTCCGCCAGATGAACATAGCGACCTTTAATACTAAAAAAGCATCACATGAGTGATGCTTTTTTATTGGCTTTTAGGTTGAGTTAAAGGTTGTTTTGCAGCTCTTTTAAAATGCCGCATTCGTCTACTGTACGGTCGGTCGAGCAATGTTGTTTTAAATCGATGAGTGTTTCTTTTAAAAGCAAAAGTCGTTCAATTTTTTCCGATACTTCAATCAAATATTTATTCACCAAATTATCAATTTCCGTACATGCCTGCTTTGGCTGAGCTTTCATTTCTTTTAACGTTTTAATATCACTAAGAGAAATATCTAATTCGCGGCAATGCTTAATAAATAATAGGTCCGCAAGTGTTTGATCTGTGTAAATACGATAATTATTTTCTGAGCGTTGAATACGGTCGAGTACACCTACTTTTTCGTAATAACGAATAGTGTCGATTGGAACATCTGCTTTTTTTGATAATTGGCCAATAGAAAGACTCATAAGACTTGACTCTGGAGCTACTCAAGGGTTTTTAATGACTATAAAAGAGTTCTTGAGGAAATAAAATGGCCGGATGTGGATGTGCTTCAACATGTTCACCTACAAAGAAAGTCAGCCCACGCTTTAAAAAAGCGCTATGGATTGCACTTGTGATTAATGCACTTATGTTTGTAGTTGAAATTGTAGGTGGCTACAAAGCTCAATCTGTTTCATTATGGGCAGATGCATTAGATTTTGCAGGAGATGCAGCAAATTATGCTTTGTCTTTAGTTGTACTCTCGATGAGCCTTTATTGGCGCGCAACCGCAGCTCTTGTTAAGGGTATTACGATGGCCGCTTTTGGTTTCTTCGTCATTGCAAAAGTGGTATGGTCATTTTTTCATGGTGTTTCACCTGAACCGATGGTTATGGGGGCAATTGGGGTGATGGCTTTAATTGCTAACGTTTCGGTTGCTTTAATGCTTTATGCATTTAGAGATGGGGATGCGAATATGCGCTCTGTCTGGTTATGCAGTCGAAATGACTCTATTGCCAATATTGCTGTAATTTTAGCGGCGGTTGGCGTATTTGGAACAGGCACTGTATTTCCGGATTTATTAGTAGCCTTTGTGATCGCATATTTAGGTATTTCTTCGGGTTATGCTGTGATTAAGCAGTCATTACAAGAAAGAAAACAATCAAAGATAATGTTGAGCTCAGAAGCTTAATTTTGATCGTATAAACAAAAAAGTACCATTTAAGCATGGTACTTTTTTGTTTTTGAATGCATTAGATGAGAATTGATATTGCAATACTCCACATAACGCAACCAATAATAAAATCTAAAATTTTCCAAGCTTTGGGATTGATAAATAAAGGTTTTAGGAATCTTGCACCATAACCCAAACTGAAAAAGAAAATCCAAGAAGCAAGTATGCTGCCTAAAGCAAAACTAATTTTATCCTCTAGCTGTGTTGCAACCGAACCAATCAGCACAATAGTATCTAAATAGACATGGGGATTGAGCCAAGTAAAGGCCAGACAAGTCACAAGTGCTTGGGTTAAAGTCTGTTTTTGGCTGCTATCAAGTTCCATGCCTTGATTCGTTTTAAACGCAGCATAAAATGCTTTTGCACCATAGACAAATAAAAACGTTGCTCCTAAATATTTCGCGACTGTGATTAAGATGGGTGATGCTGTCATAATTTCGGCAAAACCTAATACACCGCAAGCAATTAAAATCGAATCGGACAGTGCGCAGATTAAACATAACCAAAATACATATTGCTGTTTAAGCCCTTGCTTTAGAACAAAAGCGTTTTGAGCACCAATCGCTACAATTAGGCCGCTACCAATACCTAAACCTTTAAAAAATACACTCAGAGAAAGCATAACCATTAAGTAGAAAAAAATCAGATGCGGGAATTATCTGTCTTTTTATAAAGAAATAAGTAAAATTAAGAATATTTAGGTTTGGCTAAAAATAATTTAGGTTTTGTATGTTGGATAGTAAGCAGTGTGAAGCTTTTCTTGCGGTTGCAGAAGTCGGAAGTTTCGATGCAGCAGGAGAACATTTATGTATCACTCCGTCTGCTGTATCACTACGTGTACAAGCACTAGAAAAATATTTAGGGCAGATTTTAATAATACGTGGCCGTCCATGTGTGCTTACACAAGCAGGGCAAACCTTACTCCAGCATTTACGTCATACAAGGCTAATGGAGCAAAATTTATTACAAGGTTTAATGGGGAAATCATCCGAATCGGAATTTTATAAAATTGCGTTGGCTTCAAATGCAGATTCATTAGCAACTTGGCTTTTACCCACTATTCAGCAAACATTGTTCAAAGAAAAAATAGTATTAGAACTAAAAATTGATGATCAATCTCATACGCATACCTTGTTAGAAACAGGGCAGGTCAATGCATGTATTACAGCAGAAGAGCAGGTGATGGCGGGTTGCTTAGCTCAGCCTCTTGGTAAAATGCGCTATAAAATGCTCGCCTCGGCTGACTTTGTAAATCGGTGGTTTCGTGGTGGAGTTAACCGAGAAGTTTTAAGAAAAACGCCAGCAGTTATTTTTAACCATAAAGATTTAATGCATTCGGAAGTTTTATTAAAAGGTTACGGTTTACCGATGCAGAGTTATCCTTATAGTTTTATTCCGGCAACAGATGCCTTTGTCAAAGCAATTCAGCTAGGTTTAGGCTATGGAATGGTGCCTGAACTTCAGGTTCAATCCTTGCTCGAAAATGGGACTCTTATTGATATTATGCCCGAGGCTCAACTTGATATTCCTTTATATTGGCATCACTGGAAAAGACAGTCTAAGCAACTTGATGCACTGACTGAAACGATTGTTCAGTCAGCAAAAGAGATATTGAGATAAGTTTAAGATTGGGTTAACTCAAGCGCACGTTGATAAGCAACTTTTTTCTTAATACCCGTTAAATCAGCAGCCAGTTGAGATGCTGCTTTTACTGATAAATCTTGAAGTAAGCGCTTTAAAAGTTCATCTAGTTTTTCTTGTTCCAGATCTGTTTTTTCTGGGGCACCGCCAACCACAAGAACAATTTCACCTTTTTCTTGGTTATGGTCATTTTCAATAAAATTAACCAGATCTTTTAAAGTCATTTTTTTGATCGTTTCAAAAGTTTTGGTAATTTCACGTGCGAAACCGACAGGACGATTTTCACCAAATACTTCAGCCATATTTTTTACGCATTCTAAAATACGGTGTGGTGCTTCATAGAAGATTAAGGTCTGAGTTTCATTTTTAAGCTTTTCGAGTTGCGAAATACGTTGAGAAGCTTTTGATGGCAAAAAGCCTTCAAAACTAAAACGGTCACTTGGCAAGCCCACAGCACTTAACGCAGCAATTGCAGCACATGCACCCGGTACAGGCACAACTCTAATGCCATTTTCTTGAGCAGCACGAACCAGTTTGAAACCTGGGTCACTAATAAGTGGTGTGCCTGCATCACTAATCAAAGCAATATTTTCACCAGCAAGTAGCTTTTGAACTAACTGCTCAATTTTATTACTTTCATTATGGTCGTGGCATGCGGTAAGTGGGGTAGATATATTATAGTGTTTGAATAATTGAGCTGACTGGCGTGTATCTTCGGCAGCCACAACAGAAACTGATTTTAAGATATCAATTGCACGGAAAGTCATATCATCTAAGTGCCCGATTGGGGTGGCTACAACAAATAACTGAGCACTCATTTGGTTTTTACTCCGTACAGATAAACAATTTTAATCGGTTAGTGTACCCGAAATTCTGTTTTTGGCGTGAACAATGTCAGTAGGCTTTTTATTTTTCAAAACATTTGCTTTTGATTTACTCAATTCAAAATATAAAAACGCAGAATCGGTATTAAGAGCATTTACATTTAAAAAAGGGGAAACAAAAAAATCATGTTAGTTGCACAGCAGTTGGGCCAATGGGCGGAACAAACAGCACTAAAACTTTTAAAAGAACAAAATTATGAATGGGTCGCCAGTAATTATCATTCACGCCGTGGAGAGGTCGATCTGATTGTAAAACGTGGTAACGAATTGATTTTTGTTGAGGTAAAAGCGCGAGGGCAGGGAAATTATGGTCAAGCTTGTGAAATGGTGACTTTAAGTAAACAGAAAAAAATAATTAAGACGGCGATGAGGTTTTTACAGCGCTACCCATCTTATCAGGATTTTTATTGTCGTTTTGATGTGATTTGTTTTGATTTTCCACAGAAAATTGCAAAAACAGTACAGCAAGACTTTTCGAAATTCCATTATGATCTGCAATGGATCGAAAATGCATTTACTTTGGATTAAGAGTTCATTACTCTTTTGAGCAAATTAAAACCGATGTTTATGATCAAGCCAAGAAGAGATTGATAGGAGTCTGGTGGAGTGTTGAAACGTATTGCTGTAACAGCGCTTTGTGTCGCAAGTTTGTCAGGTTGCGCAAGTTTTATTTCTGGTGGAACAGGTACAGCTCCAGTTGGAACAGATAGTGGTGTACGTAGCTTAGGCCAAGTATTCATTGATTCTTCAATTAAGCGTACAGCGAATATTAACCTCTATAAGCTTGATCAGCGTTTTAAACAATCTCGTATTAACATCGAAAGCTTCCATAGCACAGTATTGTTAACTGGTCAGGTGCCAGACCCATACTTGAAACAGTTGGCAGAAGATAACGTTAAAGCCATGAGTGATGTGAAAGCTGTACATAACTATATTACAGTGGGGAACAAAGTAAGCTATAACACGATCATGCAAGATGCTGGGGTAACCGCAAATACACGTGCTTTATTAATGAAAGCGCCAGTTGTATCGGACAGTAAAGTACTGGTTCATACCGAAGACGGTGTTTTATATGTAATGGGTCGTTTAAACACAGCTGAAATTAATGACTTAAACAATGTGCTGCAAAATGTCGGTAACGTGACTAAGATTGTAACGCTCATTGATAATATTGATTTGGCGCCTGCTCCGGCAGCAAGTACTGCCAGTGCAACAACTACACCAGTAATTAATAACGTTCTTGCTCAACCAACAGTTCAAACTCCTGTTGCAATTGATCCGGACCAAACAGATCCAGCATCTTCTGCACAATAAAATATGAACCTGATTGAACAATTACAAAGCAAAATTGAGCAGGCGAGAACTCTTTATAAAGAGTTCCGCCTGTATGATTTGGGGAGCTTTGCTTTAAACCGTTTTACACCAAAAGATGGTTTTGAGCAGGTTTTAAATGTGCGTTATGGCTTAAAGCCTCGCCATCGTTTAGATATTTATCGTTCTACTAAACGCTTAGCTCATCAACCACTCATTGTTTTTGTACATGGTGGTGCTTGGCAACATGGTAATAAACGAGACTATTTATTTATTGGCGAAGCATTTACAAAAGAAGGTTATGACGTTGCTGTCATTAACTATCAACTTGCGCCAAAAAATATTTTTCCAAGCTATGTAGATGACTTAACGCAAGCGTTAAATTATTTGCATCAAAATCAGGAAAAACACGAAATCTCGACTGAGAATATTGTGCTTATGGGACATTCGGCTGGTGCATTTAATGTAATGTCGGCTGTTTATCACCCTGATTCAACTAAGATTGAATGTTTAGGGAAAATTAAGGCAATAGTCGGATTAGCTGGACCATATCATTTTGATTATAAGGGTGATCCGCTTGCTGAAGATGCTTTTGATCAAGGTATTTCTTATAAAGAGGTGATGCCTTATTATTTTGTAAATCAAAATAATATTAAGCATTATCTACTCATGGCTGAAAATGATCAGCTCGTAAAGCAACATAATACTTTGGATATGGATCAAGCCCTTAGAGAGAAGGGAAATCATAGCCATATTGCTATTATCCCTAAAACTGGCCATATAACGATTTTGGCCAGTCTATCGAGTTTTGTAAGTCATTACTTCAGAACAAAACGAACCATTTTGCACTTTCTTGAGGAAGTATTCTAAAACATCTGTTTGAGAGCGCGCAGATTACTTTGCTTGAGTAATCTGCGTAATCATTGCGTGTGCAATACTGCCTTTAAATGGAATTTCAGGAAGCTGATCAAATTTAAAGAACTGTGCATCGGCAATTTCATCTTCCTGCAAAGAAATTTCACCTGACTCATATTCAGCTCTAAACGCAATCATAAGATTACTTGGAAATGGCCAAGGTTGACTTGACATATATTGAATATTCTTGAGTTTAAGCCCCACTTCTTCTAAAGCTTCGCGTTGAACAGCTTCTTCAAGAGTTTCGCCAACTTCGACAAAACCTGCAATCAAACCATACATGTTGGTTTTATTGTGAATTGATTTTGCTAATAAAACTTCATCATCACCTTTAGTAATGATAGTAATGATGCATGGGTTTACGCGAGGGTACTGATGATAACCGCAAGCAGGGCATACCATTGCATATTCGGTTGAGTGGACTTCGGTAGCGTGTCCACAGTGGCTACAAAATTTGTGATTACGTCGCCATTCGAGCAACTGTACCGCACGACTTGCCTGTAAAAATTGCTCTTTTGACCAGTTGGAAATAAGTTGACGAATTGGAACGAGTTGCAGACCTTCCGGTATAGCTTCTTCACTCAGCAAGTCACGTGCAATGACCTGTTCGTCATGAGTGAAAAGCAGATCACTTGCTAACTTTTCGACTTTGGGTAATTGAAAGTTTTGGTCAACCAATAATTGTTGGTGATGAAAAATATAAGCAAGTGATAATTCAGACATTAAGCTGCCTTTTTTTGAAGTTGTTGACTACTTAGCAATGCTACATCAAACATGGATTGTAGAACAGGCTGTTTATTTTTTAAATTGTCAACTAACATATCTAGTCCAGCTAATACGTTAAAAATACAGTGAATCTGGTCATGACTAAAAGGTTGGTTCTGTTCGATTTGCTGCTGTACAAACTTGGCAGTTTCAAGCAAAGCATTTTGTTGAACCGTACTTCCTAAAAATTCAGCCGCGCCAGCCAATTCTTTTAAAGAGCCTGCAATCGCTTCAATATTTTGTGTTTGATCGTTGGCATATAAAGTCAAACTTTGACATACAAAATCGATTAAATTTTTTGTCTCATTTAATAACATTTCATGTGCTTCATCTAAACGATCTAAAGAAATATTAGTGTTGTTCACACGAATTTGTAGACGGTTGGATGAATAATTGCGTACTAAAATACCAATAGCGTTCATAGCAGATAAAATGCTCTTCATGAGTTGCTGAGCATAGTTTTCATTACTCAATATATTGATTTGACTTAAACTGCTGGCTTGTTGGGAAAGCTCTGAAGCAGCTTCATTCAAGTTAAGTAATTTAAAAGTATGAGCAAGCTGCATAAGGCTGCTTTGAAGTTGCTGAGCCTTTTCTGGCGACATGTTTTGGTAGTTATATTCAATATCATTACGAACTTTATTCATTTCGCTTAAGACTAATTGACTGACCGTTTGCATGGTATCAAAGTCTGGACCATACAAATGTTGGCTCAGTGCTTTAAGTTGAGTGTCGGTGAGGAACTCATGACCAATGTTTAGCTGCCCACGAATTTGCTTTCCGAGTTGATCTTCTTGTCCAATTACAATACTAATGATATCTGCCAGAGCATTTAATTTTGCTTCAAAGTTTTCTGGCGATGCTAAAAATAGGCCTATAGCATTTTCAAGATTAATCAATACACGTAAGCGAGCATCATTTAAAACAAGTTCATCAATATGATTAAAGGCGGAGTTCACTAATTGCCAATATTGTTGGCTTGGTTGACCATGAGCCATACTGATTAAATAGCTACCAACAAGTTTGAATGCCTGAAAGTCTCGAGCACTTTCAGTTTTATTTAAAAACTGATGCAAAGATAATTTATAAAGCTGATGGATAAATTGAGTTTTTTCATTGATGAGCATTTCGGGTAACGGTAACTCAAGTGAAGTTGTTGTAAGGTTTGAAGCAATCTGCTGGCCAGATGAGGTTAATGGCTTGTTTAAGGCTTTTTCTAAATTGTTTAGAGTGTCCAAAAGAAACTGAGGGACTTCAACTTCACGTAAACAAATAAACTCAATATAGCGTTTCACCATAGTCGTGCCTTCACTTAGAGCAACAACCTCATCGGTGTTGATGTGTTCGGGCTTAGCCATAATTTTTTGCATCAACTCGGTTGAATATTGAGTGATTTTTGCTAAATAGGGGATATCAATGAGGCGTAATACTTGAGTGCATTGTTTAAATTGTTCTAATGCATCATCAATACCAAAAGGGAGAGCCTGCTCTTCAATTAATGTACTTACAGCACCTTCCACCAGTTTTATTGAGTTATCAATTTCATTCTTGATAATAAGTAACGCTGTTGGATCAAATTGAATCGAATTATGCTCAGACATAAAAATTCCCCTTTGCAAAAAAAATCAATTGTTATATTCGTCATGGCTCAATATTTTGAGCTAAAAATCTATACGACTAATATAACTTAACTTGCAAAAGGGGAAACTAAAAAAACATTAGAGAATCAAAAATTTATTTTGCAAAAAGGCAAGGTTCTCCATGTTTTTTCTCAAATTCTTTGACCCAAGTCTCATGTATGTTCAACTCTTCATCTGAAGGGTAAATAACGGGTAAATCAATTTGAATTCTAGCTTTGGTTGTTTTTTGTTGATCACTTTCGCTTTGAGAGAGCGCATCCATATCAAAGGAAACTTGACCACCAGTCATTGCCAGGTAAACATCAGAAAGAATTTCAGCATCGAGTAACGCACCGTGGAAAGTACGGTCACGCGCTGGAATTTCATAACGTCTAACTAAGGCATCAAGTGAGTTTTTCTGTCCAGGATGCTTATTTTTGGCTAAAGCTAAAGTATCGGTAACCTCACAAACTTCTGAAAGAGCAGGTAACCCAACACGTCTAAACTCCATATCTAGGAAGTTCATATCGAAGGTTGCGTTATGAGCGATAATTTCTGCGCCTTTTAGATACTCAAATAAAGTATCTGCAATGTCCGCATAGACAGGTTTATCTTTTAAGAAATCATCACTGATACCGTGAATGTTTTCTGACTCACCCACTGGTTTTTCAGGGTTAATATAAATATGAATTGAACTGCCTGTAAGCTTACGGTTAATCATTTCGATTGCGCCGACTTCAATGATACGGTCGCCATCTTGGAAATAGAAACCAGTCGTTTCAGTATCGAGAATGAGCTGACGAGGGCCTTGTAATTTAAGCTTTGCTTCGGTAACAACAATTTGAGGATGAATATTGCTACTTTGTTGCTTTGTTTCTTGCTCTACAGCTTCAATCTCATTTACTTCTTCGTCTAAAGTATTCATCTCAACTTCTTGTGATGGTTCAAGAGCCACATCTTCATCTTCGCTTGTTTCAACCAGATCAAACCCGAAAGGGTCATCTAGCAACCAGTCCTGTTCAGGCTTTTTTATATCTTGCGGTGCAGCGACAGACTGTGGTTGCTTGAGTTCTTGAGCTGTTTTATCTGCACCTAAATTTGCAAGTTGGTCTGCCATTTCATTGCCAGGATGTCCTGCATGGCCTTTAATCCAGTTCCACTCAATATTTCTACCTGCGCAAACAGCATCAAGTTTTTGCCATAGGTCAGGATTTTTAACATCTTTCCAATTTTTCTTTTTCCAGCCATGAATCCATTCTGTAATGCCTTGCTTTACATAATTTGAGTCTGTCCAGACAATTAATTGTGCATCAGGAGGGCAAAAAGAAATTCCTTCAATAGCCGCAGTAAGTTCCATACGGTTATTGGTTGTGTCGGGTTCGCCGCCAAATAATTTATGTTCACCCTGTTCGGTAATGACATATGCACCCCAACCACCTAAACCGGGATTGCCACGACATGCACCATCAACATACAGTGTGATTGTTTGAGACATAAATCGAAACCTAAACTGAAAGAAAAAGAACTGAATATGGTGTATTGTATACGCAAAAAGTTCGGTTCCATCGTTACAAAGCAAGCTTTTTTTAATTTCTTGTAACATTTCCATGCAAATGACATTAAATTATTGCCTTGTCTATCTTGCATGCTTTACTACAATGGCATCGAAGACCTAGGGTTTGTGGGCAGACCCCAAGAAATATTACGCGAGTTGTTTGGAAGTTTTTATGTATAAACCAACCACATTTGTGTGGCAGCCATCTGCAGCATCATTATTCAAAATTACAGTACTTAGCTCTGCTTTAGCTGCGTTGGGTATTACAACAGGCTGTTCTTCGACTCCGCAATCTGCAAAAACCTCGAAAACAAAACAGGTCAGTGGAGCAGGCTATCTTGATGCAAGCAGTCTGGACTCGTTAGAAGATTTACTTTCAGCAACGGATATGCGTGCTGTAGAAGGTGACCGTTTACTTATTTTAAAACACGGTGATGTCTGGAAGCGTATGGCTGTAGGATTCAAAATGGACCTCAATCATTGGGATCCACGCATTGAAGCGCAGCGTAGTTGGTTTATCTCACGTCAGCCCTACCTTGACCGTTTAAGTGCTCGCGCAAGTCGTTATTTATATCATACTGTGAAAGAAGCAGAACGCCGTGGTCTTCCAACCGAACTTGCATTATTACCAGTGATTGAAAGTTCATATGACCCTGCTGCAACAAGTAGTGCAGCAGCAGCGGGCTTATGGCAGTTTATTCCAAGTACTGGTCGTATTTATGGTTTACAACAAACGGGTATGTACGATGGTCGTCGTGATGTTGTTGAATCTACACGTGCTGCGTATGAGTTTTTAGGAAGCTTATATAACCAGTTTGGTTCATGGGAGTTGGCTTTAGCAGCTTATAACGCTGGTCCAGGACGTATTCAACAAGCGATTAACCGAAATCAGGCTGCTGGTCTACCAACGGACTACTGGTCATTAAAACTTCCACAAGAAACCATGAACTATGTTCCACGTTTCTTGGCAGTTGCTCAAATTATTAAAAATCCGCGTGCTTATGGGGTTTCATTACCGCCGATTGCAAACAGACCCCATTTCCGTGAAGTCACGTTATCTGCACCATTGTCTTTAAATGAAATTGCATCAGTAACTGGTCTTAGCCGTGCTGAGCTATATGCATTAAACCCAGGCTATCGTGGTGAAACAGTAGACCCTGCAAGCCCAATGCGTATTTTAATTCCAGCTGATGTAAGCCCGTCAGTTGATAACAAATTAAAAGCCATGAAAGCTGGCGGTAGCAGTTCAGGTTGGTGGGCAAATGTCACATCTCCATCTAAACCAACTACAACTACCTCAACTTCAGTTACTGTTAAAACTACACCGGCGACGCAGGTTCAGCCTGTAAGACCAACTACACCTACCAAAACAACCGGTAGCTCTGTAACGGTAAAAACTTCTACACCTCGTGGATCTGATGCTTTAGCGGCTTTTGCTGCCTCAGCTGATGTACCTAGTGCACCGCGTATTCCAGTTGCTGTCACACCTGCGACCAATGTAAAACCTGTAAGAACAGAACCACCAATTTCAGCAGTTGAGCGTGAGAAAATTTTAGCGGCAGTTCGTGCTGAAGGTGAGAAGGAAACAGTTGAGCAAGCTTTACAGCCGCAAGCTACACAGGCTGAAAAAGACCAAGTGGTTGCCGAGCTAAAAGCAATTGCACCGCAAGGTACCGAAATTGTTGATCCTTATGACGGTAAAATTAAGCTAACTGCGATTCAAACGAGTTTGTCAGTTGCTGAACAGCAAGGTAAAGAGTTAAGTAAAGGCTTTGCTTACCCAAAAACTTTAGCTGAAGATGCAAGTGTTGCGAACTCTGAAGATGGTCAGCGTAATAAAGATAAGCCTTACATTAAAACGGATACTGATGTTGTTGTTGTACAGCCTAAAGGTAAGCGTAGTACCTATACCGTACAACCGGGTGATACATTAGCAATTATTGCAATGAAAAATGGTGTGAACTGGCGCGATGTTGCTAAGTGGAACCAGATTGATCCAGAAAAGACATTATTTGTAGGGACCAGCCTATATCTCTATGATGCTAAGCCTCAAGAGGTTGAATCTACTGCAAAAGCAGCAGCTAAACCTGATGTATATGTTGTTCAAGCAAATGACAGTTTAACAGGCGTGGCAAATCAATTTAATTTGTCTGTGAAACAGCTTGCTGAATACAACGATTTATCGGTAAGCGATGGTCTATTTGTTGGCCAAAAGCTGCATTTAAAAGAGCCTAAAGGCAACCGTACTTCTGCTAAAGCAGAACAACCTAAAGCAGTTCAGGCAAGTACACGTCGTATTGCAACAAAAAGCTATACAGTTAAACGCGGTGAATATTTGAAGTTAATTGCAGATCGTTACGCATTATCTAACCAAGAATTAGCAGAGCTAACGCCAGGATTGTCGGCTGGTAGTAACTTAATGGTTGGTCAGAAAATCAATGTACCTGCAAAAGAAGTTACTGTCGATGAAGTTGATGATAACAAAGCTTCTGGTAAATATGAAAAACTTGCAGCAGGACCGTCGTATAAGACTGAAAGCTATAAAGTGCAGCGTGGTGATACATTATCAAGTATCGCGACCAAGTCTAAAATTAGCCTAGCTGAACTTGCTGAACTGAATAATTTAAAAGCCAATAGCCATGTACAGCTTGGTCAAAACTTAAAAGTACCTGCTGGTGTAAGTGTTCCAGATCACTATGTTGTTCAGTCGGGCGATAGCTTACATGCGATTGCAGCTAAATATAACTTACAAACCAGTTATTTGGCTGATTTAAATGGTTTGTCGCGTACGGCAGGTGTTCGTGCTGGTCAGCGTTTAAAATTGACAGGTGAGGTTGAAACGCCGAGCAAAGCTACGACTAAAAATGTCAAAGAAGAAACGCCAGAGACTTATACGGTCAAATCTGGTGATAGCTTAGGGAATATCGCCAACCGCTATCATTTGCAGTTAGATTACCTTGCCTCATTGAATGGTTTATCTCGTAACAGTAATGTTCGTGTTGGTCAACGTTTAAAATTAACAGGTGATGTGCCACCAGTAGAAACAGCAAAAGT
Organism: Acinetobacter sp. 766875; assembly: GCF_000582055.1. Lineage (NCBI taxonomy): Bacteria > Pseudomonadati > Pseudomonadota > Gammaproteobacteria > Moraxellales > Moraxellaceae > Acinetobacter > Acinetobacter sp. 766875. The sequence goes on along the minus strand of NZ_JEXX01000023.1, from coordinate 42,533 downwards.
TGATACGGCGAAATCAGCAGCTAAACCTGTTGCACCAGGAAAAAATACTGAAAAGTATACGGTTAAAGCTGGCGAGTCGTTACATACGATTGCAAGCCGTGCAGGTATTTCAGTTCGTGAACTTGCTGAAATGAATGCATTAAAAGCAAATGCAAACTTACAGCGCGGACAAAATATTGTAATTCCAAAAACTGTAGTGGAATACAAAGTTAAACGTGGTGATACTTTAATTGGTCTTGCAAGTAAATATGGTCTAGAAACTACTTTACTGGCGGAACTCAATAACTTAACACCGTCGACTCAATTACGTATTGGCGATATTATTAAAGTGCCTAATTTATAGAATAATTAGAACTTTATGCAAAAGTTATATCCTCAACTGAGCCTGCTAGTCGGGCTCAGTGTCTTTTCACAAGTTGTATTCTCTGCACAGCAAATCACGCCTTATATCGCAATTCACTCTAAGCCTAAATATTTAACAATGGCTGCAATGCCTTATGCCAATCCGAATGCACCAAAAGGTGGAGTATTGAGTCGGGCTGCGCAAGGGACTTTTGATAATTTAAACAGCATGAACGGTAAGGGGAACGCGACAGAAGGAGTAAATTATCTTTTTGATACTTTAATGACTCAGTCACTCGATGAAGTTGGAGTTTTATACCCACTTTTAGCTGAGAGAGTTTCCTATGATCCAGAAAGAACGCAATCGATTACCTTCTATTTAAATCCCAAAGCACGCTTTAGTAATGGACAGCCTTTAACAGCAACGGATGTAAAATTTAGCTTTGATACCTATCAAACCAAATCTAATTTTGGCCTACAAATGTATCTTGCAGACTTGGCAAAAACAGAAGTTATAAATCCTCATCAAGTTAAATTCACTTTTAAGTCTAGCCATAATCCAAAAATGCCATTTGTTGTGGCGAGTTTACCGATTTACTCAAAAGCAGACTGGCAGAACCGTGACTTTACTCGTATTACTTTGCAACCGATTATAGGTTCAGGGCCTTACGTGGTTGAGAAAATTGATGCAGGTCGAAGTATTAGTTATAAACGTAATCCGAATTATTGGGCAAAAGACCTACCTATTAATAAAGGGCGCTATAACTTCGATCATTTAAAGTATGTTTATTACCGAAATTGGGACATTGCATTCGAAGGTTTTAAATCTGGGCAATATACCTTGCATGAAGAAACTAATCCAAAAAAATGGGTCACTGACTACAAGTTTCCAGCGGTAAAATCAGGTTTAATCACGCTATATAAGTTTAGACACCATAATCCGATTGCAACTGAAAGTTATGTGTTTAACACACGGCGAAAACCTTTAAACGATATTCGCTTTAGACAAGCCTTAACCTATGCCTATGACTTTGAATGGCAAAATAAAGCTTTGTTTTATGGACAATATCAAAGACTACAAAGTTATTTTGAAAATAGTGAGTTGGCAGCAACAGGTCGTCCTTCAAAGAGTGAGCTCACTATATTAAAGCCTCTTTTGCCAAAGCTTTCTCCAGTCATGCAAAAAGCTGTTTTGACAGACTGGAAATATCCTGTCTCGGATGCCAGTGGTTTTAACCGCCAAAACTTATTAATCGCAAGACAATTACTCATTCAAGCAGGCTATAAAATCAAAGAAGGGCAGTTATATACTCCTGAAGGCCAGCCTGTAAAAATTGAGTTCCTCATTCAGCAAGATGGCAAACAAAGAACACTGATGCCATTTGTAAGAAATTTAAAAAAATTAGGAATTAATATTAATTTACGGCAGGTTGATGCGCCGCAATATTTAGAGCGTACACGCCATTATGACTTTGACATGACTACGATGAATTTGCCGCAATCTTTAAATCCGGGCAATGAACAGGCTCAGTTCTGGGGAAGTGCCGCAGCAGTTCAAGATGGCAACTATAACTACGCTGGTATTCGTAATCCGGTTATTGATGAAGTCATTTTAAAACTGGTGACTGCCAAAGACCATGATCAGCAAATCACTTATACTCATGTTCTCGACCGATTGCTTCGCGCAGGATATTACCAGATCCCGACTTATGGGAAAGGGGATTATTGGTATGCGTACTGGAATATGTATCAGCAACCTAAAGTGAAACCCGTACTCTCGGCTGGTATAGAGTATTGGTGGAGTAATCCAAACCAAGCCAAAAAAGTTGCCCAATATTTACATCAACAATAAAAGCACGTATCTAAAGGAAATCCTGTTATATGGGTTCATATATTCTAAAGCGACTTCTTTTAATGATTCCAACGTTGTTCATTATTTTATTGATCAACTTTGTGGTCGTGCAAATTGCGCCGGGTGGACCTGTAGAACAAGCAATCCATGAGGTAGAAAGTGGCGTAGGAGCAGGGCGGATATTAGGTACTGAAATGTACTATCAGGGTGCTAAAGGATTAAGCCCCGAAATGGTAGAGCAAATTAAAGCACAATACGGTTTTGACCATCCTCCAGTAGAACGTTTTTTACTGATGTTAAAGGGCTATTTGACTTTAGACTTTGGACAAAGCTTTTTTAAAGATAAACCAGTAGTTGAGTTGCTTTGGGAAAAAATGCCTGTGTCGATCTCGATTGGGCTATGGAGCACTTTGCTGATTTATCTTATTTCAATTCCACTTGGAATTAAAAAAGCGAAACAACAAGATACATGGTTTGATCGTTCTACCTCTCTATTACTTGTAGTAGGTTACGCAGTACCAAGTTTTGTCTTTGCTATATTACTTATCGTTTTCTTTGCAGGTGGATCATATTTTCACTGGTTTCCATTGCAAAACCTCGTGTCGGATAATTTTCATCAATTAAGTCTTTTCGGAAAAATTACGGACTACTTATGGCACATGACGTTGCCGCTTATTACCATGGTGTTGGGTGGTTTTGCTAGCCTAACTTATCTAACCAAATATTCATTTTTAGAAGAACTCAATAAACCTTATGTCTTGGCAGCTTATGCAAAAGGTTTAAATAGCCAGCAAGTTTTATATAAACATGTATTTCGTAATGCTATTTTAGTCGTACTGGCCGGATTGCCAGAGGCTTTAGCAGGCATTTTCTTTGTGGGAAATCTTTTTATTGAAATTATTTTTCATCTAGATGGTGTTGGCTTATTAGGCTTTGAAGCAATTGTTCAGCGAGACTATCCGGTTATTTTTGGAGTATTGTTTTTCTTCACGCTGTTTAGTCTGCTTTTACGACTTATTTGCGATGTGCTGTATCAATGGATTGATCCGCGTATTCACTTTGACGCACAAGGAGGCAAATAATGTCTTTAATTGTGCAGTCACGGCTGCAAAAGTTTAGGCAATATAAATTAGGTTGGGCAAGCTTTATTTTGTTTAGCCTCATTTTGGCAATGTCCTTAGCTGCTGAGCTCATTGCTAACGATAAACCATTGTTGGTGAAATATGAGGACGCTTATTATTTGCCTGTATTTAAATCATATCCCGAAACTACTTTTGGTGGCGTGTTTGAAACAGAAGCAGATTATAAAGACCCCGCTGTACAAGAGCTTATCAATCATAACGGATGGGCAATTTGGCCCCTCATAAGATTTTCTTACCAGACTCCTAATTTAGACTTGGCTGTACCTGTGCCATCGCCACCTTCTAAGCAGAACTGGTTAGGGACAGATGACCAAGGGCGAGACGTGCTTGCACGTATTCTCTATGGGCTTAGAGTCTCATTACTTTTCGGCTTGGCTTTAACAGCTTGTGCAGCACTACTTGGTATTTTTGTGGGTGCTATACAAGGTTACTATGGTGGCTGGGTCGATTTGCTGGGACAACGACTGGTAGAAGTCTGGAATGGTTTACCCATGCTCTTTATGGTCATGATTTTGGTCAGCATGTTTACCCCAAATGTATATTGGCTATTTTTTATTATGCTGTTCTTTAGCTGGACTGTACTGGTAGGAATTGTCCGTGCCGAATTTTTAAAAGCGCGTCAACTTGACTATGTGCGTGCGGCTCAGGCTTTAGGTGTAACTGATAGAGCAATTATCTTTAAGCACATTTTGCCAAATGCCATAAGTTCTAGCCTGTCGCAATTACCTTTTATTTTGACTACTAATATTATTGCTTTAACCGCACTCGATTTCTTGGGCTATGGTTTACCACCAGATGCTGCCTCTTTAGGTGAGTTATTATTGCAAGGCAAAAATAACTTAGATGCACCGTGGTTGGCTTTATCGGGCTTTTTTAGCTTGGCTTTTGTGTTGTCATTATTAATTTATATTGGGGAGGCGGCACGCGATGCATTTGACCCAAGAAAGTAATTTAAGTTCACGTACTACCTTGCTAAAAATAGAAAACCTTTCAATCTTTATGCAAGATCAGCCTTTATTGGAGGGTCTCAATTTAAATTTGCAAGCTGGAGATACGCTTGCAATTGTAGGGGAAAGTGGTTCAGGTAAGACAATAAGCTGTTTGGCAATGATGGGATTATTACCAGAAAAATTAAAAACATCTGGCCGTATTATTATTGATTCAAAAAATATTTTAGAAACAGATGAAAAGACAAAAACACATATACGTGGCCGCCAAATTGCCATGATTTTTCAGGAGCCTTCTACGGCTTTAAACCCATTGCATCGTGTTGAAAAAATTGTCGGTGAACATTTCATTTTACAAGGTGGGTCAAAGGCAAAAGCTCAGCAGCAGGTAATTCAATTATTAAAAGACGTAGGAATTAGTAATCCAAAGCATATTTTAAAACGCTATTCGCATGAACTTTCGGGTGGACAAAAACAGCGGATAATGATTGCGGCTGCGCTAGCGCTTCAACCTAAAATTTTAATTGCAGATGAACCAACTACAGCGCTTGATGTGATTTTACAGACGCAAATTTTAGAGTTACTGAGGTCTTTGCAAAGTAAATATGGCATGGCGCTAATTTTGATTAGCCATGATTTAAATTTGGTACGCCGTTATGCCAATGAGCTGATTGTATTACACGAAGGACAAGTTGTAGAGCAAGGTCAGCTTCAGCAAATCTTTAAAAATCCTGCGTCAATTTATACTCAGCAACTGTTAGATCATGATCTTGGTTTTGCTGAGCAGCCTTCAATCAGTCATAACATTTTATCTGTTCAACAACTCAATGTTAAATATCCAATTCGACGTGGTTTCTTTAACCGTATTCAGGGTTATACCACTGCTATTGAAAATGTAAGCTTTGAGCTTGCCCAAGGCGAAGCATTAGGCGTTGTGGGGGAGAGTGGATCGGGTAAAACCTCATTGGCTTTGGCTCTGGTTCGATTAATTAAAAGTGAGGGGCAAATTATCTTTTTAGGGCAAGACATAAACTACTTAGAACAAAAAGCTTTGCGTAAGATTAGGTCAGACTTACAAATTGTTTTCCAAGACCCATTTGGTAGTTTAAACCCGCGTATGACGGTAGGGCAGATTATTGCTGAAGGCTTAAAAGTGAAAGCTGTAGCCGATCACGAGATCAAACAGCAAGTTAAATCTGCTTTAGTAAAAGTTGAGTTGGCTGAAGACTTTCAACACCGCTATCCGCACGAGCTTTCGGGTGGACAACGTCAACGCGTTGCTCTAGCACGAGCTTTAGTGGTTCAACCTAAACTTTTAATTTTAGATGAGCCAACGTCTGCCTTAGACCGAACCACGCAAAAGGCCATGATTCAATTATTGCGACGTTTACAACAAACTGAGCACCTAAGCTATATTTTTATTAGTCATGATTTAAATGTGGTCAAAGCACTGTGTCATAAAGTGATGGTATTACGACATGCAAAAGTTGTTGAATATCAGCTAACTGAACAGTTATTTAATGATCCTAAAACTGAATATACCAAGCAGTTAATTACAGCAAGCCTTTAAATATTTTTGTAAGATATTGTTTTATAAAAATAAATAATATTTTTGTTTTTAATGCAAAAAGTTGCATTTTTTTATGTTTTTTAAATTTGACATGTGATATTGTCAGTTATCGATTTCCCCTTGACATGACCTATAACTCATCTAAATTAGAGTAATTGCTCTAAAATATTAAAAGAGGTTAACCATGAGCCAGATTGCACAACCAATCACAATTCGAAATACCACATTTAAAAATCGAATTATTAAAGGTGCAATGAGTGAGGCACTCGCAAACTATGAAGGCCAGCCGAATGACTTACATTTAGGCCTGTACGGTGCATGGGCCAAAGGTGGTTTGGGCTGTGCGATTACTGGGAATGTTATGGTCAATGTAGAAGCCAAAAACGAACCCGGGGTAGTGGTGATTGAAACTGAGCGTGACCTAGAGCGTTTAAAAGAATGGGCAGCAGTCGGTAAACAATATGGAATGGTACAGCTTATTCAATTGTCTCACCCAGGCCGTCAGTGCCCTAAAGGCTTAAATAAAGAAACAGTTGCACCTTCGGCAGTTCCTTTTAGTCCAGCTTTAGCGACTATGTTTGGTACGCCACGTGCGCTTACGCATGAAGAAATTTTGGATATTATTAAACGCTTTGCAACAGCTGCCCGTATTTGTGAGAACGCAGGTTTTGAAGGGGTGCAGTTACATGGTGCACATGGATATTTAATTAGCCAGTTTTTATCACCATTAACCAATAAGCGTACAGACCAATGGGGTGGCTCAGTTGAAAACCGTACTCGCTTTTTACTAGAAGTTTATAAAGCGGTACGTGAAGCAACCTCAGAGAATTTTATTATTTCAGTTAAGCTCAACTCTGCCGACTTCCAGCGCGGTGGTATTAGCGAAGAAGATGTAATTTCGGTATTTAAAGCCGTTGATGAAGCTGGGATTGACTTAATTGAAATTTCAGGTGGAACTTACGAAGCACCAGCAATGGCTGGTGTCAAAGCTGATAAACGTAAGGCAAGTACCATCGCACGGGAAGCATACTTCTTAGACTTTGCTGAAAAAATCCGTCAGCATGTAAAATGTAAACTTATAGTGACAGGTGGCTTCCGTACAGTCGAAGGTATGAATGCTGCTCTGGCAAGTGGAGCATGTGACTTTATTGGCATTGCTCGTCCACTTGCTGTTGAAACAGATTTAACTGACCGTTTAATCGCAGGTCAGGATGTTCGCTATGCCGTAAAACCAATTAAAACAGGTTTACCTTTTGTCGATAAGATGGCGATTATGGAAATCATTTGGTACGCAGCACAATTTAAAGCAATTGGGCAGGGTAAAAAACCAAATCCAAAACTATCGCCTTTAATTGTGTTTTTAAATTACGCGAAGGGCAATATTAAGGCCGTTGTTCAGGGGCGCGTGAATTCACGTAAGTCTGCATAAATAAATCACCAAGCAATAGCCCAGTAAGTTTGAAAAGTAGGAGCAGACCATTGACCTTTAATTAGAGCATTTTTAAAGGCAGGTCTGTTTTCTATCTGGGTCAGATAACGCTGTATATGTTTAAACTGGCTGTAATTTGGTGAGCAAGCCAATAATGGAAACCACATCAAAATATCAGCAGTAGTAAACTGATCTCCAGCAAACCATAAGTGACGTTCTAAATGTTTATCAATCATGCTCATGTGTCTTTGTAATGATTGATTGAGATAGCCTTGATCAAATCCATATTTTAAAAGCTTAGGAACGAAACGGACCAGAAAAGGCGTGCGTTCTGCAATTTGGTGAAAGATTTGCTTGAGTACCAGATCTGGAATGAATGTCGCCTCACAATAATTCTTCCAATAATAAAAGTTTTGAAGTTGTTGGCTTAGTAAATTGTTCTGGCTCAGTTGTGGGTGTAAATGAGAGAAATAATCTAGAATTGCTGAGGTTTCAGCCAAAATTGAAGTTTGCTCTTGTTCAATAATTTCGAGAGTTGGAAATTTTGATAGTTGATGTGGTGAGTTATTATTTTTGTCTTCGTCCGAATGATATTTAGTGATGAGATCATAGTTGAGCCCTAATTCTTCTAAAAACCAAATAATGCGTTGAGAGCGTGAATTTTGTAAATGAAATAATCGAATTTGCATGTCATGTTCAAATTATAGTTTTGATCTATTTTTAGTATAGGGTAGAACATACCTTAAGTATAATAAAATATTTATAAATCATAAATTTATAATATTTTATATGAGGAAATAAAGGCCACCGTATTTTTAGACAGTGGCTTTTTAATGACTAATATCCCTAGTGAGATCTTACGCGGTAAAAGGCTGATGTTTTAGTTCTTTATATTCTTAGTTTAGAACGTATGACTGATGTCTACCCAAGTGGTATGTGTTTCATCCTAATAAATAAATTGAAGAAGAAATTCAAAGGTTTATTCTATAGAAAGAATTGAAAAGAGGGTTAACTTTTAATTGATTAGTTCAGCAGAAGAGTTCGTTTTCCTTAGAACTAGTGAAATACTTGAGGAATATACACGTGCAGCCTATGATGATGCTTCTGATGTAGTTTGGATGGAAGTTATTTCCAAATTTCCTGAAATGAGGGAGTGGGTCGCACATAATAAAACTGTGCCAATAAATATATTAAAAATTCTAGCACGAGATACAAATGAATCTGTTCGGGCAACAGTTGCTAGTAAGAGAAAACTTAGTCCAGAGCTATTTGATTTATTATCTCAAGATAAGAGTGAAACAGTTCGTGAGAGAGTTGCATGTAATAAAAAGGCGCCAATTCATATTTTGAGAAGACTTGGTAATGATCCCATAATGTTTGTTCGTGTGGCTGCTTTAAAACGGATCGGAAATTAATAAATGAATTTTTAATAAAGCACTCTAAAGCAGAAGAGTTTGGAGGTGGATAAATTATTGTGGTAGTTAAAATGATAGTAGATAAGCAGATATCTATATTTTTTAATAATTATTCATAATAGATATGGCGTCCCTACGGGGATTCGAACCCCGGTTACCGCCGTGAAAGGGCGATGTCCTAGGCCTCTAGACGATAGGGACGTTGAGGATGGCGGTATCTTAAGAAGCCGCCACCAAACTGTCAAGGAGGTAAGGTGACAGTTTGTTCAATATATAGCAAAACAGTTCAGCAGTCTTCTGAGTATCGTATAAAGCAGAGTGTGCTTCTTTACCATCGAACTCAATTCCAGCTTGAATACATGCTTTTGCAAGCACTGTTTGTCCAAACATTACTGCACTTAAAGTAACTGTATCCATGACTGAAAAACTATGGAACGGGTTTTGGTTTTTTGTACCTGAGCGAGCAATCGCTGCTTGTAAAAAACCAAGGTCAAAATGTGCGTTATGGCCTACGAGTACTGCATGAGTACAATGTTGCTGTTTACGAACTTCATTGACCGATTTAAAAATACGACGTAACGCAGTTCGCTCATCTTCAGCCATTGCAATACGCATTGGGTTGAATGGATCAATACCAATAAAGTCGAGCGAACGACGATCGAGGTTAGCCCCTTCAAAAGGGTTAATATGTGCATGAAATGCAGGACCAGGGACAAATTGTCCCTGAGCATCATACACAATTGGAATGCACGCGATTTCTAGCAATGCATCTGTCTGGGCATTAAAACCTGCCGTTTCAACATCGACAACAACAGGTAAGAAGCCACGAAAACGTTGGCCAATGACCGGGACAGAATTTTCTTGTGTCACACTTTTCTCCATTGCAGCGTTTTCCCGGCATGCAGCGGGATGATTTTTTGATTATCTAAATAATCAAAAGATTCGGGAACGAGATTATCTTCTTTAACCAAAGTAATGGTAGAAGTATTACGTGGTAGACCGTAGAAGTCTGCACCAAAATGGCTAGCAAAACCTTCTAGGCGCTCTAATTTACCGACTTGATCAAACGCTTGTGCATAAAGCTCAATTGCGTTTGGTGCACTATAACAGCCTGCACAGCCACAAGCATTCTCTTTTGCATTTTGTGCATGAGGTGCGCTGTCTGTACCTAAGAAAAACTTAGGATTACCGCTTGTTGCAACTTCAAGTAAAGTTGTTTGATGCGTTTGACGTTTTAAAATTGGTAAACAGTAGAAATGCGGTTTAATACCACCGACCAACATATCATTACGGTTAAATAATAAATGTTGTGGAGTGATTGTTGCCGCCACATTACGGTCTTGTTCTAAAACAAAGTGTGCTGCATCACTAGTCGTGATGTGCTCAAGCACAACCTTAAGTTTAGGGAACTGTTTCAATAAAGGTGATAATACCTCATCTAGGAAGCGTTTTTCACGATCAAAAATATCTACATGATTGTGAGTCACTTCACCATGAAGTAATAACGGAACTTGGTGCTCTTCTAATTGCTCAATAACTGCATAAACTTTGCGAATATCACTCACACCATTGTCAGAGTTGGTGGTTGCACCAGCAGGATAAAGCTTAATCGCATTGACATGTTCTGATTCTTTAATTTTACGAACTTCATCTGGTGAAGTGTGGTCAGTAAAATAAAGCACCATACGAGGGTCAAAATTATTGCCTTCCGGAACATGAGCAAGAATGCGCTCGTGATAAGCTAAAGCTTCTTCTACTGTTTTTACAGGCGGTACAAGGTTAGGCATACAGATCGCGCGGGCGAATTGTTTAGCCAAATCTGGAACAGTACGTTTTAATGCTAAACCATCACGTAAATGTGCATGCCAATCATCTGGCTGGAGCAGGGTAATAGAGTTCAAGGCAGTTCAAACTTCGAAATAAAACAAATGATAATCGATAAAGTGTGAAAATGGTAACGAGAATTACGGACAAATGGCAAAATAAAGCGCAGGGAGCTTTAAAAAATAATGTTATATTTTGTTAACGCGAAATATGTAGGAATCGACTAGTGGCGAATAGGGGAAATGTCCATCAATTACTCAAATCGAAAGAAGAAATCGAGTATTTGGTCACTCTACATACCCATCGTTACGCCAATATGCCTTTACCAAAGCAGCTAGAAAAAAAATTCTGGTGTTTAAACCTTGATCGTACACGGCAAAACATCTCTAAGTTTTTAGCAAGTGGAGTACTTACTTATTTAATTTTTATTTTACTGGCACTTCCAACTGACTACTTAGTAATTGGTGAACCATATATTACTTTAGACTTTATTCATTGTTTGTTGAGTGCAATGAATATTGCGCTTGCACTCTTATTATTTTGGATTTTTGCCAAATTTAAAAAACTCTCTAATCACTTTTATTTTGCTGCTTGTGGCATTGTTTTCTTCTCAATTATTACAAGTGCCATGTTGTTGCTCAGTGTCGAAAATATGGCACTTAAAAATCAGTCGATGTTGCTTCTTTCATTTTTATATATGCTTGGTTTTATTCTAAGTGGCATCAAACCATTACATATGCTGTACGTTGGTTTATCAGCAGCAATATTAGTTTTTGTTTTTCTTAATTTATTGAATGTAAATTGTGATTATATTGCCCTTGGTCGGGCCTTGTTCGGCACTTGTATTTTAGGTTTCTCAATTAGCACGATGCTCATCTCAAGAGAGCGAAGTCTTTTTTTAAATAACCAACTTGCTGAAATTAATGAGCAGATTTTACGGATTGAAGCATCTGAACTTCTGCATTTAAGTCAGCAAGATGCGCTTACTCAAATTTCAAACCGTCGTACCTTTGACGAAATGTTTGACTTCTTCTATTACCGTGCAAATCAAGAGAAACGTCCGTTAGCTGTTTTATTTATTGATATCGATTTTTTTAAAAACTATAACGATTTTTATGGACATCAGATGGGGGATAAAGTCATCTCTAGTATTGCGGCAGCAATTAAAAACTCGATTCGTCATGTCGATTTTGTTGCGCGTTATGGCGGTGAAGAGTTCGTTGTACTTTTACCTGAAACACCTGCACAGGGTGCATATGCAGTGGCTGCAAATATTTATAAAGCGATTGAACGGCAAGCCATTCCTCATGCTGCTTCGTTAGTGTCAAAGTATGTCACGATCAGTTTAGGATTTACCGTATATACAGGTGGATTAAAGATGGGACAAGATAAATTGATTCATGCAGCAGATCAGGCTTTATATAGAGCAAAGCAGCTTGGCCGTAATCAAATTTATTATCAGCCTCTACAAGTTGCAGAAATTGCTTAGCTTGACATGAGACTTAAAAAAGCCACCCATAGAGGTGGCTTTTTTGACGTTATAAGAAAATTATTTTTTCTTATTGTCTAATTGAGGAATAGCAGAACCTTGACCGATTGAAAGCAAACCAGCATCTGTATAAATACCAAGTTTTGCACGTGTATCGGTAATGTCGAGGTTACGCATAGTCAACTGACCAATACGATCCATTGGCGTAAACATTGAATCGCCTTTTTCCATTGTTAAACGTTCAGCTTCATACGTTAAGTTTGGAGATTCAGTGTTCATAATGGTGTAGTCATTACCACGACGAAGTTCAAGGGTCACTTCACCAGTAATCGCTTTAGCAACCCAACGCTGTGCAGTTTCACGAAGCATAAGCGCTTGAGAGTCGAACCAACGACCTTGGTAAAGTAAACGACCTAAACGTAAACCATTAATGCGGTATTGTTCGATCGTATCTTCGTTATGAATACCAGTAACCAAACGCTCGTAAGCAATATGAAGAAGAGCCATACCCGGTGCTTCATAAATACCGCGAGATTTTGCTTCGATAATACGGTTTTCGATTTGGTCAGACATACCTAAACCATGACGGCCACCAATACGGTTTGCTTCAAGAATAAGCTCAACTGGATTGTTAAAAGTTTGACCATTTAACGCAACAGGAACACCTTCTTCAAAACGTACAGTTACTTCTTCAGGTTTAATTTCAACTTCTTCTTTCCAGAAAGCAACGCCCATAATTGGATCAACGATTTTGATACCTGCATTTAGGTATTCAAGATCTTTTGCTTCGTGAGTTGCGCCCAACATGTTTGAGTCAGTTGAGTACGCTTTTTCTTTTGACATTTTGTAGTCAAAACCGTTGTCGATGAGGAACTGTGACATTTCTGCACGGCCACCAAGCTCATCAATAAAGTTTTGATCTAGCCAAGGCTTATAAATTTTAAGATTTGGGTTAGTTAATAAACCATAACGATAGAAACGTTCAATATCGTTACCTTTATAAGTTGAACCGTCACCCCAGATGTTTACGTCATCTTCTTTCATAGCAGTAACGAGCATAGTACCTGTTACTGCACGACCGAGTGGAGTCGTATTGAAATAAGGAACACCACCTGTACTGATATGGAATGCACCACACTGAATTGCAGCAATACCTTCAAGTGCCAATTGTAAGCGGCAGTCAATTAAGCGAGCTTTTACAGCGCCGTATTGTTCTGCTTTCTTTGGAATTGCATCGTAGTCATCTTCATCTGGCTGGCCTAAGTTTGCAGTGTATGCATAAGGCTCAGCGCCTTTTTGTTTCATCCACAATAAAGCAGCTGAAGTGTCTAAGCCTCCGGAGAAGGCAATCCCAACTTTTTTGCCTACTGGTACATGCTGCAAGATCGTTGCATTATCAGTCATTGCTAGTCCTAACTATTTCGAAATAGGCACCCTAATACTTCGGTGACCAAGAGAATTTATTCGCTCAGTACTATATCACTTTTCAAATCGATTTTTTTTCTGTTAGGAAAGGAATTCTTTTTTTTTAATTTGAAAAATAGATTAATATTGGAAAAATATAAAGTTTTACGATAAGTATGACAATTTAGACGAAATGCTAAAAAGGAAAAAAACAAAATATGTTGATTCATCACAATCAAATTTTATCGACATTGCATCGTATTACGGGGTTTATTGTAATTTCAGATCTTATCTATGCGATTTACAATATATTTGTGCATACGCCCAAATACTTTATTGGTAGTCTTTTAGGGCTTATTGCAGCAATCGCTACACAGTTCTTATGCGCTAGAAGTGTTAAGACTGGAACTACAAGCAGCCGTATCGGTTCAATTGTGATATCTATCTTAATGCTTAATATGTTCCCTATAGGAACTGTAATTGCTGTTGTGATGCTATTTTTCTCTCTATTTAAATGGGAAAAAGATTCAACATTTCAATTACCCATAAAAAATTAAATGAAGGGACACAAGCTCGAATAATTGACAATTTAAACACGTAAAAAAATATGTGTGGTCATCCTAACATTTCAAAAAAGTATTAAAGTACTATGCAACAAGTTGCAAAAAATTATTGGGACGCAGCATGACAAGTTACGCCAATTTATTAAAACCATTACATTTAGGCTTTACCACTATTAAAAATCGTGTGGTGATGGGTTCCATGCATACGGGACTTGAAGATCGTTTTTATAATTACCCAAAACTTGCAGCTTATTTTGAAGAGCGTGCAAAAGGTGGAGTTGGTCTGATTGTGACGGGAGGTATTTCTCCAAACCGTCAAGGCTGGTTGGCTCCAGCTGGCGGAACCATGAATAGCTTATTTGACATTCCGCAGCACCGTTTAGTGACTCACGCTGTCCATAACCATGGCTCAAAAATCTTAATGCAAATTTTACATGCGGGCAGATATGGTTACCAACCGTTTGTAGTGTCTTCAAGTGCTATAAAGTCACCAATTTCACCATTTAAGCCACGTCAACTTTCTGAAAAAAATATTCTCACCACCATTGAAGACTATGCACAGTGCGCTGATATTGCCAAAAAAGCAGGCTACGACGGCGTTGAAATTATGGGATCGGAAGGATATCTGATTAACCAGTTTTTAAGTCGCCATGTAAACCAGCGTACTGACCGTTGGGGCGGTGAAATTGAAAATCGTATGCGTTTTCCTGTTGAAATTGTGAAAGCAATTCGTGCAAAAGTTGGTGAAAAATTTATTATCTGTTTCCGTTTATCGCTACTCGACCTTGTGCATGACGGTAACACCATGCAAGAAGTAGTCACTGTTGCTAAAGCTTTAGAAAAGGCGGGTGTCACTTTATTAAATACGGGTATTGGTTGGCATGAAGCACGTGTGCCAACTATTGTAACGTCTGTACCTCGTGCAGCGTTTGTCGATTACACGGCTCATGTAAAACAGCATATTTCAATTCCGGTAATTGCATCTAACCGTATTAATATGCCTGAAACTGCCGAAGAAATTTTGGCAAAAGGCAAGGCAGACATGATTCAAATGGCACGCCCATTATTGGCCGATGCTTTTTGGGTAAATAAAACTGCGACCAACCGTGTTGATGAAATTAATACGTGTATTGCCTGTAACCAAGCATGTTTAGATCATGCATTTAAAAATAAACGTGTGTCTTGTTTAGTGAACCCACGTGCAGGCCATGAAACAGAACTGGTTTATTTAAAAACTAAACAGCCTAAGCGTATAGCAGTTGTTGGTGGTGGTGTGGCAGGTATGTCTGCTGCCACTGTTGCTGCAAGCCGTGGTCATGCTGTGACCTTGTTCGAAGCCAATACAGATGTAGGTGGTCAGTTCAACTTTGCCAAGGTTGTACCAGGTAAAGAGGAATTCCACGAGACAATTCGCTACTTTAAAGTACAGCTTCAAAAAACAGGTGTAGATGTACGTTTAAACACTCGTGTAAATCGTGAACAACTTGAGCGTGAAGGTTTTGACGAAGTTATTGTGGCAACGGGTGTAATACCACGTGCTTTAAAAATTGAAGGAAGTAATTCACCACAAGTTCTTTCCTATGCTCAAGTTTTACAGGGTGCAGAAGTAGGACAAAAAGTCGCAGTGATTGGAGCTGGTGGTATTGGTTTTGACGTATCAGAATTTTTACTTAAACCACCACATCAACCACAGCCTCAACCTTTAGCCGAGTGGCAGCGCGAGTGGGGTGTAGACCCAGATCCGAACTACATTTCTGAAGGAGGGATGCAACCTCCTATAGTTGAACCAGCGATACGCGAAATTTATTTACTGCAACGTAAAACAACACCACTCGGTATTGGTCTTGGTAAGACCTCGGGTTGGGTACATCGCGCCCAGCTTAAAAAGCATGGCGTACGTATGCTGCGCGGCGTGCAATATAAAGCAGTTACCGATGAAGGGCTGTGGATTGAACATAACGGTCAAGACCAGCTTTTACGTGTAGACACTGTTGTGGTGTGTGCAGGTCAAGAGTCTGTAAAAGACTTGATGCCAAAAGAAGGCGAGTCGACTATAGCGAACTACCATATTATTGGTGGTGCAAAGCTTGCAGCAGAGCTAGATGCGAAGCGTGCGATCAAAGAAGGAGCAGAATTAGCCGCTCAACTGTAAAATTGATGAAACAATATGCACTTGAACACAAAGCGATGATATTTTTCTTGAATAAAATGAATAAGCTTTGTATTCTTACGCACATGGAAGCGTGGCAGAGCGGTTTAATGCACCGGTCTTGAAAACCGACGAGGGTGTGAGTCCTCCGTGAGTTCGAATCTCACCGCTTCCGCCAAATTCAAGTTTCTGACACTGTTTAACACTATATAAGTTTATGATTTATAAGGTTAAAGTTGGAAATATACGATATGACAAGCCGTGACGCACTACGCCAATCGGTAGTTATAAAGTAGTAAAAAATGCAGTAAGATTATTTCTTACTGCATTTTTTTATGTCTGAATTATGGCGACTCGTGGAATCAATAAGCTTAGTGCTTTACAAGTTAAAAAAGCTAAACCTGATCCTGACAAGATGTATAAGCTGTCTGATGGGGGAAACCTGTACCTGCGTATTGATCAGAGTGGTAGCAAGTACTGGATATTCAATTACACACGTCCATTTTTAGCCAAACGTAATGATTTATCTTTAGGTACTTATCCTGAAGTTTCACTGGATGATGCTCGCACTATTCGTGATGAATATAAGAAGCTCATTAAGCAGGGCATCGATCCAGCAATGGAGCGGATTGAAACCAAGTCCCAGAAACAGAAAGAAGCAGAAAATACCTTTCGTATTGTTGCTGAAGCATGGCTATATAAACGTGAGCTAGAGCAAAAACAGGATGAAGAGACGATCCGTCGTTTAAAGCACGATGTCTATCCCTATATTGGTGATTTAACCTTTCCACAGCTTACCTTGGAAATTCTTGAGATTAAGGTCTTTAAGCGCATTATTGAACGTGGTGCATTGTCAGTTGCCAAACGCCTAAAATCGGACTTGAACCAGATATTTAAGTCAGCACGTAAAAAGAAGCTGATTCAATACAATCCTATTGAGGATATTGAACTGCCCAAACCACAGGGTGGGAACTTTGCAGCCGTGACAGAGGAGCAGGAACTAGCTCCAATGCTCAATAAAATTTGGAACTACTCCAAACTTTATCCACGTTGTTCACATATCACACAAGTGGCGTTAAAAATCTCCGTGTTGACCTTTCAGCGACCTGGGGAGATACGCAAGCTGAAAAAGGAGTATTTCTATTGTGAAGAAAGATGCTTTAAATTTACAGCTAGTAAAACCAAGCAGCTTCATATTGTACCATTGTCAGATCAGGCCTTTGACTTAATTGATTCAATTATTGATCTGCACCCATACAGTGAATACATTTTCGTGGGTCGGGATGGTAAAACTTTTATTTCTGATAATACGATTAACTCAGCGTTAAAACGCTTGGGCTATGCTGGGAAGCAAACGGCACATGGATTACGTGCAACCGCACGAACCATGTTGGATGAAATATTAGAACAACGTGTAGACTTTATTGAGCATCAATTGGCACATAAAGTAAAAGATAATAATGGTACAGCCTACAATCGAACCAAATTTTTAAACAATCGTCGGGAGATGATGCAGGAGTGGGCGAATTACCTAGAATCATTGCTGGATCAGCAACAGTAAAAAGATGAAAATCCAATGATAAAAAAATAGCCTGTCAAACGACAGGCTATTTAATTTATGCTGCTTTAAGCTCTTTGAGTTCAAGCCATTCAATAATCTGGCTTTCAGCCCATGTGGGCATACTTGCTGTTAAATAGGTAGGTTCAGGAAAATCACCCCGACGAATCATTTTCCAGAAGGTGGATTCTGCAATATTCAATATCCCTTT
Organism: Acinetobacter sp. 766875; assembly: GCF_000582055.1. Taxonomy (NCBI): domain Bacteria; kingdom Pseudomonadati; phylum Pseudomonadota; class Gammaproteobacteria; order Moraxellales; family Moraxellaceae; genus Acinetobacter; species Acinetobacter sp. 766875. Next base: position 24,638 of record NZ_JEXX01000023.1, on the reverse strand, counting down.
GGTTGCAGGCTTATAAGATAGCTTTCGTCTGCGACCACCACGATCTACATAGTCCTTGGCAGGGCGTTCAGGGTAGTTGACTAAGTCTTTGACACGATAATGCTGTTCTATCATTTTCCACCTCTAGGATTTTATACACATAAATATTAACAGTATGAAAGTATTGATATTGAACATTGCATACTTTCATATGGCTCATGATAGACAGTGGTATACAGTGATAAAAGAACAGTGCATAATTATAAAAAAACATTACTATTATACATTGTTAACATATTGGAATATAAAAATATGTCTATTATAAAATTTGAAGACTTAAATGAATTGGAACAGGAGTTCATTGATTGTCTGTTTACTTATTATGAATCCAGTTTTTTACAAAATGAGGCATGTGGAAATATAAAAACAGCTGATGAGCCAGAAAAAAGAATCATCGTTGCTGAGTTAAGCGATATACAGCGAAAGGTGCTGAACGAGCGACTACACCTCAATGATTTAATTCTGAAAGAAATAAATGAATTTCATCAACTGATTTTAGGTGAGAATACTGTCATTTCACCTATGCAGATAGTAGTACTATTGGAACAGCTAAATGCATTAAAAGACGAGTTTGATACGCTTTCAAATACAATTCAAAAAAAACGTTATAGTGTCATTTTACAGGCTTATCAGGCTCTGGATGAAAATATTTGCACCCAACGCAATTTAAAGATTTTGAAACGAATGAGAGGTATTCGGGCAGTCAAAGTTCGTAATGATAAGAATGTATACCCACGGCATCAAATTCTGTATCGGGTTTTAAGGGATGAAGCTCATAAAAATGGTCGGTGGGAGAATTTATCACAGGCGGTAAAATCAATTTTGCCAATACTTAGACTTGAATATCAAAAAAATAATCTGGTCTGGATTCAGAATGAAATAGATTCTAAGCTGGCATTGATTGAAGAATTGGAAAAGGGACGACTCATTAATTCCCATAATAAACAGAATGAAAATTATCATGGAAAGGTTTATCAGAATCGTAAATATCAGAACAGGATCGACAAACTTCAGTTAGAAATAAACGAATTAATCATTGCTCAGAAGTCAACTGACCCTGCTTTGCTGCTGGGGAAAAAAATACCCTATAACACCATTTATAATGATGAAAGTATTCTTCACCACTTAAGGGATTGTACTGAACTGTTACAGGATATTCTTATTCAAAAGTGATAAGAAGTACTCATAAAAAACAATCATCAGCTTATTCATTACCAAAAGTATCAGAAGCAATTTGATCAACGGATAGGTGCCTGATTTGCTCTAGCTGAATATTTTTCTGTATTTCCTTTAAAAACTGGAGTTTTAATTTCTGAATTTCACTGGCGTCCTGAAGGGGGCTATTGGTTAATTCATTAATGGTAATTTTACTGTTGATTAATTCATTAATGAGATACTTCTGGATGACTTCATCCTGTTTGCGTACCTGAAGCTGTTTAATATAAAGCATTTTATCAAGGGCTTTGATGCGTTGGTTCAATTCCTCAATAATCATGTCTTTTTCATTTAATTTTTGCTTATAGGGTGGAGGGAGCGTTTGCTTTGCCTCATACGTATTCATCAGGAATTCTAGACACTCTGCCTCAGTTTTAAGTTTGAGCTTTTCAGTCAATGCCTCCATTTTTTTGGCTGTATGTGAGGTTAGATAAAATTGCTTTCTCACATTCGCATGATTTTTCTTGGAATATTTGAAATTTCTGAATCTATTTTTTAGATCGGAAAAATATTTTTCATTGAGTAAAAGTACCCATTGATTCGTTATTTCTGCTACGAGTAATGGGTGGATCATGGTTTCGATGGGCTGAATTTGCAATCGTCCATCAGGAAGCTGAACTATCTGCAGTAGTGCCTGCTCTTTGTTACATTCGTGCTCTAAAAACAAGGATTTTAATGTCTGATCTTTATCAAGCCATTGTTGCAATGTCAGTTGTTTTCTTGCCATTTTGATGTTCTATGATGTTTGAAATTCTAATATGATTATAGATTTTAATTAAGGTGGAATAAACATTTCTAAATACGTTTAGTAAATGTTTATTTGTTTTAAATTTATTTTATAGTAAATATTTGTGCCTATCTAAAAATAATTCTAAAATTTACTAATAGCAATGTAGAATGAATAAAAATGTATGGATGAAATGACAGAAGAGCATAAGCAGCTCATTTTTAATTTTAATGAGTTATCACCACATAGATTAAGTTCCTACGCTAGACTGGTGCTGATTAAATTTATTAGTCTCTTTGGTACACAAAAAACCAACGATTCATTGTTGGAATTGTCTGAAAAGATAGGTGTGCAACATAAAAAATTAAAACTGGTATTGGAGGAGTTATCAGGCTTTGAGATATTGGAGTTTTCATATCCAGAAACAGGTCGGCGGGCAAGAGTTAGAACAATACAGCTGAATTTAGATTATTTAAATCTGCTATTGAGTAAAGTTAATCAACATGAAACATCCCATCATAGGTATGTCCGCCTTAAGAGAGCGATTAAGCAGTTTGACCTTTTAATGCTTATTTTAATCAAATTATCTCAAGTCAGAGTGACCACTAAAAAGTTTGATTTACTACCCGAACAAAAACTGGATTTTAGGGTATTGTTGACATTATCAAACTTGACTCGCTCATGTGATGCTTATGGGGTGATACGTAATATAGGTACAACACAACTGGTTGCTAAAACAGGGTTAAATAAGCAAGCAATATTTGATTCGATCTACTTTTTGAAAAAGATAGGTCTGCTTCGGGTACATGTGCATGGGACGATCAATAACAAATTTATAAAAAATATAACGCCAACCTACGTGTTGAATTTATCTCATACCTTTTGGGGTAATCATGCTCGGTATGGTCGGTTTTATATATTGGAAGCGAGTGAAAGACATCATTTTGAAATAAAAAAGATTGCTGATATTTTTACGGTAATTTCTGAGCAGGTGCAGCCGTTGGATTCTGACAACTCACGCGATCTCAATCACCTTACGACATTGGTTCTTAAGGGGCTTGATTCAGATAAAATCAACATTATTTCTGGAACAATGATTGAGCGTATCCAGTCTTCATCACAAGTTCAGGAGACGATTTCTAGTTTCATTAAAGAATGTCTAATTCATTATTTGCAATTACAACAATGCCATCAGGAACAAGGAGATTTGACAGTATTTGCAAAAGTGTTCAAACAAGCATTAATCAATAAAAAGAAGCAACATATCAAGTTGAATGATTTGGATTCAAATTTGACAATGATGCAATGCTATTTTGAATCATGGTGTTGCAGACTGCTTGATCAGCGGGGTTTACGTCAGCATATCTTACAAGGTTCACTGTTATATGGTGTAGATATTTTAAATCGGACTACAATTGAAAAAGATATTTATCCTTTTGTCTTTCAAGAAAAATACCGTTTGGAATTGATTACAAATCCTGACTTAATCAGAAACAGCGATCCAGATGCGGACATCCAAATACAGATTCAGAAGCTAGAGAAACAGGAGCAACGGTTCATCCTAGAATTCTTATTATTTTGTTTGAATTTGATTGCCAAAAATCAGATTTTACCATTTTTAAAAAGTACGCGAAGACTCAGTCATGTAGCAGGCAAGTTTTTTCAAATTATACCAAAAGTCGAGTCGCAGAAAATGTATAGTTGTATCTATGTGCCCGATTCAACACTCACTAAAGATGAGTTTTTTCTGATCGATATCCCTCATCCAATTCGTGGGAAAGAGGAGGAATATTCGAACGAAGACTATTTGCTGAAATTCATTGAACCTAGTGTTGATGACATGAAAAAATATGGATTGCTGGATCAGTTTTATACAGGAGGAACTGAATTGCTGAATAAAAAAGTAGCGTAAGTTTAGCTTCTGTAATATTCCCATAATTTGGTTATTCTCGCTGTATGGCGCAGTGGTGTAATGGTCAGTCTAGACAGGTTTGCTTAACAGGTAATATATATTATTATCTATTAATAATATAAACAATAACTTATATCGTTGATTAAATACAGTGAGTTATTTAGTTAAGTATAGCCCATACTCAAATGGGTTATAGACAATGTATCAATATCAAATCACTAAAAGCATTCTAAATTAACCCTATAGTATGTTCCAAAGTCTCTAAGCATGTTCAGCTAAGCAGGATGACCACAACATCCTGCTTTAGAATCATGATCAGTAAAATTTTACATCTCTCACTTAGATATGAACCTTATGTTTCAGTGAGAACCTAAATGTACCAGAATAATCCATTAGAAAGTGAATCATCCATTCTTATCTCAATCGAAGATTTTATGGTTAGTACATGCCATGAGCAATTTGTTGATGATCATGAAGAATTCAAGCGAGAGCTGTTGGATGCTGTGTGTGCTTTTAAGGTGATTTACAGAGAAGATTTTACTTATTCCAGAATCATTAATGTTTTCAAAAGAGTGATTAATCTCGTAGATTACATTATGGATAAATTGGACTCCCATCTTTATGAAGATATTTTACGATTTGAACTAAACCACATCTTCCATATTCAAGGCATAATTCAACATGAGATGAAAAATACAATACGAGAACAATTCGATTTTCAGCGTCAAGAACAACGTAATCGCTTTAAACTGGAATGCTACCTAAATAAACTGCTTACACACTATGCTAGATTACAGTTTGTTCGAGTAGATATCTCTATTCTTAAAGAATATCAAATCCATTGGGGTATTCAAGACTTTAAGTATGCATTGGATATTCTATGTAATCGTATGTCAAATAAAGATACCTGTTTTAAGCACTTACAAGGTTATGTATGGGCATTAGAGCAGGGTGTAGAAAAAGGCTATCACTGCCATTTATTACTCATCTATGATGGGAATAGTCGTATAGAGGATTCAGGTTTAGCAAAACTGGTGGCTGAGTATTGGAAGCACATCACCAATCAACAGGGTACTCACTACAACTGTAATACCAAAGACAACAAGGAAAAATTTGATAAAAATGGATTGCTTGGGGTTGGAATGATTCATCGTGATCAACCAATACAAGTTACAAATGCGATTCGTGCAGCGATGTACTTGGTCAATCCTGAAAAAGAAGATCAGCGCTTACGGGCTAAAACCTCTCCACAGATGCGGACTTTTGGTACAGGTCAGTTTGAAGTAAAATGGCGCAGAGATATTGAACAAAATGAGTCATTATGATATTAAAAATAGAGAACACGACTATCAGATGTATTCTCTATCTTGTACAGTTTGACATCAAAAAGACAAACTTACATTTCCTTGATCGGTGATTAATTCAGCTTCAAGCACCTGATCACCACGGCATTTCAATAAGTACGATACTGTAGAGCTATAGCTCATTTGCACAGGCATCTTGCTATGAAAGTCAGCGGTGTAATAACCACAACGACCACGATTAATTTTCATGCCTTGTAGAACAAAAGGCTGATTGCTGGTCGATTGAATTTCAAGAATATATTCAATTGCCCCTTGTACATTAAAAGCAGATTGAGATTCTCTAGCACTAATGCGAGCCTTAACATTTAGATCGCTAACTTGTGCAGATTCATTCTCAAGCGGAATGTCAGCAGCTTCCTGAGTGTTGTTTGGATTAAGGTCAGTTTCCATCATGGCTTTCAGCACATCAGGATACTTATTCCATCCACTGATATAAGACTCCGCTTCCTTGACCTCAGCAGGTAAATAGACATGACCATTGTCAATAATCATCTGCATTTCATTGAGTTTAGCTTTAACTGCTTCCTCGGTATAAGGAGCATAGATTGATTGAGTATGCTGAGCAGCATTATTGGTAGGCTCACCTGAAGTATCAGTTTTTGGTGGTTGATTGTTCTGGCTACATGCCATTAACAGGGAACACAAGGCAATGGTGGAAAATAATGATTTCATGATTGCACTCCCTTATAATTTAGGACGAATAACAACAAACCAGACGAATAGTAGAATCAAAATTCCACCAACAATTTTACCGATTACAGGAAACATCACCGCAGGCCACACTAAGCCTTGCCCTAAATTGTAGGTAAATGGCTTATAGTTATACTGCCCCCAGAAATGTTGATAGATGGCAAAAAAGAATCCAATGACCAGATAAGTGCTGATCAGTCCAGCTTTAAGATTAGAATTCATTTACTTCCCCCCCAGTTGCAAATTTTGCCAATGCAATAAAAATTCCCATCACGATCATGAAGCTAATGAAGGGTAGACCCAGTACACAAATCACAGCGATGACGCAGATAATGCCTGCAAGTGTTCTCATGGCTACTCCTTCATACACTGATAGGACACATTGACCATATCCATCTGGAAGGATTCAGTTTGTTGTAAGGTGTAGATATTTTCTTTCAGTCCACCCTCACCATATTTCTTTTCAAGTTTGTCGTAGATGCATGAACAAGTGCTGTCATTAATGCCGCCTGTTTTACAACCACTGATAAACTGGCGTTCGGTTTTGCTGGCACAGCCTGATGCTAGAAGTGCAACTGAGACAACAATGAGTGAAGTTTGAATTTTCATCATTTCCCCTAATTTTTATTGTGTTATTTGATGTGTAATATATTTTGCTGAATTGACTAAAGTGTAGATCTGAAAAAGCTTTCCAAGGCTAGATAGCGTTTAGATCAGTCAAATAAGCAAAAAATTTTGAAAGTTGCTATTGCAACAGAGGAATAGAAAATCGTTTTAGGGAAAATAATATAGATAGAAAGTGCTGAGTCATGGTGACTACTCCTTTTGTATGAAAGAGAGTCTTACCAAATTACTGTCAAATAATGGTGGCAAGACTGGGCGGGTTGACAGACTGATACAAAAGGAAATCAGCGCACGCAAGCGTGCCCCTCCCAGTCTCACCGTAAAGGCGTGACTTAAGAGAACGCACAAAACCATCACAGCGTTGTTGTGCGCCTTTTGTAAACGGTCTGTCAAAACCGACTGACGATGTAGGTCAGCAGTCGAATGATAAAATTAAGGGTGAGTTTAGTCAATCGAGGTTATGAAAATATATAAATAAATCAATAATTTTATTATTTTTAATACACTAGTACTTTTTCAATTTTAAGTAATATAATTCTGGTGTCTAAAATAGTAAATTATCTGAAAATTCAAAAAATTAGGGGGATATATGAATTTTAAATTACTTAAAGTACGACTAGATAGAATTAAAACTCAAAAACATACACTTACTCCAGAAGATATGTTGATGTTAGTTACTCAAGAAAAAGCTGATCTTAATTCGGGGTTTTTCTCTCGCTTATTTAGTGTGACTATTCCACAAAAATGGGAATTTTCTATCAATTCATCTGAGGAAATTGGCGTTGCTTTAGAATTGGTTGAATTGATTGAAACAGTATTTATCCCTCACTATCAGGGGCATGCAAAAAATTATGCTTGGTTAGAGCAATGTATTTTATTCAAACTCAAGCATCAAGCGTCGATGAATATTTCTGAATTAGTCAGTCGGTATTTATCGAAGATTGAAAAAAGTGAACATTTACAGATTAGTCGAGAGATCTTAAAAATTTTATTTGAGCGTGAGCCTAGCAATGCTGTCATTAAAGCACAGGCGATAGTGTACAAACGTAGTCAAATCTATACTAGCGCTATAGAAAAGTTTGAGTACTATTTTGAGCATTGTTCTTATCAAGAAACATTATATTTTGATTATCTTGAATGTTTAATAATGCGGAAGAATGTTATCTATAATCAGGAAAAAGGAGAGTTTGGTGATTTGCAATATGCTGTATATTTACTTTGCTCTATAGACGATGCGAAAGATAGAGCATTACAAGGGAATCTACTCAATCGTGCTATAACAGCCCTTTTACCAGAAGACGTTATTGCAACTCGTCCTGAAGATACGAATTTCTTAGCTGACATGGGACGTGGGCTAAATAGTTTTAGTAAGGGAGTTGGTACATTTTTTGGAGGGCGTGATTCGCAGATTCCATATAGTGAAGGAATTATTGCGAGTGCACCAAAACTTTTGAAAAATAAAAAAATTGTTGAGTGTCTTAACCAAAATCAAAAAGCACAAAAAGAGCTAGAAAAAATATTATCTGATCAAGGGCTAAAGGTGGGTGTGGGCTTAACGGCATCCGCATATTCTTTAGGATTAATTTGGGATTATGCACATATTGATCCATCTGTATTAGATGCATTGAGCTTTGCATCAAAAGGAAATCCTGAAAACTTAAATACTTTACAAGACATTTCAGCGAATACACTAGATAGTGCAGGAGCAGTGACTCGTTTAACTGGTTATGTTGCTGAACAACAGGTTGCACTGAATTTACAACAACAAGGACATACAGTTGAATTTCCCGATAGCGCAAACCAAGCTGGTTATGATTTGATTGTTGATGGCACACCGATGCAAGTTAAGTGCTCAATGGATGCTGATTATGTATTAAGTCATTTTGATAAGTATCCAGATATTCCAGTGATTGTGAACAGTGAACTTGCAGAGCAGCTAGGTAATCATCCGATGGTGTTAGTGGATACCACTTTAAGCTATGAAGCTGTTCAGGAAACTACTGGTGTAGGACTAGAGCAAGTTTCAGATTTTGCGGATGTAGGAGATATGCTACCAATCCCACTATTAACGATTGGTTTAGCGGCATATCGTAATTATGGTGATTTTAATTCAGGTAAAGTGGATGGCGAGCAATACTTAAAAAATGTTGGCAAAGAAACTGCTGCAATTGCTGGAGGTGCAATGACAGGGTCAATGCTACTCGGCGCATTAGCAGGTCTTGCTACAGGTGGTGTTGGAGTCATTGTTGCGAGTGGTATTGGTGCATATATGGGAGGGGTTGCTGGTTCTACAGGTGCAAATAGTATGAATCGAGAAGCCTTGTGTAATCAGAGAGATATCGTAGTGAAATTACTCATTGAATTCGCAGCGTGGTTCAATGAAAATTTATTGGTTCATCGAACAAATGTGCTATTCAAACAGCTACAAAGTTTTGAAACTCATATGTTGAATAATGCTGATCGTATTATTACTTTTAGTACTTTATTGATCTATCAACATGAAGCTTATATGCGTGCCTATCATCTGAACCAATGGATATTACATAAGTTGCAAAAAGGTAATGAAATGGAAAAGGTTCAAGCTGGTTGGGTGGCTATTGATGAGTCAAGTAATTTTATATCAGTTGATCTACAGCCAAAAATTAATGAAATTAATCGTCAATTAGAGATTTATAGGGAACTTGCCAAACCTGATTCAGCACAGCCTAATCGTACTCATCAGCTTAAACCTGCTTGAGTGTTGGAATAATATTGATAGTTGTATTTGAAATAAAAAATTGGAGAGATTATTTACTAATTGAATTAGTAAATTAAAAGTTATTCCAAATAATTTCAGACACATAATATCCTAATGAGAATCATGAAACTCTTTTGAGTTCTTCATGAAAATATGAAAACAAAGTCTGCCATCGAGCAGGCTTTTTTTATGCACAAAATTTAAGGAGTCGAGCTATGAGCTTGAGCTGTCCCTTTTGCCATTCAACGAATGTGATATTGGTTGAAGCAAGTACACAACAATCAAATACGACCTTAACCAATTTGGTCACACCGACCACATTGGGTGCATTGGGAACCACGGTCGCAAAGTCTTTCAATCTGCCACCGATTGTCGGTGGAATAGCAGGAACGGTACTCGGCAGTGTGTTGAATTCATTTACCGAACAAAGCACACCACCACAGCAGAATTTATGCTTCTGCCACAACTGCTACCAAAAGTTTCCAGCGCACCTTTTGCATTAAAGATCGTTAGTAACCACACAAATTCAAATTTCATTTTCAAATTAAAAGGAATAAAACTATGGCACATCAACTTGAACAAATGGCGTATGTCGGAGAAACCCCTTGGCACGGACTAGGGAATCAACTGACACAAAACCAACCGATTGAAGTCTGGGCACAGCAGGCAGGTATGGATTGGCGGATTGAATCTTCTAATGTCAGTTATATGGCGCAGAATGACCGTGGGCAAAGCATCATCATGCCTTATGAAGAACAACGAGTTTTATATCGCTCTGATACCCATGCTCCACTGTCAGTCGTCAGTCAACGCTTTCAGGAAGTGCAACCGAGAGAGATTTTAGAATTCTATCGTGACCTCACCGAGCAATCAGGTTTTGAACTTGAAACCGCAGGTGTACTCAAAGGTGGCAAGAAATTCTGGGCACTAGCACGTACAGGGCAAACATCCATGTTGAAGGGCAAAGATGTCAGTAATGGCTATATGCTCTTGGCAACAGCATGTGACGGAACCCTTGCCACCACCGCACAATTTACCTCGATCCGAGTAGTGTGCAACAATACTTTAGCGATTGCCTTAAAAGGACAGAACAGCAGTGCAGGTGTGGTCAAAGTTCCACACAGTACTAAATTTGATGCTGATAAGGTCAAACAGCAACTCGGTATTTCAGTACGTGCATGGGATGAACACATGTATGAAATGAAGCAACTGACACAACGTAAAGTGAGTCAGATGGAAGCATCCGCTTACTTTGATGCCGTGTTCAATAACAGCACAATGAACAACGTGGTGGATCAGGAGGACAACATCATCCAGTTCTACCGTGATGTAGCCTTACAAGCCCAAGCCAATGGCAAGGACAAAGCTGAACCAAATGCCAAATCGATGAGTCGAGCTATGGAAATGTTTAATGGTCAAGGACGAGGTGCGGAGCTAAGTTCAGCCAAAGGAACAGCCTATGGATTACTGTGTTCAATCACAGAATTTATAGACCACGAACGTCGTGCCATGAGTACCGATCACCGGCTTGATTCAGCTTGGTTTGGTGCTGGCGCATCGATCAAACAACGAGGATTGGAACAGGCACTTAACATGCTTGCATAGTGCGGAATATACATTTTTCAATCATGGAAAGTTAGACCTAACTAAGCATTTTTAAATGGAATTTCGAATTTTAAAAATTATTAAAACCATAGCTTCGGCTGTGGTTTTTTTATGCCCATTTTTTGTGATCCCCATCATTTTACATAGCAAAATAATCAGGACTTCAATATGAATACCGCAATTTTAAATCCATCTATGCAACAGGCAAGTACCCCATTTATTGCCCCAAAATTATTCACAGCCAAACGCTTGGTCAATACAAAGAATATGACTCAAGCAGAATGGCTTGAAGTCAGACGCCAAGGTATTGGCAGTAGTGACTGTGCCGCAGCCTGTGGACTTAATCCCTATATGTCGATGCTAGAACTGTGGATGATCAAGACAGGTCGAGTTAAACAATCCATTGAAGATGAAAGCACAGGTCATGCCCCTTTATATTGGGGTAAACAACTTGAACCTTTGGTCGCTGAATACTACAGCATGCATACCAACAACAAAGTTCGTCGTATCAATGCCGTACTACAACATCCTGATGAGGATAAGCATTTTATGCTGGCTAACTTAGATTACTCGGTGGTAGGTAGTGAGGAAGTACAGATTTTAGAATGCAAAACCGCAGGGGAATATGGAGCAAAGTTATGGCGAGATGGTGTGCCTTTATACGTATTGTGTCAGGTGCAACATCAACTCGCTGTAACAGGCAAAAAGGCAGCGCATATTTGTGTGCTGATCTGTGGTCATGAAACTCGTATCTATAAAGTGGCACGCAGTGAATCAGTCATTCAACATATTGTGAATGCAGAGCGATACTTTTGGGAGTGTGTGGAAAATGACACGCCACCTTCAGTCGATGCCAGTGAATCGGCAGCTAAAGCCATTCAGCAACTCTATCCTCAACATATTCCACTCAGTGTCGAAGATCTCAGTCAAAATGAACAAGCCAATCAGTTGTTTGCTCAACTGATTCAAGAAAAGCATCATATTGAAAAACACCAAAACAGCTTTGATGAAACTAAGCATCAAATTCAGATGTTAATGAAAGATGCTGAACGAGCAACTTTTGCCAATGGTTCAGTGACGTGGAAACGATCTAAAGACTCCATTGCTTTAGATAATAAGGCTGTATTGAAAATGCATCCTGAACTAATCAATGAGTTTCCACAAAACAAGGTGGGGACACGACGTTTTCAAATCTATAGCAATGATGACTGACCCGATCAAAACCATGCATCTATATCGCTAACTATATATGCATGAAATATCCATTCTTCCCAAAAGCGCAAAAAAACCACCCCCGATCTACCGACTCCCGAAGGAGCGGTAGACCAACAATGGCGGTTTTTGCGAAGTCGTAGCTTTTCATATTTCTGTTTACTTACATAGCAAGGGGTAATCAGTAAAATTTTACTTATAGGACAAACAACATGATCAAAGGTTTAGCGATTACACCGCCAATACTCGGCAGAATTAGTATCGGTAAAGTGGTCGAAAAGAATGGTAAACGTCTGCCTGAAAAAGATGATCAATTTACGATTACTAGCCAAATTCAGAATAAGGATGGCTGGGTGAAACACCCACTGGATGAGCAGCTAAGAGCCAAGGCACAAAACCAGAAACTCAGAACCATTCCTGTCCGGATGATTTTTAATGATCCTGAACTCAACTTGCGAGCTGAGTACACTCTATTCGACCGACAAACTGGTCGGCCCATCTGTACTGGTAATGGTGAAACCTGTCAGCGACTTGGACAAAACGGGGTTGAACAGCATCCATGTCCATCACCTGATTTATGCCCCTTGGCCCAAGGTGGACACTGCAAGCCTTATGGGCGGCTTTACGTCAATCTAGATGAGTCGGATGAGTTGGGTACATTCATTTTTAGGACTACAGGTTTCAATAGCATTCGTACCTTAGCTGCACGGCTTCGTTATTACCATGCGGCTTCAGGTGATTTACTTTCATGTTTGCCATTGCAACTGACCTTACGAGGAAAAAGCACAACGCAAAGTTACCGTACCCCAATTTATTACGTGGACTTAACCTTACGTGATGGAATCAATCTACAAGAAGCCATTACTTCAGCCAAACAGATCGATGGACAAAGCAAGACAGCAGGGTTTTATCAGGAGGCTTTAGATCATGTGGCAAGGCTAGGTTATGGTAATGCCAGATTTGAGGTAGGAGGTGAGGAGGGACTGGATATTGTTGAGGAGTTTTATATCAATGAACCAAAACCAGAGCAGGGTCAGCAGCTTAGTGATTTAACTCATGTTCAAGACATTCAGAAAGGGTTGCAGCATTCTGTGCAGGCTCTCAATTGAAATGGACCTAGTTAGAAAAGAGTACTTGTACTCTTTTTTTTGCAGATTTTGGACTGTAGATAAGAAAATACTCACTCCTAGAATTTTTGAGAGATGGATTTACTTTAATAACGCTTTTTAGTATTTTGGTAGCAAATCAGAAGTATGTTCATGACTATGCGTTCAAGTAGGTTTTCTAAGCTTATACTCGCATTTGTCCTGTTTTTGTTTACCATAACAATTACGGGAGTTCATGCGTGGGCGCCTGTTCTACTTGAAAATATTGAACATCAGCATGAGTTGAGTATCATTGTAGAGGATGATGCTTCTAGTCATTGGTCTTTACAGCACTCAGATGATTCTCTAAAAAGTTCTGCTGATCATGATGCAGAAGCACATACGTGGAAGAATTTTGATGAGCCGATCTATCATCATTCAGTAAAGCCAATTTCTTCTGATAGTGATTTCAGCATAGATCCAATCTTTATTCTTAGTTTCGCACTTCCACTAGTTTTATTCTTTTTCCAGCTTTTTGAAAAGCCCGTTTATCGAGTCTTTTTAAAGCGGCGATCCCCTCTAGTATTTAGTAATTCTTATACTTTCTCTAAAGATTTAATCGTCCTACGTAATTGATCTTTCTATACAAAAAATAGTTTTTAATTTTTTTGTATAGGTAAAGTCATGTCTAAAAAATATCAGATATTTCTTACCTGTGGATTTGTAGCAACAGCAGCAAATGTATTCGCAGAAACGAATTATGCAGAACTACAAAAGCAGGTAATCGCAAATGATGCTGTACTCAATAGCTTACAGCAGTCCGAGCAAGCTTATGAAATCAATCAAAAGTTTGCTGGCAGATTAATTAATCCGACTTTCAATATGGAGTTGGATAATCTCGGTAATTCAAAATTGAAAGATTTGGATGGCCCAACAACCTTGCTGGGGCTATCACAAGAGATCCCCCTCAGTAATAAACTTTCCTTGAGAAAACAGATTGCGAGTTTTCAAGGTGATCGTAATCAGTTCGAAATAGCAAAGCGTCAGGCTGAACTCAAAGCAGATTTAAGAATCTGTATGGCGAACTGGTATGTAGCTACTCAGCGTGCTGAAATTTATTCTTCTGAGAGTAAATTGAATGCCAGACAAGCTAACGTTCTTTCCGAACGTCTTAAGTACGGGCGAGTAATTCCTTCCGATGCTCAACTAAGCATAGCACTTTCATCTGAGTCGAAATTGCGCCATCAAAATGAAGTGAAGAAGATTCAGTTCCAGAAAAATCTATGTTCTAAGTTCACTTCCAACCTGCCCAGTAGTGCATTGGAGGTTCCGCTAAGCTTTAATTTCACAGACAAAATAAGTTTGTCTGAGCAAGAAGCAACTTTAAGTTCAAAGCTGAAAAAAGCTCAGTTTGAGTTGGCTCGTAAAGAAGCAATACCAGATATTACTTTGGGAGTAGGGGTTAGAAACTACCAAGAAACCAATGACAAAGTCTTTCAGGTTTCGACATCAATACCCCTCAATATTTTTAGTCGAAATAAAGGCAATATTGCGATCGCTCAAGCAGAGCATACGAAAGCAGAAACACAGTCGGTGCTTGTGAATCGTAATTCTAAAATTGAATTGGAAAACAAGGCTATTGAGGTTTCCAACTTGATTGATGCGATTAAGCAATATGATCAAACGGTTTTGCCCGCAACAAATGAGAGTCTCCGAATTGCTGAAATGGGATACCAAGCAGGGAAAAACTCTTTACTTGAATTCAATAATATTAAGCAAATTTGGTTAGACAAACATCTTGCTCGATTCGATATGTGGTTGGCTTTGCAAACTGAAATTGCAGATGTCGAACGTAACTACATTACTCATTTAGATCAAGAATAAGGGCAAGAATATGAATAAACAAACCAATACATTGATTGCAACTGGTGTCGTTGCCTTACTTATCGTCTTATGTGCAATTGCTTGGTATAAATCGGGCAATAAAACACAAGCGAGCGCACATGGTGAGGTCGCCGAAGAAAAAGTAGCTGTGGCTGGAGATGAGAAAGGGCCTCACGGTGGTCGTTTATATCGAGATGGAGATTTCTCTGCTGAGGTCAAGATATTTGAGGAAGGAGTGGAACCACACCTCCGTGTTTATGGGTATTTGAAAGATAAACTACTTAAACCTGAAGACTTAACAGCAAATATCTACATCAAACGTTTGGATGCCGAGCAAAATATTCAATTTCAACCTGAGAGTGATTACTTAATTGGGAATGAAATTGTTTACGAGCCACATTCCTTTTTAATGATGATAAACGTTGATTATCAAGGGAAAAAGCATACTTGGAAATGGGATACGAAGGAAGGCCGTGTCACCATGTTGGACAGTAGTATTAAGAGCAGTGGATTAGAGCTTTTAAAAGTTGAATCAAAGATGTTTGAAAATGCTTTGGAGTTAAAAGGCGAACTGAAGTTTCCTGATAATTTTGAAAGCTTTATTACGCCTAAAGCCAGTGGGACATTGATCAAAACTTACCGTAATCTAGGTGATAAGGTGAGTCAGGGAGACTTACTTGCTGTAGTTCAAAGCCAAGATGTAATTCGTTTGAATGCCGATCGTAAAGTTGCTTTGGACAGCCTACAGTTTGCTCGTCAAAAAATGGAACAGGAACGAGCGCTATGGCAAAAGCGTGTATCACCTGAAATTGATTATATTTCAGCAAAACGAGACTTTGACGCAGCACAAACTCGTGCAAATGAGTTGAATAACTTAATCAACTCTTATGGTGGTTCTAGTAATGGTACTGTTGAAGTTCGTGCTGCAATGTCTGGAACAATATTAGAAGTCCTTGGTGCTGTTGGATCAAATGTAAGTTCTTCAACACCTATTTTTAAAATCGCAAATACTTCTCAACTTTTAGCAGTTGTTAATGTTCCCGCTGACAGGCTAAATGCTATAAATCCTAACAATAAGGTTAAAGTTAAACCTCAAAGCCCTGTGGATACAGAAGAAGCTTTAGGACGAATTAAATATATCAGTGATGTCATTGATCCAAAGACACGTACAGCACAGGTCTTTATTGAAGTACCAAACCAGTTTAAGTGGCGCTCAGGACAGTTAATCACGGCCCAAATTTTTGAAAATCAAAGTTTGAAGCCGATGGTTGTGCGTGAAGATGCTCTACAGAGCTTCCGTGATTGGGATGTTGTATTCATTCGTGTTGGCAATGATTTTGAAGCTAGGCCTCTGGAGCTTGGTGAAAAGTACAATGGGTATGTGGAAGTTAAATCTGGATTACGCGTAGGACAGGTTTATGCCGCTGGAAATTCATATCTTTTAAAAGCAGAGCTAGGGAAATCTGGCGCTACTCATGACCACTAAGGGGAGTAGCGACTATGTTTGACCAGATTGTTAAGCTCTCGATTAAGAATCGTTGGCTTGTACTTATCGTATTTTTATTTGTTGGTGCATTAGGGGTTTATAACTATTTCAAGTTACCGATTGATGCAGTCCCTGATATTACGAATGTACAAGTCCAGATTAATAGTGAAGCTCAAGGACTCTCTCCAATGGAGATGGAGTCTCAAGTGACCTATCCCATTGAAACTGCTTTGGCAGGTATTCCAAATTTAGACTATACACGCTCCGTATCTCGATATGGTCTATCTCAAGTAACGGCAATTTTCAAAGAAGGGACGGATATTTATTTTGCCCGACAATTAGTCAATGAGAAGCTACAAGGAGTGACACCAAATCTTCCCGTTGGAATTGCAACTTCTATGGGGCCTGTTTCTACAGGACTTGGCGAAATCTTCATGTATACCGTTGAAAATGCCAAGAACAATCCTAATCCACTTTCACCAACGGAATTACGCACCTTACAAGACTGGGTGATTAAACCTCAGCTTCGAAATGTAGAGGGTGTTAATGAAATCAATACCATTGGTGGTTATCTCAAACAATTTGTAGTTCAACCTGATTATGCTTATTTACGTAGCATAGGGCTGGATCAGAAGACAATTTTAGAGGCTATCTCTAAGAACAGCATGAATAAAGGCTCGGGGTATATTGAGAAAAATGGTGAACAGTATTTAATTCGTTCTGATTCTCAAATTAACTCGATTGAGCAAGTCCAGAATATCCCGATTACGACGAGCAATGGTTATATCCTCAGATTGAAAGATGTTGCCAAAATATCTATTGGTCACGAATTACGTACAGGTGCTGCAACTAAAGATGGGCAAGAAATTGTACTGGGTACAGCATTCATGCTTATTGGTGAGAACTCACGAAATGTTGCTCACGCTGTTGATCAAAAGCTACAACAGGTTCAAAAATCATTACCAGAAGGTGTGGAAGCAAAAGCTGTCTATAACCGTACAACTTTGGTTGATGCAACGATACAGACGGTGAAAAAGAATCTTTTAGAAGGTGCGATTCTGGTAATCGTTGTTCTGTTTGTATTTCTTGGTCACTTCCGTGCTGCGCTGATTACCGCTTTGGTCATTCCTTTATCCATGCTGATGACAATCACAGGTATGGTGAACCAGAAAATTAGTGCAAACCTTATGAGTCTTGGGGCACTAGATTTCGGGATTATTGTAGATGGTGCTGTTGTAATTGTTGAGGCCTCCTTAGCAAAGTTGGCAATTAAACAAAAAGAGCTTGGGCGAGTTTTAACAAGGCAAGAACGCTTTACGACTGTGTTTGAGGCGACTAAAGAATCCCGCAAAGCGATTCTCTATGGTCAATTGATCATTATCTTGGTGTATCTACCTGTAATGACTCTGACTGGTGTTGAAGGAAAGATGTTTACACCAATGGCTGCAACAGTGGTTATGGCTTTAGTGGCAGCAATGATTCTTTCAATTACGTTTGTCCCTGCAATGGTGGCATTGGTCACTACTGGTGAAATTAAAGAAGAAGAGTCAAAAATCGTCCATGGCATCAAAAGATTTTATAACCCAATTCTAGATTGGTCTTTAAATCACAGATATTTGCTAATCGCTTTTGTCTCTATTTTCTTTGTTTTTAGTGCAAGTCTTTCGACTCGTTTAGGCTCAGAGTTTATACCTTCCTTGGATGAGGGAGATGTAGCACTACATGCCTTGCGTATCCCTGGTACGTCGTTGACTCAAGCAATTGAAATGCAATACACGTTAGAAAAAGAGATTAAGAAAATTCCAGAAGTTCAGACTATTTTTGCCAAAGTGGGGACTGCTGAAATTGCGACTGATCCTGTTCCACCTAACGTAGCAGATAACTTTGTCATGCTGAAACCTCGTAGTCAGTGGCCTAATCCTGATAAGGAAAAGTCTGCGGTTGTTGCTGAAATTGAACGCGTATCTAAAGGCGTATATGGAAACAATTATGAGTTTACACAGCCGATTCAAATGCGTTTTAACGAACTTATTTCAGGTGTCCGAACAGATGTTGCCGTAAAAATTTATGGTGATGATTTAGAGCAGTTGCTTGAATCAGCAAACGCTGCCGCTAAGATTTTAGAGGGAGTCAAAGGTACTGCTGATCTTAAAGTCGAACAGATGTCTGGTTTACCCATGGTTTCTGTTGAGCTGAAAAAAGACATGATTGCCAACTATGGGCTTGATGCAGAGGATGTACAAAAACAGGTTTCTAGCCTAATCACAGGTGAGACAGTAGGTAAGGTGTTTGAAGGAGATCGAAAGTTCGACATTGTGGTACGTATGGATCAAAACTCGGTAACAGATCTAGAAAAGCTGTATCAGATTCCTGTGAGCTTAGCTGATGGTTCGAGTGTTCTTTTATCAGAATTGATCGAGTTAAAAAACGTTCAAGGACCAAACCAGATTTCTCGCGAAAATGGTAAACGGCGTATCGTCATTACAGCAAATGTTCGTGGAACTGATATTGGTAGTTACATTTCAGAAGCACAATCTAAGCTGAATGCTGATTTTAAATTACCAGATGGTTATTGGCTGACTTGGGGCGGTACGTTTGAGCAAATGGAATCTGCTTCAAATCGTCTTATGGTTGTAGTACCGATTGCTTTAATTCTGATCTTTGCCATGATCTATATGGCTTTAGGTAATGTTAGAAACAGTATCTTGGTATTCACAGGTGTGCCATTTGCACTAACAGGTGGTGTGATTGCTTTAGCACTACGTGATATTCCATTCTCAATTTCTGCGGCTGTGGGTTTCATTGCCTTATCGGGTGTTGCTGTGCTGAATGGTTTGGTTCTTGTTTCAGCCATTCAGCGACTTAGAGTTCAAGGTGAAAGTGTCATTGATGCAGTGAAACATGGTGCAATGGAAAGACTCCGTCCCGTGTTGATTACAGCTTTAGTCGCTTCATTAGGTTTTATTCCGATGGCCTTAAACGTAGGCATTGGCTCTGAAGTTCAGCGCCCAATTGCAACTGTTGTTATTGGTGGGATTATTTCATCAACCTTACTGACTTTGATTATTTTGCCAACCTTATATGTGTGGTTTAACCAAGGTAGGTCAAGAAAATCAAACGAAGCTGCTAAACAGGTTGTTTAGGGGCATCTTTAATGACAAATATATTGCGAGATAAACAAAACAAATTTGTGATGATGTTGCTAGTCTGCATGATCAGTCTCGCTTTATGTTTGCACTTTAAAGAGCATGTAACTGAAAATGAATTTCAGAGACACGTTTCAATTGATGCAATTAACTCTCACCATCATGAGATAAGCCAACAACATTCACATAGTCACCAAGATAATTACTATGAACATTTTGTTGGCTATGACGTACTTAAATCGGCCGCTTTAGCTCATCTCTTAAAAGGGATTTCGATTTTAGATTGGTCAAAAGAATATGTTTATCTGATGGTGAGTCGTATTTTTAAACCGCCCAAAAAGTTAATGGATTTTCAATTCATTTTAAATTTTGGAGTTTGATATACATGCAAATTATTGCTTCACACATTGTGAAATTAAGTGCTTACATAAAGCTATTACTTGCTTTATTCATTACATTGGTAAGCCCTACACTTTTTGCTCATGGAGTAGCGGAAGGTGATAAGGGCTATATTCAAGAAATTTATGGCATTCATGTGATTCCATTCATCTATTTGGGTGCGAAGCATATGGTCACTGGATATGACCATTTACTATTTCTTGTTGGCATTATCTTCTTCTTATACCGAATGAAAGATATCGGCTTGTACGTCAGCCTATTTGCACTTGGGCATTCGATTACGATGCTGGTGGGTGTTTATTACAATATCTCGATAAACGCCTACATCATTGATGCAATCATTGGTTTTTCGATTGTTTATAAGGCTCTAGATAACTTGGGGGCTTATCAGCGTTGGTTTGGTTTTCAACCAAACACGAAAATCGCGACTTTAATTTTTGGTCTGATTCATGGTTTTGGACTCGCAGTAAAAATTCAGGAATATGAAGTTCCGAGTGATGGACTGTTGGCAAATTTAATCTCATTCAATATTGGGGTTGAATTAGGCCAGTTTATGGCTCTGTGCATCATCTTGTTATTAATGACGTTTTGGAGAAAGACACCTTATTTCTTTAAAACAGCTTATCAAAGCAATGTCTTCCTCATGTTCCTCGGTTTTTTACTTGTTGGCTATCAACTTACTGGCTTCATTACTCAATAAGGATCTAAATTATGTATAACGCTGAAATTCCAAAAGATATCGAATTACCTTCATCAAAAAAGTTAATTAAATCAACAGCAATTGCTGCCGTAAGTGCCGTTATTGTGCTAGTTACCTGTGTCATGCCTGCGGAGTATGCAATTGATCCGACAGGTATGGGTAAAGTGCTTGGTTTAACGAAAATGGGAGAAATCAAACAATCACTAACTGAAGAGTCAGAAAATGGTATCAATGCTGCACAGGCAGTGAATAGTGTTGAACAAATATCAGTAGAAACTTCGACTCAAACGGCAACTGATAATGCTCAAATGATTATGCCTGCTATTAATAAAGAGAGCATTAGTATTGAGCTTAAACCGGGCCAAGCAACCGAAGTGAAACTGACGATGCCACAAAGTGCAAGTGTCAACTTTGACTGGAAAGCTGTTGGAGGTGGTCTTAATTATGATACCCATGGTGATCCAGTGAACGCTCCTAAAGGGTTCTATCATGGCTATGGAAAAGGAAAGAATGAAACAACTCAGCAGGGTGTCTTAAAGGCAGCTTTTGATGGCAAGCATGGTTGGTTCTGGCGTAACCGTACGGAAAATCCAGTGACTGTAACTCTACTTGTAGAAGGGCAGTTTAGTGAAATGAAGAAAGTCTTTTAAGTTTTGATCAATCTCCTTGGAATAATATTCCAAGGAGATTCAATTGCTAAAGAAGTCAGGTTCTAAAAGGAATCCATAAGATGCTAGAAGTACTAAAAAACACAACATATCGGCATTTGTTTTTGGCCCAAGTAATAGCGCTAATCGGAACGGGGTTAATCACAATCGCCCTAGCTTTACAGGCGTACGATATTGCAAAGGGGGAAGCAGCCCAAGTTCTTGGTATTGCATTGGCAATTAAGATGATTGCTTATATCGGTGTAGCGCCTATAGCATCTGCATTTGCTGAGCGATTACCAAGAAAAAAAGTATTGGTTGGGCTAGATGTTATTCGAGCATTAACAGCATTGTGTCTACCGTTTGTGACACAAATTTGGCAAATTTATATTCTCATTTTTATTTTGCAATCTGCTTCTGCTGCATTTACACCAACATTTCAGGCAATGATTCCAGATGTTTTACCTGAAGAAAAAGACTATACCAATGCGCTATCATTATCACGATTGGCCTATGATTTAGAAAATATTATTAGTCCGATGCTCGCGGCATTTTTATTAACTTTGATGAGTTATCACAACTTATTTTTGGGAACGGTATTAGGTTTTATCGGTTCTGCTTTGTTTGTGGTAAGTGCGAAATTACCAGTTGCCAAAGTACCTGCGTTTAGAGGTGTTTATAGCCGTATTAAGCAGGGAGCTAAAATTTATTTTAATACGCCTAGACTTAAAGCATTGCTTGCTCTCAATTTAGCAATTGCGTCAGCAAGCGCTGTAGTGATTGTAAATACCGTGGTATTGGTTCAATCGACATTTAAGCTAACTGAAAATGCGACTACTTGGGCTTTTGGTTTATTTGGATTTGGTTCAATGCTTTCGGCTTTCATTTTGCCTAAGATATTGGATAAGTTCCCAGATCGATCAGTGATGTTGACGGGAACAACAATTCTTGTAATTGGGCTGTTAAGTGGTTATTTCATTACATCTTATAATGGTTTGCTTGTACTTTGGTTTGTGCTTGGTATTGGATATTCTGTTTCACAAACACCTACAGGCCGTTTGATTCGAAAATCTGCATCGAGTGAGAGTAGGACCTCTCTATTCGCAGCGCAATTTGCGTTTTCACATGCTTGCTGGTTAGTGACTTATCCCTTGGTTGGATGGCTCACTACTAACATAGGAACATTACAAACTTTTATACCGATGGCAGTGATTGCAACGATTTCTTTATTACTTGCAATGCGTTTGTGGCCATCACAGGATGAGGCTCTTTTACCCCACAGTCATGATGATTTACCTCCAGATCATGAGCATTTGCAGCAGCATCGAATCAATGGAGTACACGTCCATGAATATATTATTGATGACTATCATGAAAAGTGGCCTAAATAACTCTTTTTCGACTAATGACTTAGAAAGATTCCGTTTGTTTGTTGTACAATTATAAGCTTATTTTATTGTTCAATAAAAAAAGGGGAACAACATGAAAAAACTAATCTTGGTATGTTTAATGGGGCTTGCGGTAACAAATGCTTTTGCTCATTCAGGTGGTACTGATTCTTGAGGCTGCCACACGAATAGCAAGACAGGGGATCGTCACTGCCATTAATAATAAAAATGAGTAGAACATTTTGTTCTACTCATTTTGAATAACGATCTAATAATAATAAGTACTGTTTCATTTCTTCTTCATCAAAATTTTGATCCCCTTTCAATACATGTTCTCTTAAATGTTGTTCAAGAAGTTGCTGCATTAACCCATTAACAGCACCTTTAATTGCTGCAACTTGTTGTAATACTTCAAGACAAGAGCTTTCAGGTGTTAATAATGACTTTTCAACAGAAGTAACCTGTCCTTGAATCCGCTTGATGCGATTAAGTATTTTTTTATCTTGATGCAAATGAGACATGATTTTTCCTAAAAAAAATATATACTGGGGGGAGTATCTTGGAAAGATAAAATTTATGCAACTTCATAGTAACTTAGATCGTCGTCATTCTCATCAATTCGATGAAGGAAATCCTTTAGCACAAAAGAAAATACTGATTGCGACAATTCTTACAGCAATCATGATGGTACTAGAGATATTGGGGGGATGGATTTTTAATTCGATGGCCTTACTCGCAGATGGCTGGCATATGAGTTCACATATGGTTGCTCTCGGCTTAGCTTATTTCGCATATCGAATGGCCCGACATTATGCTCATGATCAGCGATTTAGTTTTGGTACTTGGAAAATTGAGATTCTAGCAGGGTACAGTAGTGCTATTTTACTTATGGTTGTAGCACTTTTAATGGGTATTCAATCTATCGATCGATTAATGAATCCCGTGAATATTCATTACAATGAGGCAATACCAATTGCAATTGTTGGTTTATTGGTAAACTTGGTTTGTGCATGGTTATTACATGACGGAGGCCACCACCATCACCACGAGCATGATCATCACCATGAACACGACCACCACCACGATCATCATGACTTAAATCAAAAGGCGGCGTTTCTGCATGTAGTAGCTGATGCGGTTACTTCTGTATTGGCAATTGTTGCATTGTTTGCGGGGAAATATTTTGGTTGGAGTTTCTTAGATGCACTATTAGGTGTAGTTGGAGCTATTCTTGTCGCTAAATGGTCATGGGGATTATTAAATGAGACAGGAAAGACACTACTCGATGCAGAAATGTCTCACCCTGTGGTTGATGAAATCAAAGAGGTTATAGAGGAATTTCCTCAAGTTAATATTACTGATTTACATGTTTGGAAAGTTGGTAGAGGCAAGTTTTCTTGCATCTTGGCTTTAGAGAGTACAGGTGTAGATTTAACACCAGATGTAGTGAAACAGGCACTCTCTATCCATGAAGAAATTGTGCATGCAAGTGTTGAAATACATTTTATTTGAATTATTGAATGGTTAGAGGTGGATCAGGAAATTTGAACAACACTTATAAGTGATATTTTGCTCCCCAAATGATGTTATAAACATCAATATATGGAGTATTTTATGGCACGTAGACCAAGAAGAAATCATTCAAATGATTTTAAAGCTAAGGTAGCACTTGCTGCGATTAAAGCAGAAAAAACACTTGCTGAATTGAGTGCTGAATTTGATGTTCATCAAAACCAAATTATCGACTGGAAAAATCAACTGATTTCAGCTTCCTCGCA
>NZ_JEXX01000022.1:0-67424 GCF_000582055.1 Acinetobacter sp. 766875 | reverse complement strand
ATAAAATAATTAGTGAGATATACGTCACATGTTATTTATTATTTTTTTATTAAAATGAATTTTCAAATTGTTTTTAAATAAAAATTATTGTATCTCTTATATTAACTATTTAATAAATAGGTATATATAAAATGAAAAATAATATATTTAAAATTGTAGTTTTGGCGGTACTTTCCACTTCCCCACTATTTTGTTATGCGAATAACACAATAATGATTAAAGGAAATATTGTTGAAGATACTTGTTCTACAGTAAATATTGAAAAAGAATGCGCTCAAATCAATTCTTTGAATACAACTATTGATACTCAATATTTAAACAAAGATAATGTGTTCAACTTAGCGCGACATACTGAAAAAATGGATACGAGTATTGAAACTATAAGTGCTAATAAAAAAGTAGTGCTTGTTAACTATCATTGAAATGAACGAGCTTTCAACATCAACTCAGTCTTAACTCTTTACGGTTACTTAAGTATGAATGGCCTTATAAGAGTGAATTTTTGACTTTATAGTGCAATACTTAGCTAGAGTTAACAATTCGCTCTTATTTGCTTAATAAATGATAAATTTTTCACGTTTTTTCATGCATAAAGATAAATTGTTCTATATAATTACTTCATTAAATTTTTCTTAAAATAATTTTCTTTAATTGTATTTTTCTTTTGCAATTATTCTTAATAGAACTTCTATCAAATATTTCATATTTAAAAACAAAATCTTAACTCAAAAAGAGCATTAGTCATGTTTACTCTAAATTCATGGTATTTTTTCTTATTATTTAAAAAATATGTGATCTAGTTTGCATTTTGTTTAAAAAATGTTAGTATCGCCGCATTACTTTTCAAGATGTCAACCTCTGGAAAAGTAACAGATTAAACTTTTATCCAGACTTTTTGAGAAAACACTATGAAAAAACTTGCTTTGATCGCTGCTCTTTCAGTTGTAGGGATTGCGAACGCTCAAGCTGCTGATGGTACAATTACAATTAATGGTTTAGTTACAGACAAAACTTGTGACATCGTTACACCTGCTGGTAAAGATTTCACAGTTACTCTTCCAACTGTTTCTAAACAAACTTTAGCTGCTGCTGGTAACGTTGCTGGTCGTACTCCTTTCCAGATCAAATTAGCTAACTGTTCAGAAGGTAAAGTTGCGACTTACTTCGAACCAGGTGCAACGGTTGACTTCAATACTGGTCGTTTACTTAACCAAGACGCTACTGGTGCTAAAAACGTTAACGTTCAACTTTTAGGTAGCAACAACCAAGTAATTCCAGTTCTTGCTGCTGGTGCAAATGGCGCTCAAGCAAACTCTCAATGGGTTGACGTTGCTAAAGCTGGTAGTGCAGACCTTAACTACTATGCTGAATACTATGCAACTGGCGCTTCTACTGCTGGTAAAGTGAACACTTCTGTTCAATACACAATTATCTATCAATAATTGATGGATGATAGGGTTTCTATATCCGTATAGAAGCCCTATTTTGTGTAACGCTTTCCCGAACTTCCTTGGCTGAGAATCCTGAAATGAAATTGAACAGTTATAATTTTTTGTTAGGTTTGGCATTTGCTTCAGCGGTAGCCGCACCTGCCTCTCATGCAGAAATTGTAATTCATGGCACTCGTGTAATTTATCCATCAGATGCCCGAGAAGTTACGCTACAAGTTAGCAATAACGGTTCAAAACCAGCACTTGTCCAAGCTTGGATTGATGAAGGCGACCCAAAAAGTACTCCGGATCAATCAAAAGTTCCTTTTATGATTGCTCCTCCAATTTCTCGTGTTGAAGCAACAAAAAGTCAGACTTTTCGTATTACTGCTCTACCCACTGCTTCTCAGTTAAATCAGAAGCAAGAAACTGTCTTATGGTTAAATGTTTTGGATATTCCTCCAAGACCTACCTCAAAGGGCTCAGATGCGACACCTGATAATTTTCTGCAATTAGCAATTCGTTCACGTATTAAATTCTTCTATCGTCCAGCTTCGATTAAAGATGATGCGAACTTAGCGGCAGATAAGCTTCAATGGGTTAAATCTGGTCAAAACTTAACGGTAAAAAATCCAACACCTTTTCATATCACCATGACTTCTGTTTATCAGAAAGTCGGCGATAAAAAAGTAGATTTATTACCTGAAGGGCTAATGGTTAAGCCTTTTTCTGATGCATCCATTCAGCTTAAGAATGGCAATCTTCAGGATATGAGTTTTATTAATGTGAATGACTACGGTGGCCGAGTCGAACACTCAATAAAACTTCAATAATCAGATTTATATTTTTTAATAAATTTTAAGCACCTATTATGTGAGTAGGCGGACTTAGCTATGCCAAAAAAACGGCAAGAATCTTATAAATTATTAAAACGCCATATTTGTTATTACTTGGCTTCCGGTGTTGTTACTATGACAATGCCTGTATTCGTGCATGCTGAAGAAACAGCTGCGAGTGCTCCTGTTGAAGCTGAGTTTGATTCTGCTTTCTTAATTGGCGATGCAAAAAAAGTTGATATTTCTCGCTTTAAATATGGCAACCCTGTTTTACCTGGCGAATATAACGTTGACGTATATGTAAATGGTCAATGGTTTGGTAAACGTCGTATGGTGTTTAAGGCGGTAGACCCAACACAAAATGCGGTCACTTGCTTTACAGGAATTAATCTTCTTGAATACGGCGTAAAACAAGAGGTTTTGACTAAGCATGCTCCCCTTCAAAAAGAAAATAATAGTTGCTACAAAATAGAAGAATGGGTTGAAAATGCATTTTACGAGTTTGATAACTCTCGTTTACGTGTCGATATTTCAATCCCTCAAGTCGCATTACAAAAAAATGCGCAAGGTTATGTCGATCCGAGCGTATGGGATCGCGGTATTAATGCAGGCTTTTTATCTTATAACGGTAGTGCTTATAAAACGTTCACTCAATCGAATGATAGAAGTGAAACCTCAAATGCGTTTATGGGTATCACAGCCGGACTAAATTTAGGTGGTTGGCAGCTACGTCACAATGGTCAGTGGCAATGGCAAGATACACCTGCTGAAAATCAATCTAAGTCAAGTTACGAAGAAACAAGTACTTATTTACAGCGAGCATTCCCGAAATATCGTGGTGTTTTAACACTTGGTGATAGTTTTACAAACGGCGAAGTATTTGACTCTTATGGCTATCGTGGTATTGATTTCTCAAGTGACGATCGAATGCTGCCGAATAGTATGCTTGGTTATGCCCCACGTATTCGTGGTAATGCTAAAACTAATGCAAAAATTGAAGTACGTCAGCAAGGCCAACTTATCTATCAAACAACGGTAGCACCGGGTAACTTCGAAATTAATGACCTGTACCCTACCGGATTTGGTGGCGAGATTGAAGTTACCGTTATTGAGGCGAATGGGGAAATACAAAAATTTTCTGTGCCTTATGCATCTGTTGTTCAGATGTTACGTCCGGGTGTAAACCGTTACTCACTCACTGTAGGTCAATTCCGTGATCGTGATATTGATCTTAATCCTTGGGTGGTTCAGGGTAAATATCAACAAGGTATTAATAACTATTTAACGGGTTATACCGGAATTCAGGCTTCTGAAAATTATACAGCTTTATTGCTGGGTGCTGCTTTTGCAACACCTATTGGTGCTGTTGCATTTGACGTTACGCATTCTGAGGCGGACTTTGAAAAACAAGCTTCGCAGTCTGGTCAAAGTTTCCGTTTAAGCTATAGTAAATTAATTTCACCAACCAATACGAACTTAACACTTGCAGCTTATCGTTATTCAACAGAAAACTTCTATAAATTGCGTGATGCCCTTCTTATTCGTGATTTAGAAGAAAAAGGTATCAATACTTACGCTGCGGGTCGCCAACGTAGTGAATTCCAGATTACCTTGAACCAAGGACTCCCTGAGGGTTGGGGTAACTTCTATATGGTAGGTTCATGGGTCGATTATTGGAACCGTAGTGAAACAACTAAACAGTATCAGATTGGTTATAGCAATAATTACCATGGTTTAACTTATGGTTTGTCTGCGATCAATCGTAAAGTTGAATACGGCGCAAGTAACCAATCACGTGATACTGAATACTTAATGACATTGTCTTTCCCAATGAACTTCAAGAAGAACTCAGTTAATGTCAACATTACTGCATCTGAAGATAGTCGTACAGTGGGTGCAAGTGGAATGGTAGGTGATCGCTTTAGTTATGGTGCTTCTATGTCGCATCAGGACTATGCAAACCCAACATTTAACGTAAATGGTCGTTATCGTACTAACTATACAACTGTTGGTGGTTCTTATAGTGTGGCTGATTCTTATCAACAAGCTATGGTGAGCTTAAGCGGTAGTATCGTTGCTCACTCAAAAGGTGTGTTATTTGGACCTGAACAAGGTCAAACAATGGTACTTGTACATGCACCTGATGCAGCTGGCGCAAAAGTAAGTAATACCGTTGGTCTAAGCATCAATAAAGCAGGTTATGCCGTAGTTCCATATGTTACTCCATACCGTCTTAATGACATTACCCTTGACCCTCAAGAAATGTCTAGCAAAGTAGAACTTGAAGAAACAAGTCAACGTATTGCGCCGTTTGCTGGTGCAATTGCTAAAGTAGATTTTGCGACTAAGACAGGTTATGCAGTTTATATTAATAGTAAGACTGCAGATGGCAACAGCTTACCTTTTGCAGCACAAGTCTTTAACCAAAAAGACGAAGCTGTAGGTATTGTTGCACAAGGTAGTATGATTTACTTACGTACCCCACTTGCTCAAGATCGTCTGTATGTAAAATGGGGAGACGAAAGCAATGAGCGTTGTTCGGTTGAGTACAATGTTGGTAATCAGTTGCAAAACAAGCAACAAAGCGTGGTAATGACGGAGGCTGTCTGCAAATGAAAAGAATATTATTAACGGGTGCTCTATTTACCGCGGGCTTAGGTGTGTATGGTGAAGCTAATGCTGCATGCTATATAGTCAATTATGAAGCAAATGATGTTCTTATGGCGGTGGGACGTGTTGTCGTACGTCCTAGTGATCAAGTAGGTGCGATTTTAAGAAAAGCGACTTTTCCTATTACCCGGACTAGAACACAAGCAAATAATTGTGATAGCCGCGATGTTGCCGTTGCGGAATTAACACAGGCTTATCCGTTAAGCTCCTTAGGCAATAGCATCTATACAACCAATATTCCTGGTATTGGTATTCGCCTATACCGTGAAGCAGATAATAATACCAATTTTTCTGGTTATTACCCTTATCAACGTGGTGGAATCTCAGGTAATCGTTACTTAGCAGATGGCTATTTTGTTGTGGAAATAATTAAAATTGCCTCACAAACAGGTTCTGGGACTTTAGTTCCTGGTAGATATAGTAGTTATTATATCCGTGGTTTTCCAGATAAGCCTTTCTTAACAAGTACTGTTAATGCCAATGCGATTACCATTGCATCTTCTTCATGTGAAATTCAAGGTAATATCAATAAAGTTGTACAACTACCAACAGTTACTAAAGCTGGCTTTAAAGGTGTTGGTTCAACTCAAGGTGAACAAACTTTTGATATGAACATCCTATGTAATGGTGGTATTAACCCTACTGGCTATGAAGAGAAAAATCTTATTAGTTTGACCTATGACTTTACTCAAGATGGTACAAACAATCAGGTTTTAGCGAATACAGCTGCAGCTTCTGAAAAAGCAAACGGTGTAGGCGTTCAGTTACTTTGGAATTATCAAAATAAAAATCAGGTTATCAAAAAAGGTGACAAGCTGGCTTTAGGTACATTGTCTTCTAACCAGACACTTCAATATAACGTACCGATGACTGCCCGCTACTATCAAACAGCAACGAATGTTACACCGGGTAAAGTTCGTGCTATGGCAACTGTAACTATTGAATATGATTAATCATATTCAATAGTTTTTAAATTTAACAATATCAAATATTTAAGAATTAATAATAACTTTTTCTTTATCCATACTTTCTAAGAATTTACTTAACTTTATAGGAACATCTATGAAAAAAATAGGCATAGTTGCTGTTAGTGCAATTACCTTATGCTGGGCCATGTATGAGGTATCATCTGATAATACCAATACAGCATTACGTAATGAATCTAACCAAAAAGTCGCATCTAAAAGAATTTCATCAACTACAAAGAATGAAAAATTGGCATCTCAACCCCTTTTGACTCAAATGAATTCCCCTAATTCTTCTACCCCAATCTGCCAATATCATTTTGATGCAACTCAAGAAGATTATGACCTATGGAATAATGAACATCCTGATTATTTTCCTATGAAAATATTTCCAATAATAAGTGGGCAAAAATTTAGCCTTAAAGTAGATCCTATACTAGAAAATGAATATGGCAATATAGATTATATAGCGAGAACTAAAGCAGGTCTCAACTCGACTAATGATATTGGCGATTTCTCTATACCTAATAAGGGCATTATTGCCTTTGAAATGGAACTAAAAATTCCAACTGTAGCCGTTGGTAACTCTTCTTATATCTCTAATATTGATTTTACTGGTGTAACAAATAATGGATATACCGTTAGATCAAACTACGGGTTTCATACAGGGACTTATGACCCAGATTTTGGCGAGAATCCTCCAACTTTAAATTACTCTTTAGCATATCGAGTTAGTGATAATAGCGGACCTGATCATCCTTACTTCAAAAGTCAAAATATGACAAATAATATGAATGGATACCAACGCTTGGGTATATATATTAATCAGAACACGAAGCAAGTAGGCTTTATTTTAAATGGAGTTGATCAGGGGTATCAATCTAATTTGCCAGCTCCGCTTGCGAATATACGTTTTTCTATTATGAATGGTATAGCAATATATTCTGAACAATTATTTGGACAAGAGTTGTCGAGTGAACTAATTACAGACCGTAATGCTCTACAGTTTAGCTATCCTCAAGGTACCACTGACATGTGTGGTAATGCCATTTAAAATATAAAACTATTAAGCATAAAAAAAGGGCTGAATTACAGCCCTTTTTACTTCATTTAAAAATGAATGACAGTGCGAATGGATTTACCTTCATGCATTAAATCAAAAGCGGTATTAATGTCTTGTAAAGGCATTGTATGCGTTACAAAAGCTTCAAGTTGAATATCACCTTTCATAGCATCTTCGACCATTTTAGGAAGTTGTGAGCGCCCTTTCACACCACCAAATGCTGTACCCAACCATTTACGGCCAGTAACTAACTGGAACGGACGGGTTGAAATTTCTTGGCCTGCACCGGCTACACCAATAATGACAGATTGTCCCCAACCACGATGTGCACACTCTAGAGCTGAGCGCATAACATTGACGTTTCCAATACATTCAAATGAATGATCTACGCCCCAGCCTGTCATTTCTACAATGACTTGCTGAATAGGTTGGTCATAATCTTTAGGATTTAAGAAATCTGTAGCGCCAAACTGTTTTGCCAGCTCAAATTTATCTGGATTTGTATCTACGACAATAATGCGCCCTGCTTTTGCTTGACGTGCTCCTTGTACAACGGCTAAACCGATACCACCTAAGCCAAATACAGCAACAGAGTCGCCCTCTTGTACTTTCGCTGTGTTATGCACGGCACCAATACCTGTAGTTACCCCACAACCTAATAAACATACTTGCTCGTGATTCGCCTCAGGATTAATCTTAGCTAAAGATACTTCGGCTACTACCGTATATTCACTAAAGGTTGAACAGCCCATGTAGTGGTAAATTGGTTCGCCCTTATATGAAAAACGTGTAGTACCATCTGGCATAACGCCTTTACCTTGAGTTGCACGTACAGCAACACAAAGATTGGTTTTTCCAGATTTACAAAATAAGCATTCTTTACATTCTGCCGTATAAAGCGGAATAACATGATCACCCGGCTGAACGCTTGTTACCCCCTCACCAACTTCAATTACTACCCCCGCGCCTTCATGACCTAAGATTGCCGGGAAAACACCTTCCGGATCATCACCAGATAAGGTAAATGCATCGGTGTGACATACTCCAGTATGGGTAATCTTGATTAAAACCTCTCCCGCTTTGGGTGGTGCAACATCAATTTCAACAATTTCTAAAGGTTTTCCTGGAGCAAAGGCGACAGCTGCACGAGATTTCATCTTTGGGTTTCCTTTATATCATTCGGTATTTATAGTCGAGCAAAATAGATAATGTAATGCTAATACAAGAGCTTAATTTTGCTTAAATTAAAATTGGCTTTCATAGCAATCCATTACAGCATAGCCAGTCACATACGTCTAAGCAAGCCTACATTTAAAAAACGAGAAAACCCCTTACTTGAAGAGGTTTCTTATCAAATCATTATCTTGTAACCAGCTTATTTTTACTTATAGGTAAATATCCGGTGGGTATGGCGTGTTATCACTAATAGGTGTATAGAGCGTATTTTCAACAAAGAAGCCATTTGGAGCTTGAGTAGTATCGATTGTAATCGAGTCAAACATAACTTGTGGATATGCCCAGATAAATTGCTTCATAAGCCCTAGAGATACATTATTTTGCATATCTCCAAAAATACGTTGCCAGATAGGTGTTCGATATGGTTTGTTTTTGTCGAATCCATAGATATAAGCAATAGATGCATCTGGTACAAACCCTGATAAATAAGCAACTTTACTGGCAGGATAGCCTAAATCTTGAGTTGGTATTTGTGAAACAGCTTGATGGGCTAAATCTAATTTCGCTTCTAAAAGCCAATCATAGGCTTCAGTCATAATGTAATCAAAATGAGGGTATGAATAATGCTCACTTGGATAATTAATATAAGTTGCTAGGGTTTGTATTGGTGAGCGAATAGATGGGAAAAAGATTAATGGGCACACTTGGGCATTTGCATATTTTGCTTTAATTGCTGTTCGAATATCTTGGCAGGTCTGCCCTAACTTATTTCTTAACCATGTTTTAAATTCATCATACGGTGTTCCTGTTTTATTCATCGCCTCATAAATTGTTCCTAAGTCTGGTGCATATAAACCTGTATCTGCATTAAAAGCTAACTTGGTTGGATAGTCATAGACACATGGTAAGTTCGTATCTGTGTTATACCACCACCAAGGCTCACCAATTTGCATGTTGACATCAGACCCACCTGTCACCATGGTATCTGCAAACTCAATAAAAACTTTATGTAAATATGCCAAAGCATTTTGATCACTTAAACTGAAGAAATAACTTGGTGGCTGGTAGCCTGTTTTACCCAAATTACTATTCCAGTCTCGCTGTGCCCAAAATTCATTTGCGCCTAGCGAGTACATTTCAAAACTTACCCCAAAAACGGGTTGCATATTTGCATTATGCAGAGCTTGGGCATATTTCTCATGCCATTTACGGGTACATGGGTTAACAACATCTTGTCCAGTCACTAAGGTGTCTGGAATCTGGAATCTATTAATATCACTTCTCCAGATTATTTCAGGATAATGTGACATACCACAGTAATGATTAATGAAACCGTGATAACCCAAAGCAGCCATGTTATCTACTATACGCTGCGGGTTCAGGTCGTAATGATCGTCATAGCTGGTACATAAGCCATAGTTATGCTGTGGTACAACCACTCGGCTTAAATTTAATTTTGCATTTGCACCTGTCACGACTGAATTAGTAATGCGAATATAACCATCTTCAGCCTGACTTAAGGGCAATGATGAGTGTGGGTTATAACTACTTGTAAAAGCCGAAAATGTGATTTGCTGAATATTGGTAACTGGAAAACTATCTGTAGCCGAGAAACCTGCTTTGACTGTATCCCAGTTGATATGAATATGGGCAGATCTTGAAGATGGAGTATTTGCATAGTTGAACAAGACGATATACGCAATTTTATCTACTCCATTGTCGTTATAATAAACCGTTAAAGTTGGAGTTAGCGACTCATTATTTAGAACTGGCATAGATGGTGATAGTTCAATATCAAAGTCCCATACCACACCTGAATAGCTATATTTAGTTTCATAAGCTAAAAATTTATGGTCTTTAGAGTCGTAAGAGTCCCAACTAATACCAGCCAAGTCTGTAGTCATGCGTGAGCGGAAAGACGCCTCAAAACCGTTGCCATAATTGGTAATCGCAAAAGACATGGTTTGTGGACCATCTATTCTCCAATAAGTTGGGTTGAACCGATCAATAAGTATATTTTGAGTAATGGGTTGAGGTGAAACAGTCGAATTATTTTGTACATTTTCTGAATTATTTATCATGTCATATTGCTCTTAATGGTTTTAAGAAGCTTTATATTAAATAATAATTTTATTTATATTGTTCAGATAAGTAACAATTTAGTCTAATCTATTAACAGTAGATAATGGTTGGAATCATTAAAATAATGTAAAGCTAACATATTATTTTAATTCTAAAGTGGACTTTGCAATAAGGAGCAATGAATGCCAAACTTTTCTCATTTAAGCCACTTTAGACTACTCGTTATTTTTACTCCAGTTCTTTCATTATTAAGTGGCTGTAGTGATCCAATATTTTATAAAAATACTAAAGCTTCTGCTATTTCTACTCCTACCTATACAACTAATTATCCAATCCCTGATGAATATTTAAATGAAAAGCTCCAACCAAATGAAAAAAAACTGGCTCAAGAAATCTCTACCGTTATTGAAGAATCAATACGTAAAGAGTATGCACCTGGTAAAGCCTTAAGAGATGCACATCCTAAAGCACATGGCTGTGTTCGTGCCGAGTTCCATGTACTTAAAAATATTCCAAATCAACTTGCAAAAGGTATATTTGTTCCTGATAAGAGCTATCAAGCCTGGATTCGATTTTCGAATGCATCTAACGATGCATCTCAAGCAGACATTGAAAAAGATGCTCGCGGCATAGCGATAAAAGTTTTAGGTGTACCGGGGCAAAAAATTTTAGAAAGTGAAAAAGAAGCGACAACTCAAGATTTTATTATGATCAATCATCCTGTCTTTTTCGTAAATGATGGGCAAAGATATCTTTCTTTTATGCAGGACGTTAACAGCAAAAGTACTCTCAGAAAGCTTCATATTCCGTTTGCTTTAGGGCTTAAAGGAACAATCAATGCTTTAGGAGCGCGTAATTCTAAAATTTCTAATCCATTATATGCACGTTACTGGTCTATGGTGCCCTATCAATTAGGATTAGATAATGACCGTCAAGCTGTTAAGTATTCCGTAAGAAATTGTTCTACGGTATCTACATCTCTACCTGACCATCCAAGCCATAATTTTTTAAGAGCTGCACTAAAAGATACGCTGCAAAAACAAGACGCTTGTATGGAGTTTCTTATACAGCCAAGAACTTCAACTCAAATGCAAGTTGAAGATGCAATGACAGAATGGAAAGAAGCAGAAGCACCTTTTTATCAGGTTGCAACTATTCGTATTCCAAAGCAAAGCTTTGATACACCGGAACAGAATCAATTTTGTGAAAATCTCTCCTTTACGCCGTGGCATGCTTTACCTGAGCACAAACCTTTAGGTGCAATAAACAGATTACGTAAAATTATTTATGAAAATATAAGTAAAGTGAGACACGATATGAACTCGGCCCCTCGACAAGAGCCTTAAAAGAATGGCTATACTAAGCTAAAGCCTATAGATCAATTTTCTCAACAATAGAGTGTAGGATGGCTAACTTCTTTTTTATTGAATAATCTCCTTTACTTGTGTCGATAGTGATTCGATCAATGAAATCTGCTAACCAAAAAATAAAGTCTTCTTCACTTTTATAGATGGGAATCAAGCTAATATCTAACTTGAAAGGTAACTCATCCTGAAGATTAAGAAATGTGCCTCCGAAATCAAAAAAATTATATAAAAACTTTAATTCTGTACCATTAATTGCTTTTTTGATTTCCATAATTAAATTATTTAGATTTTTTAGATGATTATTGGTGTGTTCTTTTTTTATATTTTTTGAAATTTTTTCTGCTAATAGTAAGTATTTTGGCATTTCTATCTCCTTATTAATTTCTTATAAAATATGAGTATAAGATTAAAGTTATAAATTTAAGTTTTTAGTTTTTATTGAAGTGTTATTTTTTTTTTAAATTTAATATAAATTTATGTAAATTGAAACCTTTTATAATTTAAAAATGTGATCTAATTTGAATTATATTCTGAGTAAATTAATAGGTTTTTATTATTCATAAATAAGCCCAATACTTTTAAATTATTGGGCTTATTTTTTAATATGCTTAAAATCACTTTCTTTAATCTTAAGTCATTTTATGGGAACTCTTCACTTTATGAATTTTCCCACATTTTCTACATTCTCTTACCTCATCATGAGAAATATCAAAATCATATTCCCAGATGTGCATGCAGAAAAATTGTCTAAAATTATGGAGCATAGACACCTCCTTTAAAAAACTAACAAACATGAAAGTTCTTTATAGATTCAGAATACATCTAGACTAAATTGTCTACAAGGAAGCAATTTAACTCTCTTTTAAAATTTCTATATCTCCTTAAACCATGAAGATAATAAAAAGCTAACATTGATTTCTGTATCTATTTTTATAGCGAACAATTGAGTTATGTTCATAGTGAAAACTTATGTGAAGACATCAATATAACAAGGAATTTTGCTAATTCCATAAAAAAACCGCCCCAGAAGGCGGTCGCTGAATTTTGACAGCGATATAGAAGTGTGGTGGAAACACTTCTATTCTTTAAATTATTTTTCTTCTTTTATAATTTTCATGAAGGCCTCTGATTTAAAGTAATTAATGATAAGTTCCCCCTCATCATGTCTCTGTACTTCTACTGGCTGAGTATGACCACTATCAAATTCACAGTTAAATTTAAAGTCTGGTGGAATAAATTTTGAAATAGGAGGAAGATGAGTCTCCCCACCTGTCGTCATTCTTTCTATAAATCCCGCTAACCATAAAATATATTCGTCTTTATTTTTATGGCTTGGCATTAGGCTAATATCAATCTTAACGGCGCATTCATCCAGTGGCTTTGTTAAACATTCTTCAAAGTCAATAAAGTTATATTTAAGCTTAAATTTTGTACCTTTAATCTCTTTACGGATTACGCCTATCAAGTTATTCAAATGTTCAGTCGGAGTATCAGAAAAAAGATTATTTTCTTCAATTTTTTTATATACCTTTTCAGCAATCATTAAATATTGTGGCATTTCCTATCTCCTTCCTTCTACCTTCCATTGTTTGGTAGGTTGCTTATGCAGCTTTTTAAGGAAGTATGATAGAAATCATGTGTTTTAATGTAGTAGTTAGTGTCCTCATTGTAAGTAATGTGAACTTGTGAAATTAGGGCGCATGTTAAAACACAACTTATAAAAATAAGGAGTAATATGTCACAGTTTTATAAGTGAAATTCATAAATTATCGAAATAATTTCTTGCAGTAAAATACAGCTCACACAATCAAAATGATTATTTAACAAGCCGCTAGTAAAATTTTAATCTCTACTAATACATTGTTTTCATTATATTTTAATTTTATAGTTTTTTAGAGTACAACAAAATCATACAGTTATTGAGGTTTTTGACATATAAATTGAATATAAGAATGCTCTGATAGATCTAACTTGGATGCAAATTAAATGCTTACATGATCAATCAGCTATATGAGCAGTATAGTACTATGGCCTTAAGTGCTTGGGGTTTTACTGATTTACCTTCTTATACAGATACATACGATCCTAATGAGAAAGATATAGTGATAAAGACAAATAATTGGTTGAATGATGAGGCAGCAGAAGAAAAAACACGTCAGGGTCTTACCGCTTTTGTAGCCCTCGATGATGCATTTATGAGTATCGCTTCACGTATTTATTTAATTAGAAATGCCAAAGAAACTATAGATCTACAATATTACATTTGGACTAATGATTTTGTGGGTAATCTGATCTTGCATGAATTACTGAAGGCGGCAGATCGAGGCATAAAAGTCAGGTTGTTGATTGATGATCAAAACGGTATAAAACTTGATGGCATATTAAGAAGCCTTTTACAGCATTCCAATTTTGAAATTAGGCTATTTAATCCTTATAAATTTAGATATTTAAGAATATTCGACTATATTTTTCGCTTCAAAAAAGTGAATCACCGTATGCATAACAAGCTCATAATTGCAGATGCTTCAATTGCAGTAACCGGTGGTAGAAATATCAGTAGTGAATATTTTGAAGCAAGCAGTAAGTTTCAATTTACAGATTTAGATATTTTGTTTTATGGAGATGCTGTACGGCATGCCCAAGCTGTATTTGCTGACTTTTGGGAAAGTACCTTAAGTGTAGACGCGACTAAAGTGATTGGTACTTGTGCTGAGCATCATTTAAAAGCTCTAAGAGAGCATTACGAACAATTACACCATGAGAACCATAGCCTGACTGAAGATAAACTTTATGATGCTCAGTCTTATCTAAAAGAGCTTTTAGAGCACAACCCTATTCAATGGTCTAAAGCACACTTTGTAGCAGACTCTCCCAAGAAAATTTTAGGTACCGCAGCTGAACATGAAATGCTGTATGGGCAAGTCATGTCTATTATGGGTAAACCCAAGCAGCACTTAGAATTAGCTTCTGCTTATTTTGTACCCACTCAACAAGGTACGTATTATTTGAAACAACTGCGAGTTGAAGGAATTAAAGTTCGTGCTTTAACTAACTCTTTTGCTGCGAATGATGTTGCGATCGTACATGCTTTTTATAGTCAATACCGTGTAGAAATGCTTAAAAATGGTATTGAACTTTATGAGTTTAAACCTGTTTTAGAACGGCGACGTAGAACTTGGTACGAAATTGTAACGGGTAGCGTTATACCGGCAAAGGGTAAAAATAAATCAAGTTTGCATGCGAAATTTTTTGATGTAGATGGCAAAGTATTTATTGGTTCTTTTAACTTTGACCCCCGCTCTACTTATTTAAATACCGAAGTAGGTTTAGTGATTGAATCTAGCCAATTACAAACTCAGATTTCCGTTATGTTAGATCAACATTTACCCCAAGTGGCCTATCAGTTAAAACTAAATAGCCAAGGTGAAATTACTTGGCTAGATTACCAGTCGAATGGTCAAGTCATTGAATACGATAAAGACCCGGGAACCAGCCGTTTTCAACGAACAATGATTAAAGCCGTTTCTTACTTGCCTATTGAGTGGATGATGTAAGTTTGAATATTACAAGAAACCTATTTCATTAAAGAATTTTTGATAGGCTTCTGCTTTCTTCTCAAGCGCTAGTGGATATGCTCTAGAAGATGACGGTAACCGATATAAATGAATATCGCGGTCGGCAAAATAAGTTGTTGTCGATGTTCCAATTAAAGGTTTTTCAGTGTTCTCAGGTAAAACTGAAATTAAGGTATCAGTTGCTTTGTCACCTGTAGTCATAATAGTTTGGCATAAAGGGATTTTTTGAAGCAAAGCCGCCAAGTCTGTGGGTGTGACAATTTCCAGAAATTTGTCGGAAGCATTACCTTTGAGGCGTTTAATTTGATAAGCCGTATCGAAAATGGCAATACCTGTTTCAGTTAAGAAGTTTCGGATACGTTCTTCATTAAATGTTTTCTGATTTTCGCTTAAAAAATAGGTCTTGTCTTGGAAAAAGATTAAGCCAAAAATTCTCCACATGTCATTTTGAAAGTTTGGATAATAAAAGTCCATCTTCCATTTATTACGAGGAGGTGGGAAACTCCCTAGCATTAATAAACGGGCATTTTCAGGTAAAAATGGTTGTAGTGGATGGGTTTCTATCTCAATTATCATAAAAAATCAGTATTTACTTCAAAAATTATAAGTAACTTAACGCATTTTCAGGTTAATCACGAGTCAAGAAATGCAAATTCACTTAATTAAATGCATTGAGGCGAAACCTTTTGTTGTTTCGCCTCAATCATTTCGTTTATATGCATGTTAGTAACCAAACTGCTTAAGAGTTTAAAATTTTAAAGACTTTACCTGTTCTTGGATGGGCAAAGGTATTGTCTTGATCTAAATTGATAACTTTGTCTGAAATGACAATCTTCGAAAGTGGTAACCAGTTTTGCTCTACTTCGGTTGAAGCTAAATTTTTTTCCAGGGCATTTTCAAAAATTTGCTCTACCACAATTTCCATACCACACATACTTTTTGCATTAACTTCTTTTAAAATATGACGTTTAGACATTTTAGTCTCCATTTTTTATTCTTAACGTTAAAGATAATAAAGGGAGTTTTGCTACAACATGTAAAATTTAGCATTTGAAGTGTTCTTTTTGTTTTAAACATATTTATTTAATAATTAAATGAATAGTGAAATAATTATTTAAAATAAAAGTTAATATTAGATGAACTTATAAAAAAGTTTATTATTTTAAATAAATTTAATTTATAGAAAATAATATTTAAAGGGTCCACGTATGAACCCCTTTATTTACGTTTAAACTTGTACAGCATTATCTAGAGAACTATCATCTTTGTTTTTATTATTATCTTTACTAATCAATGAGTCAGTATCGCTATCGGTACTAAAGCTCTTACTATTTTTTTGCTTCTTCTTGTATACGCATATGCCAATGGCAATACCTGTTCCTAGTACTAAAATTGATTTTAACATTTTGCACCTCTTCAGTTGACGGAGAAACTTTTGAGAAATCAACTTAAATTAATAGCACATTATTTGTTATTTAAGGGCTTTGATTTGAGTCGCTTTTGTAAGGTATTTAATTTTTATGTTAATTGAAGAGTATAGTAATTTCAAAAATAAATTTTGATACAAAGCAAAAAGCCTATTCTAAAAATGGAATAGGCTTTTTACTGTATTTCAGGATTAAGCAGTATTATTAATTGCTTTAAGCAATCTTATTTATCTTTAAATACAGTTCCAATGTATTTAATGCTGAACTTTTAGTCAAGACGGGAAAGGGACCATTTGCAATTAATTGGTCATTCTTGTGATGAAATTCTCATTTTTAAAATAAGCAATAAAAAACGCCCATTTCTACTTCTCAAAAAGAAATGGGCGCATGTGAAAACCACTAAAGACCTGAAATACCAAATGTTCTTACATTCAGTAATATTGATTCTAATTAATTTACCGAATGGTTGACAATTAAACCATTTGTACTTTTTTTAGTCATTTCGGCCAATAAAAAATGCAAAATAATTCGCTATTTTCAATATGTTTAGCACTAAATTATTTATTTAGAATGCGATTGAGTACAGTTAACCAGTTAGAAAAACAAATTTTTTCTATACTTTCATTGGAATAATGTCGCTTTTGCATTGCTTCAATAAGTAAGTGTAGTCCCCTTACATCTTCAATTTCATCGCTAATAAGTGCTCCATCAAAGTCGGAACCAAAACCGACATAATCTTCTCCCATTTGATCTATTAAATATTCAAGATGCTCTAAAAGTACATCAATAGATGTGTTGGCATCGCGCTGCCCGTCTTTACGTAAAAATGCAACGTCAAAATTTACCCCGACTATGCCTTTAGAGTCCCTGATCGCCCTAAGTTGGTCATCTGTTAGATTTCTGGCTTGAGGACATAAGGCATGTACATTCGAATGGGTCGCGACTATGGGCTGTTGAAGAATGTTAGCGGTATCCCAAAAAGCTCGTTCATTCATATGGGAAACATCAATCACCATTTTTTTATCAGCACAGCGTTTTATAAATACTTTCCCCTCGTGTGTAAGGCCGGCTCCCGTATCGGGTGAATGGGGAAACTTAGCATTTAAACCATGTCCAAAACGACTGGGTCTATTCCAAAGCGGCCCGATGCTACGAAGCCCTGCATCATAAAATATATCGAGTAAATCTGGATTGAATTGTAGTGCTTCGGCGCCTTCCATATGCAATACAATGGCTAACTTTTGTTTTGCTAAACAGTGCTGAATATGCTGAACAGTTGTGCAAATTTGAATATCGTTAGAATACTCGGCAAGTTGTTTTGCTAAATCGAGTTGTGCCAGACAAATTTGCTCAATTTGCTGTTGGGTAAAGTCAGACGCGTTTTGGTCAAATAGTTTGTTGGGATGATGATGCTTAACATAATGAAAAGGCGGCAAGAAAATAGCAAACATCCCACCGACAAAACCCGCTTCTTGACAGCGTTTTAAATCGAGATGCCCTGCTAAACGTTCCTGAATAAAAGCCTGAGTAGGATTGCTATGATCACTTAACCACAAACGGGTTAATACATCGTTATGACCATCAAAAACAGGAAATGTGCCATGATTCATATCGGTTTTCTCACAGCTAATCATCTACAATATTTTGAACAGGAATGTTTTGTTGAACCGTAAATTGCTTTGAATTTTTAGTGTTACGGAATACCAGTTTTTCTAGAGTTGCATCGAATTCACTCTCGGCACGTGCCTGTTCAATCAACTGATGATATGGCGATTTACCACAAACAGGGTCTGCATTGCTTGCATCGCCTGTTAACATAT
Organism: Acinetobacter sp. 766875; assembly: GCF_000582055.1. Lineage (NCBI taxonomy): Bacteria > Pseudomonadati > Pseudomonadota > Gammaproteobacteria > Moraxellales > Moraxellaceae > Acinetobacter > Acinetobacter sp. 766875. The sequence continues at coordinate 49,013 of NZ_JEXX01000022.1, read as the reverse complement.
AGGCTTGGCAACGACAGCCACCAAAGTCGCGGTCTTTATCTGGGCAACTACGGCAACCTTCTGGCATCCATGCATCGCCACGGAAGTGATTAAAACCGGTAGATTCATACCAGATTTTTGATAGACTTTGCTCACGAACATTTGGGAAAGAAATAGGCAATTGTCTTGCTGCGTGACATGGCAAGGCCATACCATCTGGAGCAACTGTAAAGAAGATTTTACCCCAGCCATTCATGCAGGCTTTTGGTCGTTCTTCGTAATAATCAGGTACCACAAAAATAAGTTTGCAAGGATGGTTCTGCGCTTTTAACTTGTCGCGATATTCATTGGTAATACGTTCAGCACGTATGAGTTGTTCTTGTGTCGGTAATAAACCTTGACGGTTTAAAAATGCCCAACCATAAAACTGACAAATTGCTAGCTCGACTGTATCGGCATTAAGTTCAAGGCAAAGCTCGATAATTTTATCAATCTGGTCAATGTTATGCCGATGAATCACAAAATTAAGGACCATCGGATAATCATATTTCTTAACAAGTCGGCACATTTCATACTTTTGTTCAAAAGCATGTTTCGAACCTGCCAAAGCATCATTAACAACTGGGTCACTTGCTTGAAAGCTAATTTGAATATGGTCTAGGCCAGCTTGTTTTAAATGAGAGATACGCTGTTCGGTAAGTCCCATGCCTGAGGTAATGAGATTGGTATAAAATCCGAGTTGGTGTGCATGTGCCACAAGCTGTTCCAGATCTTGACGTACTAAAGGTTCACCACCTGAAAACCCTAGCTGTACAGCACCCATTTGCCGAGCTTGATCGAAAACGTCAAACCACTCTTGAGTAGTCAGTTCATTTTTGTGCTGTGCGTAGTCTAAAGGGTTCGAGCAATATGGACATTGTAGCGGGCAACGATATGTTAGCTCCGCTAGTAGCCATAGAGGTAAACCAACACCATTGGTCATATAAAATCAATCCAGTGCTGTTGCTGGGCAACTAACATGTAATCAATAACATCGTTGTCAATTTCGGCTATATCGCCAAATTGTTGCTTGAGCTGGGCAATAATGGCAGAGACATTATTTTTCCCATCAATATACTGTCCAATGGCCCCTGCACTTTCATTTAATTTAATCATGCCTTCAGGATATAAAATGACAAAACTATTTTGAGCAGGCTCAAATTGAAAGCGATAACCTTGTCGCCATGTAGGCACAAGATTTACATCAAATTGTTCTTTATTCATTTAAATAGTCCTTTGTGCCATACCCGTTCTTGAGTCACGCTATGATATGGTGCTTCATTGTGTACGTATGCCAGTGTTAAGGCATCTAAAATGCTCCATAAAATATCCAGTTTAAACTGCAATATTTCCAGCATTCTTTGTTGTTGCTCATGAGTGGTAAATGAATCAAGCGTAATTGTTAAACCATGTTCAACATCACGGCGTGCTTGACTTAAACGAGAACGAAAATACTCGTAGCCCTTGTCATCAATCCAAGGGTAATGTTGTGGCCATGATTCAAGGCGAGATTGATGAATCTGTGGGGCAAAAAGTTCAGTTAAAGAGCTGCTTGCTGCCTCACGCCATGATGCACGGCGTGCAAAATTTACATAGGCATCTACAGCAAAGCGAACACCCGGTAAAACCAATTCTTCGGAAATCACTTGCTCACGACTCAAGCCTACAGCTTCTGCTAACCGTAACCATGCTTCTCGTCCACCGCCGTCAGGATATTCGCCATCTTGGTCAATCATGCGTTGAATCCATTCCTGACGTACACGTTGGTCTGGGCAATTTGCCATGATCGCGGCATCTTTGAGTGGAATATTGATCTGATAGTAGTAGCGGTTTGCAACCCAAGCCTGAATTTGTTGCTGGGTCGCTTTACCTTCATACATCATTACATGAAATGGATGATAGATATGATAATACTGACCTTTATCAATAATGGCTTGTTTAAATTGTTCGGTTGTTAAAGCTTCAGGTGTTTGAGTCATGTTTCACCTTAGAGTTCGATCTGCATGCCATCATAGGCAACTTCTACACCATGTGCTTTTAGTTCAGCAAATTGAGCAGAGTCTTCATTTAAAATCGGATTGGTATTGTTAATATGAATCAGCACTTTTTTGGGTGTATTGAGTTGATTCAAATAAGACAGTGAACCGCCTTCCCCACTAATATATAAATGCCCCATTTCACGGCCAGTTTTTTTACCTACACCCGTTTGCTGCATTTCATCATCGGTCCAGAGTGTGCCATCAATCATGACGCAGTCAGAATTTTGCATAATCTGCATGATTTGATCATCAATCTTTCCAAGCCCTGGTGCATAAAACAACTGTTTTTGTGTTTTACGATCTTTGATGATTAAGGCAATATTGTCGCCCTCATGCGGGTCATGGCGATGTGGTGAATATGGCGGTGCCGCGCTTTGAATAATTAAAGGTAAAAATTCTAAATTTTCAAAACCATCAATTTTAAAAGCTTGTTTAGGATTAATTTCATTGTATTGAAGACCGCCATTCCAGTGCTTCAACATATTAAAGACTGGAAAACCTGTGGTCAGGTCTTGATAGACCATTTCTGTACACCACACATTCATTGGGCAGCCTTCACGTAAAGTTAACAGTCCAGTGGTATGGTCAAGTTGGCTATCCATCAAAATAACGTTGGTAATGCCCGTGTCACGTAATTTACGTGCAGGTTGAGCTGCTTTAAAGTCAAATAATTGCTGACGGATATCTGGTGATGCGTTTAATAAAATCCAGTCTACGCCGTTTTCTGAAACCGCAATTGAAGATTGAGTTCGTACTTTGGCATTAATTTTACCTGTACGAATACCATGACAATTAGGACAATTACAGTTCCACTGAGGGAAGCCGCCTCCAGCCGCTGAACCTAAAATATAAATATACATAAAATTAATATCTTATTAGAAAGACATAAGCCCTAGAACAAAACTAGGGCTTATGTCAGATTTGAATAGAAATAATTAACGTGCTTCAAAGTACATTGTTACTTCAAAACCAATACGTAAATCAGTGAAAGCTGGTTTTGTCCATTGCATAAATTTTTCTCCAGTCAGGATTAATCTTGCGAAATGAATCACTTGATTAAATCTTATAAAGCAATTAAAAATTTATTCTAATTAAAAATGCCACGTTTGTAGATAAGGTTGATACAAGATATTGTTCGATAATTGTGTTTTTTGTCCAAATTTTAATAACTCCTTATCAATCAAAGGCGATTAAAAGGTCATAACAGACAAATATTCTGCTATGACCGAACTTTTACACGGCTAAGTTCATTAAGTATTGCTGTGCAATATAAAGATCTTGCTCTGGTTTAGGCTGGCATTGCACCCAAGTTCCATCAGCTTGTAGTTCCCACGCTTGACGATTATCTTTTAGGTAATTGTTTAGACCATCTTCAATAACTTGTTTCTTTAATTTTTTACTTTCGATTGGGAAGCAGGTTTCGATACGAGAGAACAAATTACGTTCCATCCAGTCTGCACTAGCGCAAAACACTTTTGTATCACCATCATTATAAAAATAGTAAACTCGAGTATGTTCTAAATAGCGTCCAACAATTGAACGTACCCGAATATTATCGGACAGCCCTGCAACTTGTGGTCTTAAACAGCAAATTGAGCGAATAATTAAATCAATTTGTACACCCGCTTGAGAAGCTTTATAAAGCGCGCTGATGAGCTGTGGTTCAGTAAGCGCATTCACTTTAATGATGATGTGTGCTTTTTTGCCAGCAAGGCTATTTTTAATTTCTTGTTCAATAAGCTCTAGTAATTGTGAATGCAAGGTAAAAGGTGCATGAAAAAGTTTCTTAAGCTTTGCCATTTTGCCCATACCAGTCAGTTCTTGGAAAATTTTATGTACGTCTTCACAGATTTCAGCATCACTCGTAAGCAGGCCAAAATCTGTATAAATTTTGGCATTCACCGCATGATAGTTGCCTGTACCTAAGTGAACATATCTTTTAATTTTGTCTTGTTCACGGCGAACAACTAAAATCATTTTAGCGTGAGTTTTATAGCCAACAATGCCATAAACGACAACTGCGCCTGCTTCTTGCAATACGTTAGCTACTTCAATATTGGACTCTTCGTCAAAACGTGCTCTTAACTCAATAACAGCAGTAACCTCTTTTCCGTTACGCGCCGCTTCTGCAAGAAGTTGAACGATTTCCGAGTTGGCACCACTACGGTATAAGGTTTGTTTAATTGCCAAGACATTTGGGTCTTGTGCAGCTTCCCGAAGAAACTTAATGACGGGTGCAAAAGAGTCAAATGGATGATGAAGTAAAACATCCCCTGCTTTTAACACATCAAAAATTGGCTTTTTACTATAGAGAAGTTTTGGTAAAATCTGTTGATATGGTTTATAGCGCAACTCTGGCAAATCAAAGTTTGAAATAAAGCGGGCTAAGTTGACAGGACCATCGACGTAATAAAGATGCTCTGCATCTAAATCAAATTGCTCTAATAAATAGTTAGCAATTTCTTCAGGACATTTTTTTGCTACTTCCAAACGAACTGCTTGACCAAAACGGCGTGAAGATAATTCACCTTTTAAAGCTGCCGCCAAGTCTTCTACATCTTCAGAAACGGTTAAATCAGCATTTCGGGTCACACGAAATTGATGGCAACCTGTGGCTTTCATGCCCGGAAATAAATCCGAAATATGCTGGTGAATAATGGCAGAGAGCAGAATGTAATGTTCTGCACCACCAGAAATATGCTCCGGAATTTTAACAAGTCTTGGTAAAGAACGCGGGGCCGGCACAATAGCTAAATCAATCTGACGTCCGAAAGCATCTTTGCCTTCCAAAGTCACAATGAAGTTAAGACTTTTATTAACTAACCGTGGAAATGGATGTGCAGGATCAAGACTAATTGGTGTAACTACAGGTTGTACTTCTTTAAAAAAGTATTCTTTAATCCATTCTTTATGTTTTTCTAATATATCACCGTGCTGAATAAAGTGGACGCCATAGCCTTGCAACTGTGGCAACAACGTATAATTTAAAATCTTATATTGCTCTTCAACGGCTTCATGAGCATTTTTCGAAATTTGCTTTAATACTTCTGGTAATGGCAGACCTTCTGGTCCAGTCGCTTGTGTCATTAGGCTAATTTTCTGGATCAAACTTGCCACACGAATTTCAAAAAATTCATCCAGATTACGTGAAAAAATAATTAAAAAATTTAAACGTTCAAGTAATGGGTGTTCAATATCTTTGGCCTGAGCGAGCACACGCTTATGAAACTCTAATAAAGAGAGTTCTCTATTGATATATGTCTCTAAATTATGCTGGTTTGAGCTAGATAATGTAGGTAATGATGTCATTCTTGACTCTTATAATGGATAAAAAGTGAACATGAATAAAAAAGATTAATTTAAAAATATATAACCGATTTTATTCACTGAACATTTTGTAACTGTTTTATTGCAAATTCATGAATTTTTTATGAAAAACTTAAAAATTAACATCTATTTATGTGTCTTAAATATTTCCTTTTATTAGTTTACCTCTAATATTATCTTAGCATTAATTTTTTAAAGATCACCTGATTTTGATTAAGATTTAGTTTTCATCAAATATTCACACAGTATGCGTATTTTTTATGCATCTTAATTCACCAATTGATAAAAAATGACAACTTTAAATATATTATTTAAGACAACATCTTTATGTCTGGCGATGGCTTTATTAGCCGGTTGTAATGATAACAATGACAGTGATTCAAATACATCTGCGCCCCGAAGTAACCAGATTGTCGATATTTTAGCTTTTAATGACTTTCACGGAAATCTAGAGCCACCTAAGCGCTACGTTGATGCCGCTAACCCTAATGACGCCTCTCAAACAGTTCGTATTCCAGTTGGTGGTGTGAGTTACCTTGCAGACGCAATTAAAAAACTTAGAGCTCAAAATCCAAATAATGCTGTTGTTTCAGCGGGTGATTTAATTAGTGCTTCGCCACTCACTTCTTCATTATTTTTAGATGAGCCAACCATTGACGTCATGAATGATATTCAAATTGACTTTAATGCAGTCGGTAACCATGAGTTTGACCGAGGTACAGATGAGTTACGCCGTTTGCAAAATGGTGGATGTCAACAATATACAAGTACAGCACCCTGCCAAATTAATAAAAACTTTAGTGGAGCGAAATTTAATTTCCTTGCAGCTAACGTCGCAATGAAAAACGATGCAAGTAAAACTATTTTTCCAGCTTATAAAGTCAAAATGTATGGTGGAATTCCAGTAGCATTTATTGGTTTAACGCTTAAAGCGACTCCAAGTATCGTTTCTGCAGCCGGCATTAAAGATGTTGAATTTCGTGATGAAGCGGATACAGTTAATGCGCTAATTCCTGAACTACAAAAACAAGGAATTCAGGCAATTGTTGTGGTTGTTCACGAAGGTGCTGCACCAAGTACTAAACTTAATGAAAAAACTTGTGATGGCTTAAGTGGACCTATTTTAGGTATTTTAGATCGCTTAAATCCGGCAGTTGATATTGTTGTTTCAGGGCATACGCATCAATCTTATATTTGTGACTATGCAACTAAAAATCCAGCTAAGCCATTCTTACTTACTTCAGCTGGCCAATACGGCACACTTATTACCGATATTAAGATTGAGCTAGACGGTAAAACTGGCGATATCATTAAAAAAGATGCTAAACAAATTCCGATTCAAAGTGAGGCCTATACTTCAGGCACAACGACCGTAAGCCTTACAGATCTTTATCAAAAATTTAGTAAGACACCAAGTATTGAAGCGATTTTAGATAAATACCGTCAGGCGGTAACAACCATTTCTGGACGCGTAGTTGGAACTTCTACTGCTGTTGTGAGCCGTACTCAAGTCGAAAGTGGTGAAAGTCCGTTAGGCGATATGATTGCTGATGCACAACAAGCCTCTGCTCTTAAAGCAAGCGACCAAGGTTCAGACTTTACACTCATGAACCCAGGTGGTGTACGTGCCGACCTCTTAATTAATAACAATAACCAAATTACTTTTGGTGATATTTTTGCGGTTCAGCCTTTTGGTAACTCTATTGTGACACTGAGTTTAACCGGTAAACAAATTCGAGATGTGCTTGAGCAACAATGGTCTGGTGGAAATGCTAGCTCTCCTAAAATTTTACAGCCGTCTAAAGAGTTAAGTTATCAATATTCAGCAAACACAACCGTTTCACCACGAGCAAGCAATATTATGGTGGCAGGCTCTCCATTAGTTGATACGAAGGTGTACCGTGTAACGGTAAATAGTTTCTTAGCAGATGGTGGTGACAACTTCACTGTATTAAAAGATGGCCAGAACCGCGTTGGTGGCGGTCAAGATATTGATGCCTTTGAAAGCTATGTTGCTAAAAATTCTCCACTCATTATTCCGTCTACAAATCGAATTAAAGTCATCAAATAATTTCATTTAATGACGTATAAAGGACAGTACGAAGCTGTCCTTTATTTTTATATGAAAATTTAAACGAAATTTTTATTCAGTATAGAGGTTAAGTTCTACACTGCTGATGTCTGCTCCAGTATTTGCAAAAATAATATCCATAACTTCGTGCAATAGTTCCTTCACTTTTTCATGTTCAAAGCTTGAAGTTTCAGCAGTTTTTAGAGAAATCAGATTACAACTCATTTTGTCTTTTCTGAGTTTATAAATACTTTTACTTTTTCCCAAAAACACTCTTTTGACGAGTTTACGATTTTCAAATTCAGATAAAATTCGGTAAATGGTCCCTAGCGTTATTTTATATTCATTTTTAAGTTGTGCATAAATACTATCTGCACTTAAGCCATGTGGGTTCTCATTTAAAATTTCAAAAACATGTATTCTCGATTTTTTTATCGGTAGTCCATTTAATAATGATTTTGATATTGTCGTCATGTTAATTAACCTTAAAGTTTAGAAATATAGAAAGTTTTAAAAATTATTTTGTCTATATTTACCTGAAAATTATGGATATTTACTCACTAAAAAGCTCAAAGCCTATTCCCCTATGAATAAGCTTTGAGTCTAGATTTAACTTAGAAACTATAAGTCGCTTTCACAAAGTAATTGCGGCCATAAAGTTTGGTATTAAAAGTTTTGTTTTTATCTTCCAAGTCAACATCGGTCAGGTTTTTTACACCGTAGTCCAGTGTTAAACGTGGCGTAATAGGAGATGTAAACGTGACGTCATAGGTCGTATAAGCTGGTAATTCTTTAGTCGCTGAGTACATTTGTTTGCCGACATAACTCACGCCTGCATTTACACGGAAGTCTTGAACTGGTGCCCAAGAAATAGAGCCATTGGCAAGCCATTCTGGTCGTTCGGTTAAGTCTTTACCTGTAGTTTTGTTTTTTGCATCTAAGTATGTTGCGTTTGCCTTAACACCTAAATTGTCAGTGAAATCATATCCACCGTTGAGTTCCACACCTTTCAGTTCTGCGCGGCTCACATTGGTCCAGATTTTTCTAAAATCACCTACTAAACGCGGATCACCATCACTTAAGGTAATTGCTTCAATCAAGTTCTTTACATCGTTTTGGAAAACCGTAACGCCAGCATTCCAGTTTGGACGGGTCACAATTAAGGATGCTTCATAGTTTGTACTTTCTTCGGGTGCTAAATTTGGATTACCTCGAATATGACAGCTACCACCACATGAAATCATCGAGTAGTTAATATCTAGCTGAGCAGGTGCTGGTACTTTATATGCCTGTCCCACACCCCCTTTAACTATGACTCCTTCAGCGAGTTGATATGCTAAATAGGCTTTACCAGTCGTTTTACCATCAAAGTCATCAAAGTCGTCATAACGACCACCTAATGTTAAGGTAAGTGCATCATTAATATGGGTATCGTTTTGAACAAATATACCGTAGCTCTTTTGCTGATTCTTTCCAGTGCCGATATAACTTACGACATCTGTAATTTTCTGATCTTTATAATCAAAACCACTGGTCGTATTATTCATGAGCCAGTCAAAGTTGGCAAAAGCACGACCAATTAAATTTTCTTGTTTATAATTACGGCTTTGAGGTGCATCGTATTCACTATCATAGTCATAAATTTTAGCTGTTTCTTTACCGATATAAGCTTCTGTTTTACCCCAAGCCCATTTACCACGGTGAGCAATCCCCACATTGGTACGTTTCATTTCTGATTCTTGAATGGAGGTAGCTGCATCTTGAGTTAGCGGGCGTTTATCGTTGTTATAGCCCAAATCTAGATCTAAGGTTTGCTGGTCATTAATATTCCAGCTTAAAGTACCATTTACATTTTTGGTATCTTTTTCTACAAAATATGCACCATCTGGATCTGGCTGGCCCTTTCTATACCATGCATCGCGGTTATAAGCATCACCTGCCAGAGTGAAACTTAAATTATCGGTTAAACCACCGTATAGGTTAAACCCGTAACGGTACTGGTTTTTACCATCACCACGGTCTGCTCGGTTGTATTGACCAAAAATAGAACCGTGTAATTGTCCATCTTCTGCTTTTTTTGTAATGATGTTAATGACACCGCCCATCGCATCTGCACCATAGAGAGATGACATTGGCCCACGAATCACCTCAACACGCTCAATACTATTTAAAGGAATCGCACTCCAGTCAAAGTCATTGCCTCGCCACATGGCGCCATTAGATGACATGCGTTTACCGTTTAAAAGAATTAAGGTGTAGTTCCCTGAGGTATTTAGCATTCCCCGTATAACGATTTTATCTTGGCCACTGTTATAGTTATAAACCCCAGCTTGTTTTTGTAAAACATCGGCAAGGCTGAGTGCCGCGCTACGTTCAATATCTTCACTTGTGATTACACTAATCGATGCAGGTGCTTTATCTACATCTTGTTCTTTTAAAGCAGCAGAAACCACAATAGTTTTAAGTTTTTGAACAGGTTCATTTGTGTCCTGTTGGTCAATATCGGTATTTGCTTGGACTGCAAATGGAAGCAGTGTTGAGAGGGCGACCACCAGCGCCTTTTTTGTTAACGTCATTTCTCGGTCCTTATATTTTATAACGATTACCATATGATAATTGTTATCTTTTATGATGTGCCGAGCATGATAGCCCCATGACTTTTATTGTTCAAGATAAAAGTAATTATTATTTATATAATGATAATCATTATTGTTTGTTCGGTTTAAAAAAGTTAATATTGCAATTTGGTGTGCCTAAAAACCTATTGAAAACAAGATTAAAGTAGACATAACAATGCTCTCTCGATTTTTTATTTATCACCCTATTTTTGTATCTGTCATTGCCATCACTATTCTTATTTTTGGTTTTTTTTCTATTCGTGCAATGCCGGTTGAGCGTTATCCAAACCTAGCTCCTCCAAGTGTCACAGTGATTGCTAATTACCGAGGTGCGTCTGCTGAAACTGTTGAAGAAAGCGTAACTCAGATTTTAGAACAACAAATTAAAGGGCTAGATAACTTACTTTATTTCACATCAAATAATGAATCGTCAGGAACGGCCAGTATTGATATTCATTTTAAAATTGGTACAGATATCGATAAGGCACAATTACAAGTACAAAATCGCATTAACAGTGCATTAAACCGTCTACCTGAACAGGTCCAACGACAAGGGGTAAATATTTGGAAAACCACAGGTGATATGCTGTTAATTGTGGGTTTATACGATGAAACAGGAAAAGCCAGCAATATCGAATTATCGGACTATATGGTGAATCACTTTGAACAGCCTCTCTCGCAACTGCAAGGGATTGGTGAAGTTGATGTATTTGGTTCAAGTTATGCCATGCGTATTTGGTTAAATCCAAATCAGCTTAGAAATTATCAACTTATGCCGAGTGATATTGAACAGGCACTTGAAGACTACAATACCCAAATTGCTGCGGGTTCGATTGGTGCCATGCCTTCGGCTTCTGACCAGAATATTTATGCCAAAGTCACTGCAGGTTCTCGGCTAAAAACAGTCAACGATTTTAAATCGGTTGTGGTTAAAGCGAATGTAGATGGGAGCCTGGTTTATTTAAAAGATGTAGCAAGAGTCGAGTTAGGTGCCGAAAACTATGAAAGTATTAATACGCTAAATGGTTACCCTTCTGCTGGTTTAGGCATTTCACTCAGTCCTGATGCGAATGCGATTGAAACCTCTGCTCTCATTAAAGCAAAAATTGAACAGCTCAAGCAGCATCTACCTGCTGGATATAAAATTGTTTATCCACGTGACAATACACCATTTATTGAAGAGTCGATTAAACAAGTCATTATTACTTTGCTTGAAGCAGTAGTTTTAGTCGTCATTGTCATGTATCTCTTTTTGCAAAATTGGCGCGCTACACTCATTCCCACCATTACTGTTCCTATTGTGATTTGCGGTACCTTTGTTGTGTTGTATTTGTCCGGAATGAGCATTAATACCCTTACCCTGTTTGCACTGGTTTTAGCAATTGGTTTATTGGTTGATGACACGATTGTAGTGGTTGAAAATGTTGAACGGCTTATGCATGAGCAACAATTAAGTGTTCGAGATGCATGCTTAGCATCGATGCAAGAAATTAGCGGTGCATTGATGGGTATTACCTTAGTACTAACCGCCGTATTTATCCCGATGGCTTTTTTTAGTGGTTCAACGGGCATGATTTACCGCCAGTTTTCAATCACCCTAGCGGCTGCGATGTTGTTATCTTTATTGGTAGCCATGTTTATTACGCCAGCTTTGTGTGCTGTCTTATTAAAAAAACAAACTCAAAAACCTAAATGGGGACAAAAACTTGAGACTTTGCTTGAAAAAGTTAAAGTTGGTTTTAGTTTTTTAGCAACAAGTTTAATCAAATTTAAAGCACTTTCATGTCTTGTAGTGTTAGCTTTAGTTGCTGTTTTAATTGTGATTTACCGTAGTTTGCCGACGAGCTTTATTCCAAATGAAGATCAAGGTTTGTTGGCTGTGCCTTATAGTTTGCATAACAGTGCTTCTATGAGCCAAACACAAGAAGTAGGTAAACTGGTCAATAACTATTTCTTTGAACATGAAGCTAAAAATATTAATACCGTACTAGTAGTTAATGGACAAAACTTTTCAGGAAGCGGTCCAAATTTAGGCATGGCGTTTGTTTCCTTAAAGCATTGGAATGAACGTAAAGGTGAAGCTAATACTGCAAGTGCTATTCGCGAACGTGCGCAAAATTACTTGCAAAAAAACTTACCCGCTAAAGTTATGGTGGGTATGCCTGCAAGTGTTTCTGGTTTGGGCCAATCTGATGCCCTAGAACTTTGGCTCAGAGATGTAAATGGTCAAGGACGCAATGAACTCATTAAACAATATAAAGCTTTAGAAAAAGAATCTCACAATTATCCTGCTTTTGAAAATTTAAGCCCGCTTGTAAGTGAGAATAAAGCTGAGGTTTTCATTCAGCTCGATCAGAATAAAGCCAAAATATTAGGGATTGATCAACAAGCGATTCGCTCAACCCTATCAACTGCTTGGGGTGGAAACTATGTGGGTGATTTTGTTGAAAGAGGCAAAATTAAACGAATTATTATGCAAGGTGATGCTGAGTTTCGTTCTAAACCTGAAGATTTAGCTTATTGGCACGTCCGTAATAATACAGGTGGAATGCTTTCTCTTGCGCATTTTGGTCGAAGCGAATGGATTGGTGGCCCGGAAACCTTAACGCGATTTATGGGGCTTGCTGCCATACAACTTGAAGCAAATGTCAGTTCTGGCTTTAGTTCAGGTCAGGCAATGCAACAGTTAAGTGATATGGTGAGCAAACAATCTGGTGTAGATGTCGCATGGAGTGGCCTTTCTTTACAAGAGCAGCAATCGAGCCAGCAAGCCTTATTTTTATACATTATCTCTATTTTATTTATTTTCTTATGTTTAGCCGCTTTATATGAAAGCTGGAAAGTACCTCTTATTATTTTACTAGGACTTCCACTAGGAATTACTGGAACTATTGTATTTGCTCAAATTTTTAACTTACCAAACGATGTGTATTTCCAAATCGCGTTACTAACGGGTATTGGTTTGTCTTGTAAAAACGCGATTTTAATTGTGGAGTTCGCAACTAAAGCCATAAAACAAGGTAAAGGCTATGTTACTGCTGCGTGTGAGGCTTTAGCTTTACGCTTACGTCCAATTTTAATGACGTCTTTAGCTTTTGGTGCAGGTGTTATTCCCCTTGTCGTTGCCACAGGTGCTGGTGCCGTGAGTCGCCATGAAATTGGTATGAGTGTATTTGGCAGTGTAGTTATAGGAACCGTACTAGTCCCTGTATTTACGGTCTTTTTCTTTGTTTTTGTACATAGTTTACCGGTTTTAAAATGGTCGCTTGGTCGTGTATTTAGATATAGAAAAGATCATTCATCTTTATAAAATAAAAAAAGCAGATCAATGATCTGCTTTTTTTTTGATTGATTAAATTTAAGCTACTAGTTTCTCAATCCATACTTCTAATGTAGGTTGTTCTGCCAAATCTTCAAAGCTTACCTGAGCACCATAAGCCTGCCATTTACCCACTAAAGTCATTAAGCGAACTGAATCAAGCCCAAGCATGAGTAAATCATCATTTAACTGAATGTCTGAAGCTGGAATTTGTAATTGTTCACTTACCGCGAGAACAATTCCTTCTGGGGTTAAGGGTGAGGCTGCTTGTTCGAGTTCCCAAGCACGAGTCACTTGTTGAGTTGTCATCACCTGAGCACAACGTGTACTCGCATATTTTAATGCCATATCGTGCTCTTCGCGACTAAAGTCAGCGAGTGCATCTCCACATAAAAATGGTTGTATGTTTAGCATAAATGCTTCTGCGGCACTCATGAGACAGCCAATATGGGCATAAACACCACAAATAATGAGCTGATCACGGCCCGACTCACGCATGAGTTGTTCAAGTGGGGAAAACTTAAATGCGCTATAACGCCATTTTGTTAAAACGGTATCATTTTTCTGAGGTGATATTTCCGGCAAAATCTGAGTAATATACGGATCATCTTTTAAACCGGTTCCCCAAAAATCGGTCAATAGTTGGCGGTGTTCAGGCGTCTGATTACCGGGCTGTGCAGTATAAACCACTGGAATATTAAATTTACGTGCGGTTTCAATCAGTTCTTTGGTATTTCTAATGAGCTCGGGAATAGGTGCTTGAGTTTGGTCATAAAAATCTAAAAAATACTGCTGCATGTCATGGACCAATAACACAGCGCGATTGGTATGTAACTGCCAATGGGTTTTATTGGGCGTAAACTCATGGGCTTGAGGCATACTGTAGCTAGCAATTTTGGGAATACTCATTAAATTTTCCTTTTTTATCTTTAGGCAAGAACATTGGTTTTAGTTTCAAGTTGTTGACGTAATCTTTTTTTGTCGATTTTTCCAAAAGCTGTATATGGAAACTGCTCGATAAATTCGACACGATCAGGAATTTTGTAGGTAGCAAGCCCATAGTCTTTCAGATGTTGTCGAACTGACATCGCAAGGCGAATTGGACTTGGATCATCGGGTTGTGATTGCCATGCCACGAAAGCACAACTTTTTTCACCCATAACTTCATCGGGCATAGCAACCAGCGCTGCCAAGCGGATTTGTGGATGAGTTAATAACGCTTGTTCCACTTCTTCAGTTGCAATTTTTTCACCAGCACGATTAATTTGTTCTTTTGAACGCCCTTCCACAACAATGCAGCCATCTTCACGGATACGGACTAAATCGCCTGTGCGATAAAAACCGTCTGGTGTAAAAGAACGAGCATTATGCTCCGGTGCTTGGTAATAGCCGCGAATGGTATAGGGGCCACGAGTGAGCAAATGCCCTACTTGTCCAGCTTCTACGGGTTGGTCATAATCATCTAGTACTAAAATTTCATCATCTGGCGAGATTTTTAAACCTTGGGTATGAATAATTTGTTCTTTTGACATGCCAAAACGGGTGTAGTTCACAAGCCCTTCAGCCATTCCAAAGACTTGTTGCAAGTTAACCTTAAACTCATCAATTAAACGTAAGGCAACGGCATCGGGTAAGCGTGCTCCACCGACTTGCAAGCAACGTAGAGTTGATAATATTGAATCTTGATCTTTGGCTGCTTTATCCATCCACGGTCGAACCAAGGCAGGAACTAAACAAGCATCTGTCACACCATGTTTTTTAATAAGTGGAAATGCAGTTTCAGGGCTTGGATCTGTACCTAAAACCACCGCGCCACCAGCATAAAAAATGCCTAAAGAACCAGCCGAGCTCATTGAAAAGTTATGTGCCGCAGGTAAAACCATGAGTAAGCGTGATGACTGATTAAGTTGGCAGATTTTGGCACTCTCACGCACACTGTAGAGATAATCATCATGAGTACGTGGAATCAGTTTTGGAACACCTGTGCTGCCCCCCGAAAGCTGTAAAAAAGCCACTTGATCTGCTGTAGTTGGCGAGATTGCTTCCGCTAGAATTTCTGTTTCTTTTAATAGATTTTCGATAGCAACAAAATTGCCAGCATCTCCAAGTACAAATACATACTCTAAGCAAGCTGCTGTTTGCTGAAGCTTTCCTGCAAGCTCTCGGTAGTCAAATTTTTGTGCACCAAAATCTGCACAGAAATAAGCTTTTGCTTGCGTTTGTTTAAAAAAGCTACTGAGTTCAGCATATCGATGGGCAGGCAATGACATGATAGGTAAAGCACCTAATCGAATCAGTGCGAAAAATAGAACATAGAACTGATAGTGGTTTGGCATTTGTACGACGGCTTTATCACCCGCACGTAAGCCATAGTGATATAAATGGCTTGCACAACAGTCAACTAAGTTGTCAAATTTTTCATAGCTAACAGCTTTATCACCATCATAAATTGCAATATTTTTCGCATACTTTTGAGCACTTTCCCGTAAAAAGTCACTCAGATTTTGCCCAATCCAATAGCCTTTTTTACGGTAAGCCATGGCAAATTCTTCTGGATATGGCACAGCGCCCTCTAAATACTTTATTGTTGTCATCTGTATATTCCTTATCGTGGTAATTGGTCTGGTGAAATGTGCAAGCCATCAAGTACAGTACGGAACTTTGCAGCAGTTTCAGCATGTTCAGCTTGTGGACGTGAGGCTTCCACAATTCCTGCACCGGCAAATAAACGGGCAATATTTTGATAAATACGAGCACAGCGCACGGTCACAGACCATTCACCATTACCTTCGGCGTCGGCCCAACCCATGGTTCCAGCGAATAGTTCACGATTAAATGGTTCAAGTTGCTGAATCAAATTTTTTGCTACGGAGCTTGGCTCACCACAAATTGCAGGTGTTGGATGTAGACGTTCAATTAAGTCAAAAACATGAGTATCGGCTTGCTTAAGCTCGCCCGTAATGTGTGAGGCCAAGTGCCAAAGACGTTTGGTGCGAATAAGTGAAGGTTGTTTGGGCACATGTAGTTGCTTGCAGAAAGGTGTAAGTTCATCGGCAATCATTTCGATGACAAGAGCATGCTCATGCTGATCTTTTTGTGAAGCAAGTAAAGCTCTTGCATTATTTTGGTCAACAATTGGATCATCATCGCGTGCTAATGTGCCCGCAACAGGTTTACTCCAGATTTTATTATTTTGCTTTGCAATTAATAGTTCAGGACTTGCACCAACAAACCAACCTTCGCTTTGAGGGTGTCTTGCGACTGCATAGTTATATCCTTCAGGATTATGCTTGGCCAAGTTATAAAATACATCTGAGACTGGAAGATTCTCTTCAAATTCAAGTTGTAAAATACGAGCAAGTACTGCTTTATCTAGCTTTTGTGCCCGCATTTGTTGTACTAAATATTCAACCTGCTGTTGATAGTGTTCACCTGAAGGTAAATAATCGGCCTGCTTTAAGATTAAGTCATCAAGATTAATATCAGTTTGTGAAAATAAAGCTTTCTGGTAAACCTTGGCATCTTGCATTAGCATTAAATTGACATCTGCCGATGAACCAAATGGCAACCCACCCATAACCTTGGCATCGCTATAACCATCTGCAATTGCTTGTTGTAATTGTAGACGGGCTTCGTTTAGCCACTCTTTTAGCTGAGTGTCTTTTGTAACCTCAATATCTTTAAGTTTTTGATGACTCGATATGATGTATTCAGGAGTCGTAAATATAAAACCAGCGTTATCAGTGCAATTTAAAACTTCTTTTGTGAGTGTAATTCTGCTTTCAGTAAAATTTTCTCGTTGGATAAAATACGGATGCTGTACCGACATCTCGCAACTCCTTATAAAATTATTTTGTTGTGATGAATTAATATTTAAACGCCTAATGTGGCTCCCCCATCGACCACAATTTCTTGCATAGTAATTTGTGCTGCTTGGTCTGAAAGTAAAAAGCTAACGGTATTAGCGATATCTTCAGGCTGGGCAAGTTTTCTAAGTGGAATGCCAGTGCGGTACTGGTTTAAGTCGCCATCAATAACAGCAGGTGGAGGCGAATTGTCTGTCCAAAGCTGTTGTTGCATTTGCGTTAAAGTAGAACCTGGCGAAACGATATTGAGTCTGACTTGATGAGGTGCGATTTCAAGTGCAAGATTACGGCAGTAATGGCTCAGTGCCGCTTTACTCGTTGCATACATGCCGAGCTGCATACGTGGCATACGTGCACTATTTGAGCTAATAGTGACAATACTTCCCTGTTTTTTTTCACAAAAGTGCTTGGCAAGTAGTTGACTAATTGCGATGGGTGCCATGACATTCACCGCAAAAAGTGTTTGCCAATCTTCCGGTTTTGCTTCAAGCATAGAACGCATAATTAATATGCCCGCTGCATTTACTAAGCCTGTAATGTTGTGCTTTTCCAAAAGCTCTGCAATCAAATTTTGAGTAGTTTGTTGCTGTGTAATGTCTTGTGAAATTCCTTGCCAACGTGATATTTCACGGTTTTCTAGCTTTTGAATGATTTCCCATTGTTCTGGGTTTTCCTGTTGATCAATACCAATCACTTGATGCCCTTGCTGCAATAATTTTTTTGCAATAGCAGCTCCAATACCTCTTGCAGCACCTGTGACCACGATGGTAGAGCTCATATTTAACTCCTGTTTGAAGCGATATTAAATTGCGCAACATAATTGCAAATAATTATCATTATTATCAAGTGTAATAAATATCAAACATATGATTACAATCTAAATCCAGCTATTTATTAACCATAATTTTAAATTAAGTTATTGTTTTTAATTAATATTATAAAAATAAGCATTTCTTTATTGATTATAATGATAATTGTTTTCATTTACTAATGAGAATCATTTTGATAATTTGACCGCGCTTTCTTGTCGAGATGGACTCAAAATGAAGCCATTTTCTCATCCTTTACATCCCCTATTTCAACAACTCAATGTTGGGAGTGAAGTCTGGTGGAATACCATTAAAAAAGTAGGTAGCCCACTCGTTAACCTACAAAAAAATAAAGCGCTATGTACCTTTGTTTGGCGTAGTGCTGAGTCTAAAGAAAGTATTGGTGTTTACATCGATATCTATTCACAGAGCCCTTCTATCTATGAAAAGTGGAATCGTTTTAGCCATATAGCTGGAACGGATGTGTACTTTTTTGAAATAGAACTTCCTCTAGACTGGTCTGGGAGTTACGTTCTAGTTGTCACGAAAGATGAAGCTCCAAACACAACCTGTACTACTACTCGACGTCAGTGGTGGCAAACACAACTAAAGGAAAACGCTCAAATTGATCCTTTAAGCCACCAAGCAGTTTATACAGGACATTTAGCGCGTTATATCAATCAGATTCAACTCAAAAACACAAAATCTTTAATAGGCGATTGCCGAATTACAAAGACATTTAAATGGTCAAGTCGCTTATGCCAACAAGATTACTTGGTTGATATTTTTATTAGTGGTGAATTAGCAGAAGAAAATCTGCCATTAATTATTTTGCTTGATGGCCAAATCTGGAGTCGAGAGCTTTCTCTTCTTCCTGAAATTCAACATCTAACTATTTCATATAAGATTCGACCAGCAGTTTATGTTTTTGTTCATAGTTTAAATAGCCAACAACGTCAGCGAGATTACGGATGTCATGATCTGTTTTGTCAGGCACTTTTAAATGAGTTAATTGAACAACTTATTCAAAAATACACCTTTATTTCACATCAAAACATTACATTGAGTGGGCAAAGCCTAGGCGGGTTATGTGCACTTTATAGCGCTCTGCTTTATCCAGATATTTTTCAGCGGCTAATTTTGCAATCCGGATCTTATTGGTGGTCGGATTTTTCAAAAAGTGCTTTAGCCAAAGAACACATAGGTAACCTTTTAGAATTCGTTAAAAAATCTCCAAATGCTTTATCTCAAAAAGCACAGATTTATATCAGTGCAGGCATCTATGAAACCGATATGCAAGAAGATGCACTTCAACTTTACCAACAATTGCAAGCATTTAATGATGTGAGTTTCCACTGTTTTGCAGGAGGCCATGATCCTGTGAACTGGCGCCCAGACTTACTTAAAGCATTGCAAGTTTTTCTTTCACTATAACCATTTGTTTCATCAAGGATAACAATACTATGAGTAACTTACAGGAAAATTATATCAATCCATTTGATAACGAAAGTTTGTCTTTTCAAGTTCTAAAAAATCAGCAAGGTGAATTTAGTTTATGGCCTGCGCAGCATCCCATTCCGTCTGGATGGGATGTGCAGTATGGTCCTGACACACGGTCTTCATGCATTGCTTATGTAGAAAAGCATTGGTTAACCATTAATCCTTTTCATCAAGCGTAATGGAGAGCAGCTATGAATCAAGCATTACATAATGAGTTTACCCAAGATATTTCTGGTCCAACACGTTTTGAGCTGGCTTCTACACAATTGGGGATATTTCTAGCCGATCATTTAAGTTCTATTAACGATCTATATACTATTGCACACTGTCTTGAACTGCCTAAATCAGTTGATCTTTCATTATTTAAACAAGCCATTCAAATCGGTTTAAATGAGGCTGATACGGTTATTGCTTCATATTCATCTGACCCGTCAAAACCTTTTATTGAGCTTAATCATCAGGTCCAAATACAAATAGAGGAGTTTGATTTTTGTCATTTAACACCTAAAAAAGCTCAGCAACGCTTATGGGATTGGATGCCAACCGATCGGTTATGCGCAAAATCACTCAAAGAAACCGATAATCACTTATATCGTCAGGTGTTATTTATTACTCATAATAAAGTGTATTGGTATCAGCGTTATCACCACATCATGCTGGATGGTTTTAGTATGATTAACCTGACAAAACGTATTGTTGATTTGTACCAGCAATTGCAAGCAGGAAAAGCTCTTAACCCTTCGCCTTTTATTGATGTTCAACAGGTTATTCAAGAACGTCAAGCTTATGAAAATAGTCATCAATTTAAGCAAGATCAAAATTTCTGGAAGACATATTGCCAAGATTTACCAAGTCCTGTCACTTTAAGTACGCATCATTTAGCATCAAAAACTACTGCACAATTTGTTAAACATCATCTTCGTTTTTCTTCAGGAATTTTAGCCCTGATACAACAGATTGCTTCAAATCTCAAAGTTGGTTTGAATGACATGATGATGTCATTGTCATTACAATATATTTATAAAATGACCGATAAAGCAGAATTGGTTGTTGGTATTCCATTTATGCGCCGTTTAGGTTCAAAAGCAATTCGCTCCACTTTACCAGCGGTAAATGTCTTACCGGTAAAGTTCAGTGTGAGTGAAAAAGACAGTTGGGCGAGCTTAGCGCTGCATGTGCAGGCACAATTGCAACAGATACGTCCACATCAAAAATATGATGCTGAACAAATTTTAAGAGATTTAAATAGTATCGACATTCATGAACGAATGTATGGCCCTATTTTAAACTATAAAGCTTTTGACCAAGATCTGGTGTTGGATGGTGAAAAAGTTAAAACACACCACATTTCTACAGGTCCAATTGATGATTTTGAGTTTTCTTTTATTGTTCAAGATCAAGAACTCATTATAGAACTGCGTGCAGATGCAGAGCGCTATACACAAGATGAGCTCTTTATGCATGGGCAACGTTTAACTCTATTGCTTGAACAAGCGCTGATTCAACCAGAACAAGAATGGAATAGTTTTAATATTACCCCACAGCAGGAACTTGCTGCCCTGACTCAAAGTGGTATTGGTCCGCGTATTAGTCATCCTGAACAATATAATAATGTTCTAGATATTTTTTATGAACAAGTTAAAAAGTATCCCGAACGTACGGCAATTGTGAGTGGCGAACGTCCAAATCTTGAGCATCTTAGTTTTGCTGAGCTTGCAGTACGCGTGAATCAATTGACTCGTTTTTTACAAGAAAATGGTGCTAAAAAGCAAAAGGTTATTGCTGGGGCTATTCCTCGTTCGATTGACTCAGTTGTGGTGATGTTATCTGTACTAAACTCTGGTGCGAGTTTCTTGCCTGTAGATTTAGATTATCCAATCGATCGTATGCAAATGATGTGTGAAGATGCTAACCCATTATTTGTATTAACTACTCAAGAACTTGCACAAAAGCTACCGCAAAATATTCCGCAGTTATATCTTGATCATGAAGATGTTCAAATACAAATCCGAAAGCAAGATGCGAGTGATATTCCTGCCGAAAATCGTAAATTTAATTTCCAAGACGTCGCTTATGTAATTTTTACCTCGGGAAGTACTGGTCGTCCTAAAGGTGTAATGAACACACATGGTTCTTTACTTAACTTAATTTTATCGCATAAACCAACCATTTACTGGCCTGTATTAGAAGCTGTAAATCAGCGTTTCCCTAACCGTCCACTACGTGCAGCGCATACACACTCTTTCTCGTTTGACTCATCTTGGTTGCAAGTTTTCTGGATGTTATGGGGCCAAGAGCTACATATTTTTGATGAAAATATGCGGCGTGATGCATTTGGTTTAGTGCAAGAGATTCAGCAACGACAAATCGATACACTTGATTTACCGCCATCTTTTTGTGCGCAAATGATGACGAATGGCTTATTTGCTGAAAACCAGCATCAGCCAACGCTTATTTTAATTGGTGGTGAAGCTGCACCGTTAGCTTTATGGCAACAACTTAATGCTCAGCCTGAACTTTTTGCTCATAACTTATATGGCCCAACGGAATATACGGTTGATACTTTCCGAGCAGAATTAAAACAGACAGCTCGCCCTGTTATTGGTAACCCTATTGGTAATACACAAGCCTATGTACTCGATCGTCATTTACAACGATGCCCGACTGGCGTTATTGGTGAGCTTTATATTTCTGGTTTTGGGATTGCCAACGGTTATTTAGGTCGCGCGGACTTAAGTGCTGCCCGCTTTGTAGCAAATCCATTTGAACATGGACAGCGTATGTACCGTACAGGTGATTTAGTTCGCTGGAATAACGTGGGTAAACTTGAATTTATGGGACGCTGTGATGATCAGATTAAAATTCGTGGTTATCGTGTGGAGATTGGTGAAGTTGAAAATGCGCTTTCGATTTTAGCCAATGTTGAAAGTGCTGTCGTGATTGCAGAACCAATTAATAATAGTCATCGTTTACTCGGTTATTGTGTAGTCAAAAACATTGAACTTGATGAAAAAACCAGTGAGCAATTAAGTCAGCAATATCTAAGTCAGTTACGTCAAAACTTACCTGAGTACATGGTGCCTTCTGCCCTAACGGTTATGTCCGAATTTCCACGAAATGTAAGCGGCAAAGTCGATAAAAAGGCGCTACCACGTCCTCAAATTCGTACCCATAGCCGAATGCCCGAAACACCTGAACAGCAACTTCTATGTCAAATTATTGCATCTGTTCTTAAGCTTGATGCTATTGGAATTGATGACGACTTCTTTATGACAGGTGGTGATAGTATTTCTGCGATTATGCTTTGTACTCAATTGCGCCAACGTGGGTACGGCTTAAGACCAAGTGATGTATTCCAATTTAAAACAGTCGCTGCTATAGCACAGCAACTCAGCCGACTAGATGAGCAACAAGCAGCCATTTCAAAACCGTTATTTTCAGCTGACCTAGAACAAAAGGTTCAAGAAAAATATGGTAAAAACAGCACTATTTTACCATTGCTTCCTTTGCAAAAAGGCATGCTGTTCTTGTCTCAAGTTGAAAAACAATCGAATTATAATGCTTTTACTCGTCTTAGCTTAAATGGAGACATTGATCCGGTACGTTTGCAGCAAGCGTTGATTACTGTATTAAAACGTCATCCTCAACTAGGTGGACATTTTGATAGCGAATTAGCTGAAGAACCTGTTTTTATTTATTCATTACACCCTACTCAAGCTTGGCCAGTTCAGTTTTGTTCAGTCACTCCCGATCTGCTTGAGCAAAGCATTCAAGAAGTCTTACAGCAGCCGATTCACCTTGACCAACCTTATGGCCTGATTCGGGCAACCTTAATTCAACACGCTCCTGAACAGTCAGAACTATTGATTATGGTGCATCATCTGTTAACAGATGGCTGGTCAACTCCACTATTTTTACAAGATTTTATTAAGGCCTATCAGCAAGTTAACCAGCCATTGCCTGCACTTGAACATAGTTATGAAAAGGTCATTAAAGCCTTATCTGCACGTGACCATGAAATATCAAAAGTGATATGGCAACGTGATTTAGCTGATTTGCAGCCACTTATTTTATTTAATCAACCAGAGAAAGCTGTACAGGAAACTTCATATCGTTTAAGTGCTGAGTTGGGTGCAAAACTTCAGCACAAATTACGCCAGCAAGGCATCACGCTCAATGTTTTCATGCAAATGATTTGGGCAATAACCTTAAATATTTATGCTCATCGTGAAGATATTGTATTTGGTACACCTGTTTCTGGGCGTTCAGCACCTATTAATGGTTTAGAACAGCAAATCGGATTGTTTTTAAATACGATTCCAGTGCGTGTGAAGCTCAACATGCAGCAATCACTTTGGGAACAATTACCTCATTTACAGCAATTGCATGTTGAACATTTAGAACATGATGGTTTAGGCCTACACGGTATTCAACAATTAATAGCTCAAGGCAATCTTTTTGATAGTTTATTAGTTGTAGAAAACTACCCAGATAGCCAATATTTACAGCAAAAACTTGGTAATGCTGCAATTTCAAAGCTCACAAATCGCGGTTATAGTCACTATCCACTTGCGTTACTGGTCATCCCTGATCATCAAATTGAGCTGTTGCTCGAACAGCGTGGTGTAATTGATCAGCCTGAGCATTTCCTTGAGCGAATGATTCAATTAATTGAAATCGCATTAAATGAACCGGAGACTTGTCTAGGTCACTATTGCTTACAACTTGCTGGGGAGCGTGGTTTAATCCAGAAAGTTAATCAAACTCAACATGAAGTTCCTCCAACAACCTTACAGCAATTACTCAGAGAACAAGCTCGAAATACTCCCGAAAAAACAGCGTTATGTGATGAATATCATCAGCTTAGTTTTAGTGACGTACGTTTTCAAGTTTGTGCTTTAGCTCAGCAATTACAAAAAATGGGCGTGCAGGCTGGAGACATAGTTGCCGTTGCCCTGCCAAGATCAATCAAACTCAGTATTGCTATTTTAGCGGTGATTGAAGCAGGTGCAGCTTATTTACCTATTGATTTACAACATCCGTCTGAGCGCATCAAATTTATGTTGCAGGATGCCAAATCTAAACTTGTGATTGGCGAACAAAAAGATCTAGCTGCTATTGCCCATCCATCAATAGCTACCTGTGCTTTTAATGAATTGTTTGATGAAACAAAGGTTGATTTAAGTAGTTATAAAACGACAGTTATTACCCCACAACATCCGGCATATTTAATCTATACATCGGGTACAACAGGCCAACCCAAAGGTGTCATGGTTTCTCACCACGCCATTGTGAACCGTATTTTATGGATGCAATCAGAATATCCACTGTCAGCCAACGATACGATTTTGCAAAAAACGCCATGCACTTTTGATGTCTCTGTATGGGAATTTTTCTGGTCATATTTAGTTGGTGCACGATTGGTTATGGCACCTGTAGATGCACACCGTGATCCATTGGCATTATTAAGCCTCATTCAAAAATATCAGGTAACGACATTACATTTTGTACCTTCAATGTTGGCTGTTTTTGAAAATGCTGCTACCGAAATTTTGTCATCTGCTCAGCTCCAAAGTTTGCCAATCCGCCGAGTATTCTGTAGTGGTGAGGCATTACCAACGGCTTTAGCAAAATCATTTACCGAGCACTTTAGCTGTGAGCTGCATAACTTATATGGCCCAACAGAAGCTGCGGTAGATGTGAGTTATATGGACGCAACACTGGGATTACACCCAGAAGAAAGTAGCGTTGCAATTGGCTATCCAGTCTGGAATACCCAGCTTTATATCTTGGATCAATACTTACGCCCTGTTCCTGTTGGAGTAGATGGTGAGCTTTATTTAGCAGGTCATCAATTGGCTATGGGTTATTTACATCGAGCGGACTTAACAGCAACACGTTTTGTGGCAAACCCATTCGCAGCAGGTCAACGCATGTACCGCACTGGTGATATTGCCCGATGGCATGCAGACGGCAGTATTCAATATGTGGGCCGTGCTGATGACCAGTTAAAGATACGTGGGCAACGTATTGAATTGGGTGAAATTGAACAGCAATTACGCTTACTCAGTGGTCTTGATGTGGTTGTACATCCTATCTCTTCTGAGCAAAATAAAGCTGATGTTCAATTGGTGGCTTACTTGCAAACAACAGCACCTGTAGACGTCGACCAGTTAAAGAAACAATTGGCGAAACAGCTTCCTACATATATGGTGCCGACACACTATATGTTGGTCGAGCAATTTCCATTAAGTCATAATGGTAAGCTGGACCGTAAAGCACTGCCGCAACCACACCTTACTCCTTCAAATACAGAAAAACAGTACGCCACCACTGCTTTTGAACATGAACTGACACGTATTTTCCAGCAAGTTTTAAATACAGATCAAAATATTGGTGTTAACGAAGATTTCTTTGCGATTGGTGGACATTCCATTTTGGTGATGAAGCTTGCAATTGAAATCCGAAAAGTATTTAAGCGGACCATTCCAATTGGCCAATTGATGAGTCATGTCACGATTCAACGTTTAGCGGCTTTACTTCTTACACAAGAACGTTTGGCAGAAGTTGAACAAACTGGCATGCAACCAATTTTACCCATCCGTTCTGGTTCTGGGCATCCATTGTTCTGTTTCTACCCAGGTTCTGGTTCAGCATGGCAATATACGGTTCTGAATCGTTATCTGCATTCTGATTTGCCTATTATCGGTTTGCAGTCTCCTCGACCAGATGGCCTATTGGCAAATAGCAATGACATGGACGAACTGGTTGAAAAACAACTTGAGATTATTCGCAAGCAACAACCAACTGGACCTTATACATTACTAGGTTATTCACTTGGCGGCACTGTGGCTTATGCAGTTGCAGCGAAGCTCACTGAACAAGGTGAAAAAGTTGATTATCTCGGCTTATTAGACACTTACCCTTCTGAAATTCATCAGTGGTTAGATTTGTCGGTAGAGGAAATGAATGCAGAAGCCGAACAAGAACAGCTTCAATTCTTCAATGATATTTTAGCAGATGCAGATACGGCATTAAGTGAAGAAACCCGCCGTTTACAAGAGGATATTTTTGCGAACTATCGCGATGCCGTCCGTTTATTAAAACCTTATAAGATGCCGAACTTTGATGGTGAACTACACTTAGTTGTCGCTGAAAAAGACTTGCTGCCGTATATCCAACCAGAACAACAATGGTCACCTTTAGTTAGAAAACTTAATATTATTCGACTAAGTGAAGCGGACCATACCGATATATTGTCTCCACAGCAGCTGGAAACACTTGGCCCGATTTTAAACCGCATGATTTGTCAGGCGCGCGGTTTAGAGGAGCACACGCCATGAGCTTCAAATCTATATTGACCGATTTTAGTCTTTTAAAACGTAATGCTCATTTCCGACATGTATTTATTGCCCGCACATTGTCATTGTTAACCATTGGCATGTTGGTCGTGGCTATTCCAAAACAAGTCTATGACATTACGGGGAACTCGCTTAACGTTGCCGTCGCAATGGCTTTTGAAGGCATAGCCATGTTTATTGGCTTGTTACTTGGTGGTTTGCTGTCAGATCGCAAAGATCGAAAATGGCTGATTTTATTAGCACGTGGTGTGTGTGGTTTAGGCTTTGCAGGCCTCGCCATTAACGCCATGTTTGAGCACCCTTCGCTCTATGCCATTTATTTTTTATCGGCATGGGATGGTTTCTTTGGTGCACTAGGCGTAACGGCAATGATGGCGATCATGCCTGTGATTGTAGGGCGCGAGAATATTGTACAAGCCCGTGCGATCAGTATGGTATCCGTACGTCTTGCAACCGTTATTTCACCAGCAATCGGCGGTATTTTAATTGCTGCTAGCGGTGTTGCGACCGTGTATTGGGTCTCAACGGTGGGTACTTTACTTACCGTATTTTTATTAATGGGACTGCCTGCACTTAAACCACAACATGCATCAAATGGTGAGAGTCCTCTTCGCCAATTAGCTCAAGGGTTTAAGTTTGTTTTTAAAAATAAAGTGGTTGGTAGCACGATTTTAATTGGAACATTGCTGAGTTTTAGCAGTGCTATTCGTATTATTTTTCCGCAAATGGCAGATGAAATTTTTCACGGCGGCGCATTTGAACTCGGACTTATGTATTCGGCCGTGCCTTTAGGCTCGACTTTAGGTGCATTACTGAGTGGATGGACAACAAAGTTACTCAAACCCGGCTTAGTCATGCTATATACGTGCTTAGGTGTTTTTAGTTGCATGATTATGATTGGACTTTCACCGTGGCTCATAGTGACTTTACCAATTTTATGTGTGTTTGGATATTTGATGTCGATTGCCAACTTGCTTCAATACAGTATTGTGCAAGGACATACACCTGATGAATATTTAGGACGTATTAATTCAATCTGGCTCGCACAAGATGCATTAGGCGATTCGATTGCCACTACAACTTTAGGCCTTTTAACTCGGTTTTTACCAATATCAGGAAGTATTCTCTTCTTTGGCATACTAAGCTTTGCAGTAGGATTTATGTTCCTATTCAACTCTCAAGATATGCGTGAAACAGGATTCCAAGATCCTAAATTACAAGAAAATTAAACCCTAAATAAAAAGAAGGCAATTCGTTGCCTTCTTTTGTTTTAAGCAGAATGATGTGCTTGAAAAACCCAAGTCATAATATAGTCTTGTTCTACAGCCCAACCACCTTGATATTGTTCTAAGAGTTGATAGCGCTGTTGAGTTTCTAATGTAAAAGCTAACGTTAATGTTTGATTGTCAAAATTAATATCACCGATAGATGCTTCTAAGAAATCGATATACTGCTTTGCAGTGGGATAAATCGCTTTATATAGACTTTCTTTTATAGAAAAAATTAAGCTCACATAGCGGGCAAAATCAAAAAACTCAGCCGCTTTATTTTTCCATAAATCAAACTCAGATGGCGTTAAAATAAGGTGTGCACTTTCTTTTGCAAATTCTGAAGTTACCCAGTGCTCGATATCAATTCCCAAATAAAGCGCGTTATTTGATAGCCCAACAATTAACTTATTTTGTGAATGACTAATACTACCCAAAACACGAGAGGGCCAAATGGGTAAATGTTCATACATAGAGGTTATTGGCTGATCTAAACCGAAATGATGATTTAAAACAGCCTGAGCTAAGACCCTGCCACATAAGTACTCATTTTTACGTTCGACACGCGCTTGAGCAATTTTTAGGGGATGCTCTAACTGTTGATCTATATGCAAATGCTGTGTTTTTGATAAGTCTAACCCATAACAGAATAGCCCCGATGTGAAAAAAATAGAGCTCGAAATTTCATAAATTGATTTGCTGAGTTGTTCAGGAATATATAGATAATGACTCACTGTATTTGGCTTCAAAATAAATACTTTTAATACGTTCTCTCTTATCTTAACTTACGAGCCGCAATTTAATAAATAATTATACTTATCATTTGATAATAATTATTATTTACTTATACTGTTGGGTAAATTTTGACTTTAATTTACTTATAAACATCGATTATGAAACTTATAGGACTTTTTTTGACCCTGTTAGGAGCGGTCAGTATCTATTGTAGTCATAGCAATCAAAATCTGTTGTCTCACCATCTTCCAGCTCTATTTAAGTATTTGGGTCTAGTACTGTTGAGTGTTGGATTGATTGCACTCTTTGCGAGCTTACCAAAAGTTGTTGCTGCTTTCTGCTGGTTCATGCTCATCATTTTTGCATGGTCGTTTCTTCCCTTTATAGCGCTTTTTAAACGGAAATTGGTTTCATGAAAGCTAAAATTCAGTCTCCTATCCAGCCAGACTGGTGGAGTAAAACTTTTGCTGGCGGGGTTTTAGGGCTAAGCCTTTCTATCGCGATTGGCAATTTAGTAGTTCTATTAGGTCGTCCTTATGTTGCCATGGATTTATTAGTGCAATTGGGTATGTGGAGTGTGCCTTGGGTTTGGATGCCTATTATGTTTGCCAGTTATTTTTTTACGACCGGACAAAAAGCACTGATCTATTTATCAATTGCGAATGCCCTAGCGTATAGCTGTATTTTCGTATTGCGGGGTTAAACATGAAAGTACGTTCAGACATTATGAAATTAGCAAAAAGCATGCATACTTGGGTGGGTGTATGTGCAGGGATTTTGCTTTTTATCTGTTTCTTTGCTGGTGGGCTTAGCATGTTTCAGCACCACATTAGTAAGTGGGCTACGCCAACGCAGCAAGTTTTACCTAAAGTTTCACCCAACCAATATAATGAGCTTATTCAAAAAGTTCAGGCTACCTATCCTGCTGCACAAAAGAACTTCACACTAAATTTATCGTCTAATGAATTTCACTATGCACCTATTACTTGGAGTGAGCATGAACGTGGAGATGGCTTTAATGCTGCTCAGTCTACGTGGATGGCAAGCTTAGACGATAAAGGTCAGTTAATCGTTGCTCAGGAAAACTTATCTAAAGCAGGTTGGCTAATCGAACAGTTGCATGAAACAGCAGGCATACCCGGCATGGCAGGTCATCACGGATTAGGACTTTACGTGATGGGCGTGGTTTCGATTTTATATTTTCTTGCTTTACTTTCAGGAGTGATTATTCTTTTACCAACTTTGGTAAAGGATTACTTTGTCATCCGTCCTGGTAAAAATAAAAAGCGTTTTTGGTTAGATGCGCATAACGTGATTGGAATTACGAGCTTACCTTTTCACATCATTATTAGCATTAGCGTTATTGTCTTTGCTTTTCATGACTTTTTTTACGATGCGATTGGTCAGCTGGCACTCAAAGGACAGCCAGTTTTTCAGCGTTCTCCCCCTGCGCTTATTCAACCTAAACAAACACAAATAGATGTGCAGCAAATATTAGCTCAAACAAAAAAAGTAACACCTGAATATTCAGTTGACTATATCCAGTTCAGTAACCTCGATAAACCTGAAAAAGCCAATGCACGTATAGCCTTGTATAGCCCCGATCAGATGTTACGTGGCGCAAATCAAGACTTTATGCGCATGAACCCCTATGCAGTTGAGCACTTTAATCATAAAGGTATTAATACTCAGACTGATGGAGGTAATAAGTTAATCAACGCCATGTTTAGCCTACATTTTGGAAGTTTTGGGGGTACGGGCGTACGTTGGATTTATTTTGTGTTAGGTGTCGGTGGCGCTTTCCTATTTTACACAGGGAACATTCTTTGGGTTGAAACTCGTGCACGTAAACAAAAGCGTGCTGAAGACTCTGTTCCTGTTCAACGTAAAGATGTGGTGTTCCTCGCGAACTTAACTATAGGTGCATGTTTAGGGTGTGTTCTAGCTGTCGTAGGCACAATGTTAGCTAGTCGTTGGCTTTTCGCTACACTCAACATTGAAAGTATAAATCACGTCTTCATGTATGGTTATTATGCGATTTTCCTACTGACTTTGATTTATACCTTTGTGATTGGCTACGCAAAAGCTTTACCACAACTGCTCTTAACCTTGGTTTTTGTGTTATTTGCGATTCCACTTACATCTCTTTTAGCTTACTTCATTCCCCAAAGTGGCTTATGGGTACATGGCGGAGAAATCTTAGTAGTTGATTTATTAGCTGTCATTTTTGCTTTCGCTTTCTGGCGTTTTTATCAACAAGCCCAAGATCGCCGAAAATCTGCTCCAACAGGTAGTTTATGGGCTAGTTAACACTATAAATCAATGACTGAAATAATGTGTGAAATATGAAAAATTATAAAACCCACATTGTTTCGGTCAGTTGTTTAATTTCTTGAATATCATGACTTACATAAATCATCGGAATTTTTATTTCCTCTTTTACTTTCTGAAAAAAAGGAATAATTTCAGCTTTATGATTCGCATCTAGTGCGGATAAAGGTTCATCAAGTAGTAACAGCTTAGGTGAATATAATAATGCTCGACCCAGTGCCACGCGCTGTTTTTCCCCTCCTGAGAGTTTGATAGGCATACGTTGTAATAAGTGGTCTAACTTTAATAACTCAATAATGTAATCTGCTTCAAAGTGACGTTCTTGTTGGGAAAGATGCTTAAGACCAAATAATAAATTTTGCTTTACCGTTTTATGCGGAAAAAGCTGAGCATCTTGAAAAACCAATCCAACATGCCGCTTTTGCGTGCTCAAGTTAATTTTTTGATCTGAATCAAACCATGTTTGGTCCTGTATTTTAATGACTCCACTACGCGGAGTGTTCAGCCCTGCAATAGCATGTAAAATGGACGTTTTACCTGAACCGGATGCACCAAATAGCCCAATAACAGAAGCATTGGACTGGAAACTAGGCTCAATATGAAATTGACCCATGTGTAGCTGGAAACGGCAATCAATCAACATAATCTTACCGCCCTAAGCGCTTCTTTTGATAACGATGAAACCACTGTGCAAACCATAGCGCTAAAAAAGCCACGCTTAACGATAAAACAATAAGTCGTTGAATAGCGGCCTCGGTATCGGGTTGTTGCATTAAGCTATACATGGCCAAAGGCAAAGTACGTGTTTCATTTGAAATATTACCAACAAAAGTAATAGTGGCTCCAAACTCACCTAGACTCCGGCAAAAGCACAAAATGGCACCAATTAAAATACCACTGCTGGCAAGTGGCAATGTGACATGGAAAAATGCCCCTAAAGATGAGGCACCTAATGTCTTTGCTGCCATTTCTAAACGCTGATCGACCAGCTCAATTGCTAGTCGAATCGATTGTACCAACAGCGGAAAACCCATTACTGCGGAAGCAAGAACGGCGCCTTTCCAGTTAAATGCAAAATCAATTCCGAGTGGAGCTAAATATTGCCCAATAATCCCGCGGCTCCCAAAAACTTGTAAAAGCAAATAACCAGGCACCACTGGCGGTAATACCAAAGGTAAAAACACCAATGTTTCAATGAATGACTTACCCCAAAAGTCTTTACGTGCTAGAAACCATCCCACACAAATTGCAGGAATAATACTGACAACAAGACAACTTGCTGCAACCTTACAAGAAAGTTGCAGCACGCTGAGTTCTTCTGGGGTTAAAGAGAACATCATGGTTTAACTGGAGCTAGCACACTAAAGCCATATTTTTTAAAGACAGCTTTGGCTTGGTTGCTTTGTAAAAATTGATAGAACTTTGTTGAATTTGGAGTCTTTTTAACTATCCCTATAGGGTAAGTAATTGGCGAATGTGTATTTTCTGGAAATACGCCAGCTACAGTCACATCTTTGCTAATCGCTGCATCGGTTGCATAGACAATCCCAACCTGACATTCACCACGCGCAACAAAATTTAATGCCGCTCGAACATCTTCTGTTTCAACTAACTTCGGCTCAATACGGCTCCACCAACCTAGATTAGTAAAAGCTTGTTTAGCATATTTGCCTACAGGTACACTTTTGGTATCTCCTGTACAAATCTTTCCAGTAAAGACTTTATTGGGATCAGTGGTTTTATCTAATTTGATGTTTAATGACTGCCCTTTTGGGGTAATTAGCACCAAACGGTTATCTAATAAATTTATACGGTCATTTGCAGCAACTTGTTTTTTGTTTTGTAGATAATCCATCCACTGTGTATCTGCTGAAATAAAAATATCTGCTGGCGCACCTGCGTCAATTTGCTTAGCTAAGGTCGATGAGCCTGCATATGAAGTCTTAACTTCTACTTTATTCTGTTTTTCGTAAATTTTTTCTAAATCTGCAATCGCATTCGTTAAGCTCGCTGCTGCATAAACGGTAACCGATTCAGCCTTGGCTGGAACATTAAAGATCCCTCCTATGCTGAGGACTGAACAAGCTAAAGCTAATTTTTTTATCTTTGTATTACTTACCATTATGTTTTACCTTTTTTGTCGTTTTTTGCAGCGATATATACCCAAGAATATAGCGATAAGCATAGACGATGAAAAGTAGAAATTATTTATAAAGATGGATATTTTTTCTGAGCAATTGAAAACTATTAGTAGATAAAACTGATTCGCGCTTAAATTCTTTGATTTATAAAGCATTCCTAATCTTATTTCTTTAAATAGCTACTCATAATTTGATAATCATGTTCTAAGGCTTGTCGAGCATTGATTTCCATTTGGCGGTAATGCTCTAAGACTTTGTGGCCCAAAGCTGTGACGGCTGCCCCACCACCATGGGTTCCACCCGTTTGTGTTTCCACTAAAGCTGTTTCAAAGCATTGATTCATGGTGTCGACCAACTGCCATGCACGGCGGTAGCTCATATTCATAGATTTTGCTGCCTGTGAGATTGAACCCGTTCTCTCAATTGCTTCAAGTAAGTCTGCCTTACCCGGACCAAATGCAATATTTTGCTCTAAAAGAATTCTAATTTGTAATTTTAAGTTTTGTTCTTTCATAGACTTAGTTCACAAAGTTTCATTTTTATGCTGCTTAACATTATAGGGAACTTTAATAGGTTAAAACACATACAAATTTAAATCTCTACTTTTTCTTCAAAAGAATCCGATTAAAAAATCAAAACTGCACAAAGTGGATAAAGATCTGGAAAAAACGGATAGAGAGCAATGCTTAATCGCGGTTCAATCAGTTAAAAGCTGATTGATTAGAGGATTGAGTAAATGACCTCATCTAATTTAAAACAATGGAATGATTTTATAGATGGATGTATCGACTTCCGTCCTAACGATGGTGTGTTTCGTATTGCACGTGACATGTTTACCGAGCCAGAACTATTTGACTTGGAAATGGAACTTATTTTTGAAAAAGTTTGGATTTACGCATGTCATGAAAGTGAAATTCCAAACAATCATGATTTCCTAACCGTTCAAATTGGCCGCCAACCGATTATTGTAAGCCGTGATGGTAAAGGCGAACTACATGCCATGGTCAATGCTTGTGAACACCGCGGTGCGACCTTAACACGCGTTGCTAAAGGCAATCAATCTACATTTACCTGCCCATTCCATGCTTGGTGTTATAAGTCAGATGGTCGCTTGGTTAAGGTAAAAGCGCCTAGTGAGTACTGTGAAGATTTTGATAAATCAAGCCGTGGTTTAAAACAAGGCCGTATTGCCAGCTATCGTGGATTTGTATTTGTAAGCCTTGATACTCAAGCAACAGATTCGCTAGAAGACTTTTTGGGCGATGCAAAACTGTTCCTTGATTTAATGGTTAACCAGTCCCCAACAGGTGAACTCGAAGTATTACAAGGTAAGTCATCTTATACCTTTGCAGGTAACTGGAAGCTACAAAATGAAAATGGCTTAGATGGCTACCATGTCAGCACTGTTCACTATAACTATGTCTCTACAGTTCAACACCGTCAGCAAGTCAATGCATCAAAAGGTGCGGAACTCGACACGCTCGACTATAGCAAGTTGGGTGCGGGTGACTCAGAAACTGACGATGGCTGGTTTAGTTTTAAAAATGGTCATAGTGTTTTATTTAGTGACATGCCAAACCCGACAGTTCGTCCGGGCTACAGCACGGTTATGCCATATATGGTCGAAAAATATGGCGAAAAATATGCTGAATGGGCAATGCATCGTTTAAGAAACTTGAACTTGTACCCTAGCCTATTTTTTATGGACCAAATTAGTTCTCAGCTTCGTATTGTTCGTCCTGTAGCATGGAATAAAACCGAAGTCATTAGTCAATGTATTGGGGTTAAAGGTGAATCTGCAGATGCGCGCCGTAACCGTATTCGCCAGTTTGAAGATTTCTTTAATGTATCGGGCCTTGGTACACCAGATGATTTAGTTGAATTCCGTGAGCAACAAAAAGGTTTTCAGGCACGACTTGAACGTTGGAGCGATATTTCACGTGGTTGTCAGTCTTGGGAATATGGTACGACCAAAAACTCACAAGATTTAGGCATTCAACCAGTTATTACTGGCCGTGAATTTACCCATGAAGGACTCTATGTAAATCAACATGGACACTGGCAACGTCTCATGCTCGACGGCTTAAATAAAAAAGCGCTGAAAATGCAGGATATTACTTTTGAAAATAATGCTGTAATGGATGAGGTGTAACCATGTCACAAGAACTACATTTTGCTGTATCTCAGTTTTTGTACAAAAAGGCAGAGCTTTGTGATGCTTATGACTGGGATGCCTACCTAGAGCTTTACGATGAAGATAGTGAATATCATATTCCACAGTGGATTGATGACCATAACTATGTTCAAGATCCAAATCAGGGTTTGTCTTATATCTATTATGCAGACCGTACTGGACTTGAAGACCGTGTATTCCGTATTCGCACAGGAAAAGCGGCATCTGCAACACCGTTACCACGTACTTTGCACAGCATAAACAATATTCGAGTTAAAACACTGGAAGATGGTCTTATCGAAGCAAAAGTTGCATGGCAAACGCTTTATAACCGTCAAGGTTTAGAAGGCTGTTTTTACGGACATGCCACTTATCTTTTACGTCAAACCGCAGATGGTTTCCGCATTCGTCGTCAGCACAGCATTTTGCTGAATGACAAAATTGATTCCGTTTTAGACTTCTATCACGTTTAAGGGGAATGAAAATGGTACATTCAGTTGCACTTAACTTTGCCGATGGCAAAACCTTTTTCATTTCAGTAAATAACGACGAATTGTTGCTTGATGCGGCAGTTCGTCAGGGAATTACCCTGCCGTTAGACTGCCGTGAAGGTGTTTGTGGTACCTGTCAGGGACAGTGTGAAACTGGTATTTATGAACAAGAATATGTCGATGAAGATGCATTAAGTGAACGTGATTTGGCCGAACGAAAAATGTTAGCTTGCCAGACCCGTGTAAAATCAGATGCAGCTTTTTATTTCGATCATGATTCTGCTATTTGTAACGCTGGTGATACTTTAAAAATTGAAACCAAAGTGACTGCGGTTGAGCTAGTTTCTGAAACCACAGCAATTTTGCATCTTGATGCAAGTAGTCATGCTGCACAACTTCAGTTTTTACCGGGTCAATATGCTCGTTTGCAAATACCGAATACAGAAGACTGGCGCTCATATTCATTTGCAAATAGACCAAATGCAACCAATCAATTGCAATTTCTCATTCGTCTCTTGCCAGACGGTGTGATGAGTAATTACTTGCGTGACCGTTGTCAGGTCGGACAAAGCTTACTTATTGAAGCACCGCTTGGTAGTTTTTATTTACGTGAAGTACAGCGACCACTGGTTTTTGTAGCAGGTGGAACGGGATTATCCGCATTTTTAGGAATGCTTGATAACTTGGTTGAGCAGCCTAACTCACCTGCCGTTCAGTTGTACTACGGCGTAAATAGTGAAACCGACTTGTGTGAACAACAGCGTTTACATGCCTATGCTGAACAGCTACCCAACTTTAGTTATCACCCGATTGTGACTAAGGCAACGGAAACTTGGCAAGGTAAAGCAGGCTATATCCATGAGCACTTAAATAAAGATCAACTGGCCGAGCAGGCTTTTGATATGTATTTATGTGGCCCACCACCAATGATTGAAGCCGTTAAAAATTGGTTAGATGAGCAATCTTTGCAAAACTACCGTATTTACAG
The DNA here is from genome assembly GCF_000582055.1 of Acinetobacter sp. 766875. Lineage (NCBI taxonomy): Bacteria > Pseudomonadati > Pseudomonadota > Gammaproteobacteria > Moraxellales > Moraxellaceae > Acinetobacter > Acinetobacter sp. 766875. The sequence goes on along the minus strand of NZ_JEXX01000022.1, from coordinate 11,958 downwards.
CGAGAAATTTTTACAGAGCAATACATCACGTTAAAAGTATAAATAGCTTAAAAATCACTAAACCTGAAATGATTCAATATACTCTTATAAGGGGTATATTGAATTTTTGCACTTAAATTAAAAGTTTTTATATATCAATAATATAAATCAATAGATTCCGACAAAATAAATTGACCAGTTCGCACGGATTTGCTATAAATTTTGATAGATCTTAAGGAATAAGATCATGATGAGATTAAGTTAAAGTACCTTTTATATCCCCCTATTCTATTTCTCGAATGTATTAAATTGATGGATAAAATCCAACTTAAAAATTTGAGAAAATCATATTAATTAGCGGTTAAATTGGTCTGTATTTTGCTTATATCTCATTGTATTTTACGCGTAACTTAATTTTTTTAAGTGCCGTATTTACTTGATGTACAGCGAATTTTTAAGCTTTTGTAACACAGGTAAATACAGGAGTGAGCCAAAAGGGATATATATGAACCAAGCCAACTCCCATGAACTCAATGGACGTCATTTTCAAAATGAGTCTATCTTTACTGATCATAATTTGGTGTTCGATCACCACGATTTAAGCGAAACCTGCCGAAATGTAGGTCAAATTTTTAAACCGCATGATCTTAAAATCTCTCATCAGAAGCGAGATTTCAGTGCAACTATGCACCATGTTAAAACAGGTGCGCTATCTATTAGTCGCTTAGAATATGGCGCAGACGTCATTATTGAACCAGATCATCTGGATAACTTTTACTTAATTCAAATTCCAACTCAAGGTTATGCAGAAATCGAGTTTGGTTCGCAAAAGTTTATTTCTTATTCTCAAGTTGCTTCTCTTATTTCACCTAAGCAATCTTTACGTATGCGCTGGCACGCGAACTCGCCGCAGCTCATTCTAAAAGTGTCAAAGGATGATTTTACTTACCATTGCCGTCAACACATTGCCGATTCAGAAAATAACTTACTCATTTTTGAACCAAAATTAGATTTTTCTACCCAAGGTGGAGCCTATTTTTTACAGCTCGTTAGAACATTAATGGATGCTTTAGCATGCGAACAGCATCCGCTTCATCATCCTTTAGCCTTTAAACAGTTTGAGTCAAATTTATTTAATGCGCTCATTTATGGTCAGCCCAACAATGCATTATATAAGCTTGATCATTATAAAGAAAAAACCGTTTCTCCTTATTTCGTGAAGCGTACAGAAGCCTACATTAAAGAACATTTGCATGAGCCGCTCAATGTCGAGATTTTAGCTGAACATGCAGGCGTGAGCGTAAGAACTCTATTTACTGGTTTTAAAAACTATTTAGGGACCACCCCAATGTCTTATTTAAAAGAATTACGCTTTGAACAAGCTCATTTAGAACTCATGCATAATGAAAATCTATCGGTTACTGACGTTGCATTTAAATGGGGATTTACTCACTTAGGTCGTTTTTCTCAAGAATATAAACGCCGTTATGGTGAGTTACCTTCGTCTACTCGCCGTTCTGGTCACAGTGAAGGTTCAGGCTTAATTACTTCAATTTTTTCTTAAACTAAAATAGATAAAAGCCTTTTATTATTTGTTGATATAAAAGGCTTTTTTTATGACTTAAAAATGATGGACATAACGAACTTGTAGTCGCGTACCTTCTGGTCGGTTTTCAGCATCTTGCTCAAAATATGCATTTGCAACCAAGTGATCATTTTTAGAAAAACTATACATCGCACCGGGACCAATTGCCCAAACTTGTTCACGTCGACCTTTGACTTTTTCACCATCGACTTCGGTATCTGTAACTTGTTTTAGCCAATAGCCATTGAGCCCTAAACGGAACTGTTCGGTAATAGCATAGTCCGTTGCAAAGTTTGCATGAATTGCTTGCCCTGCCTGTATATCATTTGCTCCAGCAAACGCATAGCTTGGGTCATTATTCTTAAAGTTATAGAGATAATGGATACGTGTTGAAGCTGTCCATTTTGGATTAAACCAATATGTGGCAGCCCAATAAGGGTCAAATGAAACAGCGTTATTACTTGGGTTAATATCTTTTTGCTGGTCGTATTCGCCAGTAGGTAAATTCACCTGAAACTCAAAACGATGTACAAACTTCGGTCCTTGTGCGCCCATGACTGGATCGAACTGAATGAAAGGCCCAATCATAATGTCCCCAAAGCCACTTTGGGCTTTAATTGCCGCATTATTCAAGCCATCATCCATGTCCATTTTACTGACAAAAGGAATCAGAAAATTCATGCCTAGACTGGCTTTATCTTTTACTCGTACATTCGATAAATAACTAATCTGCTCAACCAGTACTTGATAATTTAGATCTGTTTTAGGTAAACCGAGTTTTTGTCCATTAACATCGACCAGTTTATTACTATCGTAATTTTGAAAATAGGTTTGAGCATACCAACCGGACCCTGCTGGTAATCCACCATCGAGAAAGCTGGTCATACCTAAGTTTACGGTCGGTAAATCATAGGCATGTGCAGCCAAAGGCACACCCAACAATGTCCCTGCTAAAAAGCCATGTTTAATTAAAGTGCTTTTCATCTTTTTGTTTCCTATAAAAAAATCACGACCGGATTGATCGTGATTGTGGTGAATTAATGGACTAATTCTGGATGCTCAGCAGCAATCCGATACTTTCCTGCGTGAAATACCAATGGTTCACCTTGGCGTTGTTGGTATTGTTCAATTTGACCAATAAAAATCAGGTGATCTCCGCCTTCATACTGATTTACATTGCGACAAACCAAGGTTGCGAGTGCATCAGTCAAAATTGGAACGCCAGCATTGCATTGTTGATGAGCAATGCCTGCAAATTTGTCTTCGGCACCTCGAGCAAAATGCCCCGAAAGCTGATGATGCTCTTGTGCCAACATGTGAATGGCAAAATATTCAGCTTCTACAAAATCAGGCAAACTTGGCGCCGTTTTTGAAAGGCTCCACAAAATTAATGGCGGATCTAAAGACAGAGATGAAAATGAATTGGCGGTCATTCCTATTTTCCGGCCATCTTTGCCACGAGTTGTAATCACGGTAACGCCAGTTGCAAACTGACCAAGCAAATTACGAATTTCTCTTGGGTTTTCGGCATTAATCGCTTGTAAAGCTAAAGTTTCAATTGTGTCCATTTTTAAATCTCCCTTTGATATTTTGACCTTAAGCGACTTTTGCTGCGGTTTTTGAAGCCAAGAATGCTTGAGCTTGATTTGCATCAAACCACCACGGAGCAAAGGCGCGCGGGTCATCAAAGTTATTGGCCATAATTGAAGCAATGCTCTGGTTTTGGCTTGCAGCTGCTAGGAGTTCAACGACATGAGGCTCTGGTGGTAATAACAAGCTATTGGTCCAAGCCACGACTTTTTCTGCATAAGCCCAATAGCGTTCAAAAGTTTGAACCATCCATTGTTCGCTAAAGCTTTGATTATCATTGGCTAAAATGGCATCGAAATAGATCTTGCTACACTTAGCCGCATTATTTGAGCCTTGGCCGGTAATTGGATCATTGACCACTAAGGCATCTGCCATACCAAAAATTTTCTTACCAGACGGTAAGGTTAAAACGGGTTTGCGTACGGTCGGTGGGAAACGCCCCGCTAAATAACCGCCAGCATCGGTTATCTCAACATTTGCGCAGCGTTCATATTCCCAAGGTACAAATTTCTTGAGTAAGTCCAGACTGCATTGCAGGTGCTGTTCAGGTGTTTTGACATCTTGCCAGCAGTCCATCGGTCCATTTGGAATACCTTCGAACACCATAATGTCGCAAGGTCCATTCACGGTAAGTGCCGGAAATGAAAAGTATTCCCCGACTTCAGGAATAATGTTAAAAGTCACACGTGAATAAGGTGAAATTGGCTTCATATTTTTGACGTAGGTCAAAGCCAAAGCACGCTGCGGTTTATCGAAAACACTTCGTGCATCATCACGTTCAAACTGTTTAACAACTTCACCTTTACCAGCCGCGAGTAATACAAGCTCGTAGTCGTTTGCGAGTTGTTCTAACTCTTCTATTCCAACATCTTGTATCACCAATTGACCGCCACGGCGTTCAAATTCTTCCATCCAATATGGCATTTTGACGCGTTGATCGACCGATTGAGCGTAGCGCTCAAGACGAGCACTCCATTCAAATGCTTTACCACCATTTTCAGGGTTCACTAAAGCTAGCCCAATGCCTTCTACGGCTGGACATTGTTCTTCCCAAAAATTTAGTCCCAAGTCACGTTCAGTTTGTAAAGCGGTATGAAACATACATTGGCTTGACATGACTTTACCTTGACGGATTTCATCGGCAGTTCGGTTGGTGATCATGGTTACATCGTAACCTGTATCTAATAACCCCAAACCAAGCTGTAAACCAGACTGTCCTGCTCCAACAATTGCAATACGGCGCATAATCTTCTCCATAATTTTCTAAATGTGCTTTTAAAACGCTGTGCTATTCGGCTAAACGCGGAATAGCGGGCTGTGATCCTTCAGGGCCCATTACTGAATAGCCACCGTCGACTGCGTAATCTGCTCCGGTCACAAAGCTCGCAGCGGGTGACAATAAAAACAAAACAACATTGGCGACTTCTTCTGGATGACCCAATCGGCCTAGTAAGTGATAATCGGCTGCCACGCTATCGGCTTTTTCACGGTTATTACCGCTGACTTCTGCAATGACACGAGACCATGTCCAACCCGGAGAAACCGAATTTACGCGAATACCATCGGCAGCAAAATCCATTGCCATGCTTTGTGTGAGTTGACGTATCGCGGCCTTAGAAACCGGATATAACCAGCGCCCTGTTTGTGCCACTTTGGCTGAAATGGAAGTAAAGTTAACAATTGAACCTTGCTGCTTTTTTAGGTCATTGTATAAAGCACGGCTCAGCTCAATTGTAGAGACCAAATTAAGATCGAGTGCTTGTATCCAATCCTGACGTGAAGATTTAAAACCGTCATCTAAGTAGGTACATGCCAGATTGACCAAGTAACTCACTTCACCTAAATGTTGGTGAATATCCGCCACAGCTTGTTGAATAGCCGCATCGCTGGTTAAATCGGTTTGAATAAACATCACATCATGGTTAAAGCTTTCGGCAATCGCCTTACCTTTTGCATCAATATCTAAAATAGCGACATGAGCACCTGCACTGACTAAGGCTTGCACAACAGCTTTACCAATGAGTGTTGCACCGCCACTCACCACAGCGACTTTTCCTATTAAATTTATATTCATTGCAGATACTCCTTAACTAACTGGCTTGCCTTCACTACTTGACCAAGATGGCATCAAAGTATTGGAAGGAAGATCTTCATCAAGAAGTTTTCGTGCTGTCTCGACACCTGCAACGGGTAAGCCTGTTGGGTCTAATAAACCAATTTGAACAAGTACAGATGCTTGGTCCCAGTAAATATGCTCATGACACAGCTTTGAACCTCTGAACTGAATTACACCTAACATTGGTATTTCGACATATTTACCAGTTGGTTTTACACCCGGTAATAACCAGTCAATTTCAGCGTCGTGGGTAAAGCTCATAATGAATTCGTCTACCACTTGCGTTGAGCCAACCGTACGAGAGATTGAAGTAATCTTCATATCTTTTGGGTTTTGATGAACAAAGTGATATTGATAAAAACGAGCAAGCTGGCTTTGGCCTACACCGCCAGTCAAGGTTGGGATATGGTTGACATAAGGTTCTGCAACCATTGTTGCCATGGTTGCTGGGACGTCACGCGTATTGAACTCATGACGAATATGCTCTTCCCATAAGGCAACTAAGTCATATTTCGGCCCAATCGTTTCATGTAGAGCTGTTACTGTACGCTCGTGAGCAAAGCGTGCTGAAGGTTTGTGGTAATGGTTGCTTTTTGGTCGTGCAAAGGCATGATCAACACCTTCATAAACATAGGCTTGTACATTTAAATATTGGTTGGCTGCATCGACAATCGCTTGTCTCGCATCTGGCGGTGTAAATTGGTCCAGTTCAGCAATATGTAAAACCAAGCGCCCTTTTACGTTAGCTAACTCATCTAACGCTTTTTCAATGCCTACACCGTAATAACCTATGGCACATGCCACTTCCGAAAGTCTGCAGCCTGCCAAATAAGCTAGCTTTCCACCTAAACAATAGCCAACCACGCCGAGACCTGTAGAGGTATCACATTCTGGTCGTGTCTTTAAAAAAGCTAAGCTGTCTTGAATATCTTCAACACCGAGGTTTTCGTCATATTGCTGATAAAGTTCAAAAGCTTTTTGAAAATCTTCTGGTGTGTAACCCAGTTCAATATTAGGTGCTACACGCCAAAATAAATCAGGAACCAAAACGGTATAGCCTTCTTCTGCAAGAAAATCTGCCTTTTCCCGCATTGCTGCATTCACCCCAAAGATTTCCTGACAAAGCACCACACCGGGTCCTTTTCCTGTTTCTGGTGTCGCTAGATATGCACCGAACTGCTTTCCAGATGCAGTTTGAATTTGAATGGTTTGCCCAGCCATAGTGTCAACTCCTGACATTGTTATGGCTTTATCTTCTATCTGAAAATTTTTTTAGACTGTCCAAAAGCTGCAAGCACTATCCAATCTCTGCGCAATTATCAAAATCAATCAAACTGGATAGAAAAATTAAAAATAAGAAACACCTATATTTCAAACGATTAAATTAAAAAATGAAATGAATGTTTTTTATCTCATTTGGAAAAAATGGATGAATATTCGGACTTATTGGATAGTGAATATTGGTTAAAAATAATTCAATTAAAGACTCAGGTTTTGTAACGAATACATTGAATTACTCAGGGAATTAAATAATTTTAAGAAGGAATACATATGAAAACGATAGATGCAAACACGATTATCAATCGCGAAAAACTGTCTCCACTACAGTGGATAGTTTTTATCCTAGGCTTTTTTGTCTTTTTCTGTGATGGTCTAGATACAGGAATTATTGGTTTTGTTGCACCGGCATTATTGGATGATTGGGGAATTACCAAGCCTCAACTTGCTCCCGTTTTAAGTGCTGCTTTAGTCGGTATGTCAATTGGTGCAATCATTTCGGGCCCCTTAGCCGATAAATTTGGCCGTAAAGGTGTTATTGTTTTTACAAGCCTTTTGTTCTCAATATTTACGATTTTGTGTGGCTTTGCTAATTCAACTCAAGACTTAATGATTTATCGCTTTATTACTGGCGTAGGTTTAGGCGCAGCTATGCCAAACATTAGTACCATTGTTTCTGAATATATGCCTGTAAAACGTAAAGCATTTCTCACAGGGCTTGCTGGCTGTGGATTTATGCTGGGTATTTCTTGTGGCGGTGTGTTATCAGCTTATCTGTTAGAAAGCTATGGCTGGGCCAAAGTGATTATTATTGGCGGAAGTATTCCCCTCATTTTAGTGGTTGCTTTATTACTTAAATTACCTGAATCAACTCAATACTTAATTACACGTCATCAACAAGATAAAGCGCAGCGTATTTTAGAAAATATTCAAGGCCATTCCTTCCAAGAACCGGTAAAACTTATTTTAGCTCAAGCAGAAAATCCTTCAGATGAAAATCCGGTTAAAGTGGTTTTAGGAAAATACCTGTGGGGTTCAAGCATGCTTTGGCTCTGCTGCTTTACCAGTCTGTTGGTGTTCTATCTTTTAACAAGCTGGATGCCAACGATTTTAAAAACAGCTGGTTTTAGTACCCAACAGTTTAGTTTAATTGCCGCGATTTTCCCTTTTGGTGGTGTGATTGGTGCAACCATTATGGGATGGTACATGGATAAACTGAATCCAACTACAGTGATTAAATATTCATACCTAATTGCTTTCGCCCTATTCATTGTTGCTGGTCTGGTGAGCTCAAATATTTTCTTATTAGGTCTTACTATCTTCTTAATTGGTGCACTACTCGCTGGTGCGCAGTCTTCATTACTGCCACTTGCAGCTATATTCTATCCAGCGGTCTGTCGTGCGGTTGGCGTTTCATGGATGCATGGTATTGGTCGTATCGGCGCAATTTTAGGTGCTTTCTTTGGCTCGCTCATTTTCACTTTTAACCTAAGCTTAAGCGGTATTTTCTTTATTCTTGCATTACCAACCTTCATCTCATTTATTGCGCTTAGCCTGAAAGTGGTTTATGAGAAATCTAAAAATAAACAAGTGTTAAAGCTCGAAGAAAGTCTATAAATATTAAGCGATAAATAAAAAAACTGATTTAGTTGCCTAAATCAGTTTTTTATTGGGAAAATTAAATATCAGAAAATTTTGCCTTTAGTCTCACTTGGATTTTCGCCAAATTCTTCGCGATATTCTTGAGAAAAACGACTTAAATGGTTAAAGCCCCAATCATACGCAAGCTTTGAAATAGAAACCTTCCTATCTGCTCCTGTGGTGCTCAAGATTTTATAAATTTGTTGGAGACGATATTTTTTTAAATACGACATAGGGCTTGTGCCGTAGTATTGTTGAAATTCGTCATACAATTTTGATTTTGAAACCCCAGCCAGACGTTGCAAATCTTCTGCACAGATTTCTTCGTGCGCATGTTCAATAATAAAATTACGAACCTTACGGATATAAGCTGGCTCATCTTGATGTGAAAGTGACTTTAAAGCTTCAGAGTAGTTGTTTTCTTGAGATAATAGTAAGGCTTTAATTACAAAATTTTCATAGTCTTCAGATAACATCTGTAAACCATAAAAATTGCTATATTGCGATTTTAGCTGTAAAAAATTCTGAATATTCTTCCACCACGCTCCAATCAGTTGCTCAGAGTCTAAGTGCATTTCAGGGTTAAAAATGACAGGCGTTTCTATAGGTTTATTGAGTAGATCTGCAAGGACAATTTGCATACTCCGCTCAGGAATAACCACCTGAAATTTTCTACAGTCTTTATCGATAGTCAGATCTTGCTGGTCGTTATTTGAAACAATAAGGCCTCTGTTTTCATCAGATTGATAATGTGCACCACGAATATTGAGAGCTTGTCGCCCCTGTATAGGTAGACTAATACTATACGCTTTTAAATTTGAGATGTTAATAGCGACATTTGCACCATAACTAATTGTGCCGATTGCCATTTTTTTATTAGGCAAACGCATTCCGTCATAATGGAAATCGAGATTGTCTTTGTAAATCGTGTCTAGACGGTGTTCACCACAAATTGTGGACATCAGATTCTGCGCAAACTCAGCTTTGCGTGAATAATGATTGAGTTCCATCTGTTGGCTGAGTGATATCATATCCTTTTCACCTAGCTAAAACTTATTGCTAAAAAAGCAACTTGTATGCCAATTAATACCCTTTAATTGACGAGTTTTCCTGAAAGTATTTATTCAGGACATGCGTAAATATTACTTTCTCATACTCTATTAAATTTTAAAAATGGAAATAAGTTAAATACCTTTAAAGTATAAATTTATACCTTAACGAACTTATTTTATTGGTTTTTTTATAACGAGTTATAGTAGAGATAAAGCATTATTTTGAACAGTAGATGATCGTAAATTTTTAATGAATAAAAAACCGCTTATATAAAATAAGCGGTTTTTATAAAACAATTAAATTATTGGGCCGTATAACCGCCATCCATCACGACAGCTTGACCTGTTACCCCACCTGCTTTTTCACTTGCGAGGAAAATTGCATAGTCAGCGATTTCTTCAACAGATAGCAAACGCTTTTGAGGAACCATTGCCAAAATTACATCTTCAAGTGCACTGTCTAAACTTACATTACGAGTTTTAGCCAAATCTGCAATTTGCCCACGAACCAATGGTGTATCTACATACCCCGGACATAAAGCATTTACTGTAATACCGTCACGTGCACATTCTAATGCGGCAACTTTTGTTAGACCAATTACGCCGTGTTTAGCACTGTTATAGCCTGCCTTTCCAGCGAAACCAATCAAGCCATTAATTGAAGCCATATTAATAATACGACCATATTTTTGAGCTTTCATGATTGGGAAAACATGTTTAATACCAATAAATGCCCCCGTTAACATGACTTGAACTAACTTTTGAAAAACGGCCGTTGGAAACTCTTCAATAGGCGCAACATGTTGGAAACCAGCATTATTAATTAAGATATCAACCGTACCAAAGGTCTTTTGAGTAAGCTCAATTGCTTGTTTATAAGCGTCTTCATCAGTTACATCACATGGTGCAGATAGTGCTTCAAAGCCTTGCTCTTTAAGTGAGTTCGCCGTTTCTTGGCATTTTTCGGCATTCATATCAGAAATAACAACTTTGGCACCTTCTTGAGCAAATTTCTTAGCAATCTCTAGACCGATACCACTTGCAGAACCTGTAATAAAAGCAACTTTACCGTCTAAAAGTTTAGTCATCTATTTACTCCTTAATACTTATAACGTGCTGATTTAAACAATACCCGTTACGGTAAAGACCGTAATCACCACAAATACTGCTAATGTTTTAATTACCGTAACTGCAAATATATCTTTATACGATTGTTTATGGGTTAAACCTGTAACAGCGAGTAAAGTAATGACAGCACCATTGTGCGGTAAGGTATCCATACCACCTGACGCCATCGCAACTACACGGTGCATAACTTCTGGTGGAATACCCGCAGCTAAAATCGCCGCATTATAGTGTTCAGCCATCGCACTTAAAGCGATACTCATACCACCAGAAGCTGAACCGGTAATACCTGCTAAAACAGTTGTCGTCACCGCCCCATTTACTAAAGGATTTGTAAAAGTACTGCTCATTGCATGACTAATCATGGCAAAGCCCGGTAATGACGCAATAATGGCACCGAAACCGTACTCAGAAGCCGTATTCATCACGGCTAAAAGTGAGCCGCCGATACTCGCATTAATACCTTCTTTAAAGTTCGTTACTACACGTTGGTAATCAAACAAAATTGCAGTAATAATCCCGACAATGAGCGCAAGTCCAACCGCCCATATCGCACCAGTTTTCGCAACATCTACGGTGTAATCAGCTAGACCAACTGAGGCAAAATCAAAGCCATTTGGATACCATTCTTTGATTGCTTTAGATAAATATTTGTTCATTACTGCAACAAGAATGAGCGGTACAAATGCTAGAAACTGACGAGCCGAACTTCCATTATTTTGCAAGTTCATATCAGCTTCAACTTCTTGAGACGGTGTATTGTCTATACCAAAACCAGAGAATCCTTCCCCCGCTTTTGCAGCAGCGCGGCGACGCCATTCTAAGTAACTTAAACCCATGCATAGAACAAAAATAGCACCAATAATTCCTAGAAATGGTGCGGCATAAATATTGGTACCAAAAAAAGTGGTTGGAATTACGTTCTGGATTTGTGGGGTACCTGGCAATGCATCCATAGTGAATGTAAATGCACCCAGCGCGATGGTTCCTGGAATTAAACGTTTTGGAATATTTGCTTGTCTAAATAACTGATTGGCAAATGGATAAATTGCGAATACAGCCACAAATAAACTCACGCCGCTATAGGTTAAAATTGCACCTAGTAATACAACCGTTAAAATTGCTTTTTTTGCGCCAATCCATCTCACAATGGTTCGAGCGATAGACTCAGCAATCCCTGACATTTCAACGACTTTACCAAAAATTGCCCCGAGCAAAAACACAAGAAAGTAATCTTTAATAAAGTTCACCATTTTGGGCATAAAGACACCCGAATAAAACGGTAAAACATTGGCTGGGTTAATGAGTAAAACTGCAAGTAAGGCACAAATTGGTGCCATGAGAATGACAGAAAAGCCCTTGTAAGCTGTATACATTAACAGCCCAAGCGAAAGTAGAATTACAAATAATTCCCACATATATTCTTTCTCCCTAAAGAATAGATATTAGGTTTAATAAAATTACCAAAAGATATTTAGGTTATCCCAAACCTAAAATGATAAAAATCACAATATCTACGATTGGTAATAGATAAATGAGCTTAAAAATAAAATATCACTAAAATATTTAAAAACAATGTAATTTATTTAAAT
>NZ_JEXX01000021.1:0-70687 GCF_000582055.1 Acinetobacter sp. 766875 | reverse complement strand
TGCGAGGAAGCTGAAATCAGTTGATTTTTCCAGTCGATAATTTGGTTTTGATGAACATCAAATTCAGCACTCAATTCAGCAAGTGTTTTTTCTGCTTTAATCGCAGCAAGTGCTACCTTAGCTTTAAAATCATTTGAATGATTTCTTCTTGGTCTACGTGCCATAAAATACTCCATATATTGATGTTTATAACATCATTTGGGGAGCAAAATATCACTTATAAGTGTTGTTCAAATTTCCTGATCCACCTCTAAGCGTGTACGGCCACCTGATTTAACATTAATCATTGATTGTCCAATCATTGCACATCCAGCCATCCCACCCATAAAACCCGAGGCAATATTGGCAATACCTTGACCTTTACATTCCTTAAATTTATTACTCGGGCTATCCGTCATTTCATCAACAATTGTGGCTGTCATCATCGACTCAAGTAAGCCAACTGCAGCTAACGCTAATGAATAAGGAAGAATGATAAGAAGGGTATCTAGATTAAGAGGAATATTTGGAATTAAAAAAATAGGTAGAGTATTTGGTAGTGCTCCCATATCGCCAACTGTTCGCACATCAATGCCTAAAAAGAGGGTAAGTAATGTGACTATAACAATACATATAAGGGGAGATGGAAAAAATTTTCCAAGCTTTGGTACATAGGGAAATAGATAAATAATTGCTAAACCAATAGCGACTAATAGATAGACGTACCAACTTACATTGATTAACTCTGGTAGCTGGGCCATAAAAATGAGTATGGCGAGAGCATTTACAAAACCAATCACAACCGATTTAGAGACAAAGCGCATGAGTTTAGCAAGCTTAAGATATCCCACTATAATTTGTATGACACCCGTCAAAATAGTAGCTGCGAATAAATACTGAAGACCATGTTCTTTCACTAGGGTCGTCATGACTAAGGCCATAGCACCTGTTGCTGCCGAAATCATGGCAGGGCGGCCACCTACAAAAGAAATAATAACCGCAATACAAAAAGATGCATATAAACCAATTTGGGGATCTACACCCGCAATAATTGAAAAGGCAATCGCCTCTGGAATTAAAGCCAGACCAACAACAAGCCCAGAAAGAATATCTGCACGGACATTAGAGAACCATTGTTCTCGAAGATTCGTTAACATGGAAATAGCCTAGAATTTTAAATTTTAGAAAGGCTAGTGATGTGATATACCAACACACAAGCGACTACACCACATCACTAGACAGTGATGAGTTATTTACAAAAGAGAAGGGTAAATAAACTTAAGGTGGCGTAAGTGTCATGGATAATGAAAATTTGAAGTTTTAAAGAGGTGCGAAGGATAACATAAGTTATTAAGCGGAGCCATTTAAGCTTGCTACTTTCACTTATCAGGCATCTAACTATTTTATGATTTGTTCATCTCAGCTTTAGGCAAAGACGTAAATTCATTTAATGGCATATCTAGGAAAAAGTCAGAGGCTTCATCATGCTTGCAATTTAACCAATCATTTCTAAGATCTTCAGGTATCACAATAATTGAACGTTTTTCATCATCTGGTTTATGGAACTGTTTCATAAAAGAATGTCGATCTGCATTGATTGTTAATAATGACATTGTTCTAACTTTCTGCTCATCAATTATGGTTTCTTCATAAATTGCTGCAAGTGTAAATGGCTTTCCATCTTGACGGAATATGCCATACCAATGAGCTTTACCATTGATATATTTAGGTTCATAAATAGCTTCAACAGGTATAAGTGCGAATTGATCGTGTGACCACGCATGCTTAAAGGAACGTTTTTGTTCAACCGTTTCAGTCCTCGCATTATAAGTTGCGTATTTAAAAGTTATTTCTTTTGCATATGGAGGTAGCATACCAAATTTAACTTTTCTCCATTCCCATTCATTTTGTTGAGATAAGATCATTGGACACTCATCGCTTGGATAGACATCCGAGTTGTAGTCAAAGGTAGGTTCAAATAAGCCTAATTGATGAGCATGAGCTTTCTTAAGGGGTTTAAAATTTGCACACATAACTAAACCTGATTTCTGATTTAATGCTTAAGTCCTAGCTTGGAACTTTTGGCTTTGTGTTATGTATATTTTTATAGTTTGAATTGTTTGTTTCAGTATTAATTTTTACTTTTCAATTACTTTAACAAAGATTTTCTGCGGATTAGTCGTTTTAAAAAATAAATGAATTATTGGTAGGGGGGGAACCATAGGGCATTTCTAAGATATTCATTCGTTTTGAATAGCTACTTTTATGCAACAGAGCCTTTCAGAAATTTGGATTTTAATAAATATGCTATTCATCATAATACAAAAGATATAGGGAACGCATACAAATCAAACGTTTTTAGTGTGGGTTAACTCTTTAAAAAATTTATAAGGTGGAATTATGAATAAACATTTATTAGCGAAGATCACTCTTTTAGGTGCTGCACAACTATTTACCTTTAATACGGCATTTGCGGATATTCCTCTTACCCCAGCACAATTTGCTAAAGCAAAAACACAAAATTTTGATAAAAAAGTTATTCTGTCTAACTTGAATAAACCTCATGCTTTGTTATGGGGACCAGACAATCAGATTTGGTTAACCGAGCGTGCGACTGGTAAAATTTTGAGAGTAAATCCTGAGTCTGGTAGCGCAAAAACCGTTTTTCAGGTTCCTGAAATTGTAAATGATGCTGATGGTCAAAATGGTTTATTAGGTTTTGCTTTTCATCCTGACTTTAAACATAACCCTTATATCTATATTTCGGGCACTTTTAAAAATCCAAAATCTACAGATAAAGAATTACCTAACCAAACGATTATCCGTAGATATACCTATAACAAAACAACAGATACATTTGAAAAACCTGTCGATTTGATTGCTGGCTTGCCATCATCGAAAGACCATCAGTCTGGTCGTCTCGTCATTGGTCCAGACCAAAAAATCTATTATACGATTGGTGACCAAGGCCGAAATCAACTGGCTTATTTGTTTTTACCAAATCAGGCGCAGCATACCCCAACTCAGCAAGAGCTGAACAGTAAAGACTATCATACCTATATGGGCAAGGTATTGCGCTTAAATTTGGATGGAAGTATTCCTAAAGATAATCCGAGCTTTAATGGGGTAGTTAGCCATATTTATACTTTAGGGCATCGTAATCCACAAGGTTTAGCATTTGCTCCGAATGGAAAGCTTTTACAATCTGAGCAAGGGCCAAATTCTGATGATGAAATTAATCTCATTTTAAAAGGTGGGAACTATGGTTGGCCAAATGTAGCTGGATATAAAGACGATAGTGGCTATGCCTATGCCAACTATTCGGCTGCAACCAATAAATCTCAAATTAAAGATTTGGGCCAAAATGGGGTAAAAGTAGCTGAAGGTGTTCCCGTGACTAAAGAGTCTGAATGGACTGGGAAAAACTTTGTAGCACCTTTGAAAACGTTGTATACCGTACAAGATACCTATAACTACAATGATCCAACTTGTGGTGATATGACTTATGTCTGCTGGCCAACGGTTGCACCGTCATCGGCATATGTATATACGGGAGGGAAAAAGGCGATTCCAGGATGGGAAAATACATTATTGGTACCATCTTTAAAACGTGGGGTAATTTTCCGTATTAAGCTAGATCCGACATATAGTGCAACTTTGGATGATGCTATCCCGATGTTTAAAAGCAATAACCGTTATCGTGACGTGATTGCAAGTCCTGAGGGCAATGTCTTATATGTACTGACTGATACAGCGGGTAATGTGCAAAAAGATGATGGTTCTGTAACGCATACTTTAGAGAATCCTGGTTCTCTCATTAAATTTACCTATAACGGAAAGTAGTTTATGTAAAAACCCAGCTCTATAGCTGGGTTTTTTTGAACTTTAAATTTATCTATTCGGTTACGACCAATACGGGTACATGGATTTCTCCTAACAGTGCTTGAGTCACACTTCCTAAGAAGAACTTTTTAAAACCTTTTCGCCCATGAGAACCAATTACTAATAAATCAGCTTTTAGCTCAGTTGCTGCTTTGATAATTTCTGTGTGAATTGTTTGACCTTCAACAATCTTTGTTTCAACAGAAATTCCGTGTTGACTAAATTGCTCTTTAGCTTGATCTAAAATGCCCTGAATCGAAGCTCTCGCTTTATTAAAGTAATCTTGCGCAATTTCTGTACTATCAATGATTTCAACTGAAATAAAAGGATCAATAGTGAGCGCATATACTAAAGTGACTTTACTGTTAAACGCTTTAGCAAGACTTGCGGCATGATTAACCGCAATAAGTGACGTAGGAGAACCATCGACTGGAACTAAAATATGGTGATAACTCATATATTGCTCCTTATTGCCTTGTGACAATATTTATTGTTGAAGAACCTAAGTTTGTTATCGTTATGGTTATATTATCGCCAATTTTATGGTTTTTATTGTGCAAAGTGAGCGACTACTTTTTGTATATATACAGATTAATTCATCGAATAATGGCTTTCTAAATAAGCCTGACCTTGTTTAAGAATAGATATAACTTGATTTGCATCTATAGCTTGTTCGAATAAAAAGCCTTGTCCAATGTTATAACCAAATTTAAGAAGTAGCTCTTCTTGTTCTACTGTTTCAATACCTTCTGCAATTAAACCGAGTGAGAGATTAGGTGCGAGTAAGCCAATTGCTTGGACAATTGCATAAATTGATGGGTCCTGTTGCATCTTTTGTATAAAGCTACAGTCGACTTTTAGACAATCAATTGGGTAGTCTCGTATATGCGTTAGAGAAGAGAATCCTGTTCCAAAATCATCCAAAGCAATGCGTACACCATGTTGCTTTAGTTTATTGAGTGCGCGAATAACATATTCAGAGCCACGGTCCCCAAGCATATGCTCGGTAACTTCTATTTCAATTAAATATGTAGGAATTTCAAGTTGATGAATTTTTTTTAGTAAACGTTCCGCGTAATTGTCTCTTAAGAACTCAACTGGTGCAGCATTTAGTGATACTGGAAGTGGCTGGAAGCCTAACTTTATCCATTTAGCCATATCATGCAAAACTTGTTGCTGCATAATTTCACCAATTTTACTGGCTAAATCATAGTCTTTAAAAGCTTCAGCAATTTGTGAAGGCAAACCTCTTTGAGCCGAAGTTGTGTGCCAACGCAGTAATGCTTCAAAGCCCACAACAGCATGCGTTTTTAAATCAACTTTAGGTTGATAGTAGGGTTGGATAGTATGGTGACGAATAAGCTGTCGAGCAATGTTAAGTTGCGAGGCGATTGCTTCGGTCAACTGCATCATACTCGGGTTATACATACGTATACCGCCACGACCTCGAGCTTTTAAGTCATGCAATGCCATGTCTGCACAGCTTAATAAGCTTGATTGATCGACAGCATCTTGCGGGTAAATGGCGCAACCAATGCTCATACCGCCGTTGAGTACATTCCCTGCATATGTAATGGGTTGATTGAGTTGTTGAAGCAATACTTCAGCAAGCTCTCGGACATCATTTTCATTTTTTAAATGGCTGACAATAACTGCGAACTCATCGCCACCTAATCGAGCGACAGAACATCGTTCATGGTCTACGCACTGATTAAAACGTTTAGACAGGATTTTTAATAAGTGATCGCCAGCACTATGACCTATGGTGTCATTAATGTGTTTAAAATGATCTAAATCAATTAAAAGTAACCCTACACTTGTTTGGTTTTCTCGTGAGTAGGCTAGGGTACGTTTTAATTGGAGCTTAAATGAGCGTCTATTAAATAATCCAGTAAGTTCATCTCTCTCACTAATACCTCTTAATCGGTTTTCAGTAAGACACTGTTGAGTGACGTTCCGAGAAACACACAATATTTGAATAATTTCGCCGTTTGTATGTTGAATTGGGGTAAGCATGTTATCCCAATATTCAGGATCTTGATTTGGTAAGCAACTCATGCCAGCGAATCGGGCCACTTTACCCTGTAAGGCTTTTTTTAAAGCAACTCTTCCGCGTTTACGAATATGCGGTGGTAAAAGATCTAACCATCGCATACCGAATTTTTTTTCATCGACAGGTACACCTAATGCAAGGCACCCTGATTTATTCATATGAGATACTGTGCCATCTGTATTTAAAACTTTAATACAATCGACGCTAATATCGAGCATTTGATTCTGTATATCGATATCTTTACGTAGGCTTTGTTGTTCTTGTATATCTTGATCAATATCTAGAAAACTAATAAACCATTCATTTTCTTGAGAAGGTTCATGATATTTCGATAATTGAATTGAAAGTTTACACCATCGATATTGATGGCTCTTATGTAAAAGACGGCATTTAAATTCAACTCTTGATTGCAGTCGTATAGCATCTAACCATTTGTTTTTAACTTCTTCTAAATCGGCAGGGTACACGAAATCTAACCATTGCTGAAACAATGGAGGAGAGGTATCGTGCCAGTACTTTGTACACTCCGTATTGCAGTATAAAATTAAGCCTTTTTCATCACTGACCCAAGTCGGTAGAGGAAACTGCTCAACAATAAAGTGCTTTTGGGTAGTGTTCGACATTGAAGTCATAACATGCCTAAAACTGCTGAAGAGTTAAACTATTTATAAACTGTATTGTAATAGTTGTGTCGTCACCACAAAAGCTATAAAAAAATAATATTTGATGTTTTTTTCGCCTTGAATAAATGTTTTTCTAAAATAAAATTGATATTACTCATGTATGCATATGTTATTTATTAACTTTTAATTTTATTAAGAGTGTAAAAAATAGAGTATTAACTTTAAAAAATTATGCTTATTTTTGTAAAAAACTTGTTAAAACAGGTGTTTATAGATCAAAAAAAGAAGAGTTTATAGAGTAATTCATAGCAAATAAAATATTTAAGTGAGCAAGAAATAAAATGACTTTAGATATTTTTGTTAGAAAAATTTATATAAAAAATCAGTTTCAATTATTAAGCGTTAATACAATAAGCACCATTAACTTTACAAAAGTAATATAAAATAAGAGCTTGCAGTAGCGTAAAATTCTTCTTGTCAAAAAGGATATATCATTCCTTTTTGTGCATTTTATAGCCTACATTTTCCCCAAGATGTAGGTTTTTTTTATGCCATAATTTTATTATTTAATTGTTTATTAACTTTTTAAATTATAAATAAAAAAAGCCATAAAGGCTTTTTATACAGTTTCTGGTTTTTTCAATTGTTCTTGAATATAGAGATTCATATAGTATTGCTCTATATAATCATCAGCATAATTATTAGCCAATGTTTTTGTTGCTACTTGTTCATGCTTAGCATAGCAGTTCGTTTCCAAGTCCTTTTCAAGTACCCACCATTGGCGATTAATACGACGCACCTGAAACTTATCACTTTTATATTTTCTTTTAGCCATTTTCCTAAAATTACAATGTAGATAATAAAAGAGAGTTTCTACTGGAGTTGAAAGAACATGTCAACAAGCATAGTGTTTAATTGGCTACTTTGTGAAATCTAGGTTCTGAGTCCTGTTCAGTAAATATAAAAAAAGCCCTCATAAGAGAGCTTGAAATCTAAACAAATTTTGCAAGTTTAAAAGAAATTAACGAGATAGATTTTTTAAAAGCATTTTCAAGCTTTCCATCATTTTTTCTAACTGTAGAGGGGTAATACCTTCAAATGATTGCTCAAGTACGACACTGGTTAGATCGTTAATTTTATTAATCATTTCAGTACCACGTTCAGTAAGATATACGCGTGTAATACGACCATCTGTTTGACAAGAATATGTTTCAACTAAACCTTCATCTTTTAAGCGATAAACAATTTTAGTTGTAGTCGACATCTTTGAAATAATCATGTCAGATAGTTCAGACACGCTAGCGTGAGGTTTACTACTTAGCGCAAGCATAATGCGTCTACGTGAGTTATCTAAGCCATATTTTTTAAGGGCATTATCAATATTTTGAACATATTGAGCATGGACCTGAGTAATCCAATAATATGGAAAATCTTCAAGAGTGAAAGATTCCGTTGTAGGTAAAAAACGCGCATACTTCTTTGTCATTGACTTTTCCCCATACCTTGGTGGATCGCATTTTATGAAACTAATTTTAATAGTTGAAAAATATAGTTTCACTAAGCAAGTTATATCAGGACTTTAAGTCATGAGCAAAATTTATATTGTTTGATTTAACAAGGACAAACTATAAATTTTGCTAATCTGATAAAACTTATTTCTTACCGTTTATTTGAACTTGGCTGCTCGCTTGTTCGTAAAATGAACGATACCTGTTTGCATGAGAATCCTAGAAAAAAAAAGTTGTTTTGAACGTGACATTTCTATAAAAATTTTTTGTCTATAAAGTCATAATTATAAAAAATCAATCCATTTAATAAAGAAATATTTAATTTAATCAATAGCTTAATTTGGTTTGAAATACTAAAAATTTACCATACATTTAATATAATTCATCTTTTAATCTAAACTATTAAAATTTATCTTAGTTAGTTAATTGAAAAATAAAAAATTTTCACTTTTCTTAGGAGTTTTGATTTTTTAACTTTTTATTATTTGTTTAACTTGAATATTAGATTAATTGTTGAACTATTAAGTTTTGCAATATTGTTGTTTTTTTGTTTGTTTTTGGTATAGTGCGCGTTTAAATGAGAAATGAAAATTTTTGCGTATTAATCATGAAAAAAATATTAATTACTTCTGTATTAGCTTTTACTTTAGGTTTAAATGGCTGTGCAAGTATTATAACTGGGTCTTCGCAAGTAGTTACCTTTACAAGTGTGCCAGAGTCAGCTTCTATTGAAATTAAAAATAGAAAAGGAAAGAAAATACATACCGGTCAAACGCCTGTTACTGTTAGTTTGAAAAAAGGAGCTGGATACTTTAAACCTGAAAAATATGAAGTAACTTTTAGTAAAGCTGGTTATCAAACTAAAACTGTAGAAGTAACAGGAACACTTAGTGGTTGGTATTTTGGTAATATTCTTTTTGGCGGCTTAATTGGAATTTTAATTGTAGATCCATTTACCGGAGCGATGTATAGATTAGCTCCAAAAGATGTCAATGCAGTTTTAGAAGCTCAGAACTTAAAAGAAGAATCTAATCAAAAGCCAACTCTTGCAGTGATATTAGCTCAAGATATTCCTGAACAAGTTATGGCACGTGCGATTCAAATTAATAAATAATTTAGGGAGAATATTAATTCTCCCTTTTATAAGCTATGCGTTCGGTAATAACTTTTCTTCTTGGTTCTTTTTAAGGATGGCATAACTTACACCCGTTGCGATGCTTCCAGCTGCAATTGCTGCTAGATATAACCAAGCATGATTGATTGCATTTGGAATCAGAAGTACAAATACACCGCCGTGTGGAGTAACAAGTTCACAGTGAAATAGAGCAACTAATGCGCCAGTTACTGCACCACCTAAAATACAAGTTGGAATAACACGCATTGGATCTTTTGCTGCAAATGGAATTGCACCTTCTGAAATAAAGCATAAACCAAGCACGAAAGCAGCTTTACCAGCATCTTTCTCACCTGTACTAAATTTATTTCTAGCAAGGAAGGTCGCAATTGCCATACCTATAGCAGGTACCATTCCACCTGCCATCGTTGCAGCCATTGGCATATAGGTATTGGTTGTAAGTAAACCAACTGTAAAAGCATAAGCTGCTTTGTTGATTGGTCCCCCTAAATCAATACACATCATACTTGCCAGAATAATTCCCATTAATACGGCATTTGTCGTGCCCATGTTGTTGAGGAAATCTTTCATTAACTCAAAAATATGCGCTACAGGTTGACCAACCACATAGAACATAATGAGTCCAACAAATAACGTTCCTAATAATGGAATAATTAAAATAGGTTTAAGAGACTCTAAGCTAGTTGGAAGCTTAACTTTTTTAGCAATAAATAACGCGATATAACCTGCAAGGAAACCAGAAACAATACCGCCTAAAAAGCCCGCTTGTAGTTGTGCTGCTAATAAACCCCCGATTAAACCGGGCGCCAGTCCAGGGCGGTCCGCAATGGAATATGCGATATAACCCGATAGCATGGGTACCATCAGTGTAAATGCTGCTGCACCAATCTGTTTTAATATGGCTGGTAGGCTGCCAGCTTGTTCAGCTGCATTCAGGCCAAAACATAAAGAAAGAGCAATTAATAAACCACCTGCAACAACCATAGGCAGCATATAAGAAACACCAGTTAATAAGTGTTTATACACACCAACTTTTTCAGTTTTATCTTTATTTTCCGTTGTAGCTTGTTGTTTACCTTGTTCTAAAACTTGTGCATTCGCAATTGCTTCGGCAAAGGCCTTATCAGTTTGTTTTAAGGCAAAGCCAGTACTGCATCGATAAACACGTTTACCTACAAAACGGTCTGTGTTGACTTCAATGTCAGTGGCAAGAATAACAATATCGGCGTCTGCAATCGATTCAGCAGATAAAATATTCTTTGCACCCACAGAACCCTGAGTTTCTACATCAATTTGGTATCCAAGTCTCTCTGCGCCTTGCTGTAAAGCTTCAGCTGCCATAAATGTATGGGCAACACCAGTTGGGCAAGCAGTAATCGCAACAAAATGAGTTGCTGTATTTGAAGCTTGCTTAGGTTTTTGATCCCACTCATTGGCTGGTTTTGAGTGTTCAAGTGCCGTTAAAAGCGCTTTGTCTGCATCATCTTTAATATCTTCAATAGAAACTAAAGTTAAAGCGTTTTGCCCAAAAATATTTAGATTTTTAGGTTGTTGTCCAATAATAATGACATGATCAAAATGATCGCTTGATTCAAACTCATCGAGTGAAATGACACTGTGTTTATAGCCGTGTTGAGTTGCGACTAAAGCAAGTTTACGAGCCAAGATTAAAGCATTGACTTGCTGTTGCGGACTATTAGTGACAAATAATAAATGTTTAGCAGTTTGCATCAGATTCACTCAATGAATTGATAATAGTTTGTGCTTTTAGTTGGTCTAGAATCTCAGGAGTAGGGATTCGAAAACCAATTTGTGTTACAGCATGGCTTGCAATGGCAGTCGCAGTTTTTAAGGTTTCTTCAGGAGGCAGTTGGTTAACAAGTCCATGGATCATGCCGGCTAAGAGTGAATCACCAGCGCCTACTGTACTTTTTACAATAACTTTTGGTGCTTGAGCATGTAAGGGGTGAGTGGCGTGTAACCAATTTACGCCATCTTCACCCATTGAGATAACCACATGCTCAATATTGGTTAAGCTATCAAAAAGTTCTCTTTGTTCAGCGTAGCTTGTTGCAGGGCGTTGATAACTTTCAACCAACTCATCTGTATTCGGTTTGATCATCCAAGGTTGACATTCAATTGCAGCAACCAGCGCTTTACCACTGGTATCTAGTGCAACTTTCTTATTATTTTTTTTGATCAGTTGAATAAGATGTTGTAACTCATCAATACTAAAACCTTGTGGGAGGCTACCAGCTATTGCAACGACCTCGACTTGTGGTAACAGAGCCTCAATCTTATTAAATAGGCTTTGTTTGTCTGTTTCAGAAACAAAGAAACCTTTGCCGTTTAAATCGGTCATCCGCCCAGACTGCTCAGCAATTTTTATATTTTGACGTGTTTCGCCATCAATATAAATAAACTCGGGTTGAAATTGAGCTTGTGCAAAATGTGTATCGAAAATTTGTCGATTATGCTCACCTAAAAAACCACTTACGATTACATCGTGACCTAAGTCTTTCAATATTTGAGCCACATTAAGGCCTTTACCAGCCGCATGAATTTCTACCGACTCTTGTCGGTTCACTTCTCCTACTAGTAACTCATTCAGTTGGATGGTTACATCAATTGCAGGGTTTAAAGTAACTGTTAAAATTTTAGCCATTACTATTCCCAATCTTATAAGTCTTGTTCAGATAGCTGGCGCACAGCAGGGGCGCTATCGCATAGTAAAGCTTGTTGCGCAAGCTTTTGAGCATGGCTATAGCTTAGTGTACGGATTTGAGCTTTTACTAAAGGAATGCTATTTGGAGACATACTCAGTTCATCTACGCCTAATCCCATGAGAATAGGTACAGCTTTCGGGTCTGCTGCAAGCTCACCACAGATTCCTACCCATTTGCCGTGTTTGTGGGCAGCTTTAACAGTTTGATCAATCAAGTTCAGAATACTTGGGTGTAACCCATCTGCTTCAGCTGAGAGTATTGGGTGGCCTCGGTCAATCGCTAAAGTATATTGAGTTAGGTCATTTGTTCCGATACTGAAAAAGTCGACTTCTTGTGCAAGAATTGGCGCAAGTAGAGCAGCAGACGGAACTTCAATCATAATGCCAACTTGTAAATTATCACATGGATGTTGAGCTCTTACTTCATCAAGAATCGCTTTTGCAGCGCGCCATTCTTCAACACGTCCAATCATTGGGAACATAATTCGTAGTGGGCGATTATCTGATGCTTTCAATAAAGCAGTTAATTGCTGCCTTAAAAGCTCAGGACGTCTTAAGGTTAAACGAATTCCTCTTAACCCTAGGAATGGATTTTCTTCCTCAGCAATTGGTAGATAAGGTAAGGGTTTGTCACCACCTACGTCTAATGTTCGTACAACAAGTGGGCGGCCAGCAAGTGCATCTAATACCACTCGGTAGTCAGCTTCTTGGACAATTTCATTAGGTGCACTGCTATGAGACATGAAAACAAGTTCGGTTCTAAGCAGACCAATCGCTTCTGCACCACATTCTACAGCTTGTGCTGTTGCTTGAACTTTACCTAAATTGGCAGCAATTTCGATTTGATGTTGATCTAAAGTAATAGCTGGCTCTTGGCTATGACGTTCGGCTTCTTCACGGATTTGACGCTGTTGTTCACGCTCTTGCTTAGCTTGTTCGATTTGAGCTGCATCTGGATTTAAAACGAAAGTACCTGTGTCACCATTAATAAGTAAAGTACTTTTTGGATCAATTTCTAAGACTTGTTCACCAGCACCAACAATAGCAGGGATGCCTAAGGCACGTGCCACAATTGCACTATGCGCACTTGCACCGCCTATAGCAGTTAAAATACCTGCAACGCGGTCTTTGTTAAGACGTGCGACATCGCTTGGTCCAACATCGTGCATGATTAGAATATATGGCTCTTTAGGCTCTTCAATAACCACTTCACCACATAACTGTGTTAAGACTCGGTCACCAATGTCACGTAAGTCTGTTGCACGTTCAGCAAGTAAACGGTCTGGTAGAGCTTCCTGTGCTTTAGCTGCAGCTTCAATATGCTCATGCCAAGCAGCAGGTGCTGATAAATTTTGGTTAATTTTTTGATATACACCATTAATCAAATCAGGATCATCAAGCATTTCTAAATGAGCTTGAAAGATTTGTTTAATTTCAGAAGCATCAGCTTTGGCAATAACTTGGTGAATATTATTTTTTACAGCATGTAATGCAATATCTAAATTTTCTTTCTCAGCTTTTACACTTAAACCCATACGTTCATATTGATAAACCTTTGGTTTAATCACATGTACTGGTCCAAAAGCTAAGCCACTTGATGCTGCAATTCCCGTATTGTTGCCCAATGTCGTAGCATTTGATATTGCAGTTTGAGCAGGAAGCTGGTTAGGTGTTTCACTGGTTACAGGTAGCGCTTCAACTTCTTCACCTAAGCCTTGCTGCACTGCCAAAATAACTTGATCTAAGGCTTCTACGGCATCGGTTTCTGGTTCTGCGATAAAACGTAGAGTTTGACCACGTTTACAACCTAAGGCTAAAAGACGCGTTAAACTTTTAGCAGAAACAAAACTACCATCGTCTACAGCAACTTGAATATCACCTTGGAAAGTTTTTGTAAGATTAACAAGGTGTGTAGCTGGTCGGGCATGTAAGCCGTGAGCATTTGCCAGTACAACTGAGCATTGAGGCCAGTCCGGAACAACTTCAGCCCCAATAATTTTTGCAATTTCATTTGGAGTTTGAGTTTTATCTAGCTCGGCAACTTGCTCAGGGTTAAATAAAATATCAATTAAACGATTAAATCTTTCGTTATCGAGTTGGTCATTGGCTGCTATACAAACGAGGGTGTTCAGCTTTTTACCATTTAGTTCTAAAGCCTGTGATGGTTTAGTAATGCTAATAGCTGGTTGCTGAACAAAATGATTGCTAGAAATGGACCAGATTTGATCTTGCAGTTGAATGGCTTGTTCTGGATCAAGTGAACTTAGAAAACCACATTTTACAAAATTATGTTTTTTTAGTGTTTGAGAGGCGGCCCAAAGTAAATCTTCGATATCTTGTGCATCGATTTCGGTTTGAATAAGATTTTCATGAAGTGCTAAAGATAATGGCTGAGCTTGTAGTAATTCAATAATCTGCTCAGGTTTAGAAGCATTTTTTACTTGTTCGCTGACGTCATGCATTAAGGCACGAGTAAGAATTTGCAAAACTTGCAAATGTTCATCAGATTTTGCTGCAATCACTACAGCTAAATAAATTTTATTTTCTCCATCCCAGATCACACCTTCGGGAAAATGGGCTAAGCGAATACCTGTTTTTAAAATATATTCACGTGATTGAGGAGTACCGTGGGGAATGGCAATGCCTTGGCCTAAATAAGTCGCGCTTTGTTGTTCACGATTGATGAGTCCCCTTATATATTCAGGCGTAACTAACCCATCTTTTTCTAATATATCTACTAGACACTTTAATGCATGTGTTTTATCAACAGCATGTTGATTCATATGAATATGTTGAGGCTCTAGTGCTAGCATAATTATCCTTGAACAATTTCTTTGGCTTTAGCTAAAACAGAAAAAAAGAAGCTGTTTGCATTAAACAAGTAAATATACCTGTTTTGACAACAGCTTCAGATGAATTACCTTAGCAGAACTTTAAATGTATATCGACGCATTTAAGTAAAAAGCTGCTCGTTTTTAATACAAAAAAACCTCTAAGCCGGATTACTGACTTAGAGGTGAAAATAAAAGCAGGGTTTAATGATTAATTTCTTGTTCTAAAATAGACCAAAGTTTTTGATGTGATTTTTTAAATAGCAGCATATGACCAATTGCTTTATAGCCTAAATCTTTTGGGCTAAGTTCAATCATTTTTTTATTTGCGTTTGGATATAAACTTAATAATTCTTGTACATTACGTTTAGTTGCAATCTCATCATCATCGGCCCAAATAGCCGTAATGGGACATTGAATATCTGAATGAAAATCATGAAAAATCGTCTTGCCTATGGCATTTTTCACATATCCAGGACGGCTACAAAACTCTCGCCATTGTTGAGCAACTTTTTTAGGTAGGTTTTCTCCCATACCAATAAATTGAGTTGCTCCATAACCTTTAACAAGACTAGAGATAGGAAAGATAATATTAAACATAACTGGTGCTAAAACCTTGGTTTTTCCTTTAAGGCCTTTAATATGTCCAGTTGAACCAGCAACCGTTATTACTTTTGCGACTTTATTATAATTAGGTACGACTCCTAGTAGTTGTCCACCAGCACTATGTCCAATAAGAATAACTTGATTTGCTTTCGTTTTTATTAATAAAGCATCAATTGCAGCAGGAATATCAAGTGTTCCCCAGTCGGTAATACTTGCGGTGCTTTGTTTTAAAGCGCCATGTAGGGACTCGCCAATACCACGAAAGTCAAAACTCAATACATCGTAGCCTTGTTGGCTTAACCATGCGGCGAAAGAGTGATAAAAGTTTTTAGTTATACCTGTTGCTGGACAAATGAGAATAGGATATTCAGTTTTCTTTTCTTGAGCAGGATAAAATTGAGCTGCAAGCTGATAACCATCTTTACAGGTAATCCAAAAAGATTCAAAAGTCTTATCCATAGATTTAAAGTTAATTGGCTAATCATTTATCTTAATGTATATGAGTTCTGAAAAGGTACTTGATTAAATTGTGACTATAAAGTCAAGATTTATGTTATATAGCTCATCAAATTTTAATAAAACGAATAAAGGAAATGATGGATTTATCGAAAGCCGTACAGTTGGCTATTGTCTTTAGTGGCGTCTTTTTATGGATAGGAATGTTAACCGGGGTATGGAAATATTGGCAAATTCGCCGTTCCGAATTAAGCCGTGTACATTATTATGTAGATATTGCACATAGAAGCAGTTTGCTTTATGCAGCAGCTACACTCATTCTAGCTGTATTGAGCTATTTCACGGTTTTAAATGAGGATATTGCTGTATGCTGTGTATTGGCAAATATACTGTTTTTTAGTTTCTCAATTTTAGTTTATATCATTCATGGGTTTTTGCAGGATACGACCAATCAGTTTAAACAACCGCATAGGTTAGGGCAGGTTAATTTGCCGACCTGGCTGATGACATTTATGATGATTGCTTTAATTATTACTGAACTGATGGCAACTGCTATTTTGGTAATGGGAACGATTTTTCTATTTTTAAATAAATAAAAAATGGATGATTGCTCATCCATTTTTGAATTCTTATTTCTATTGACTAAGTCGTCTTTTAGCTAATTTTCGCATTTTGTGGTCGACAAAGGCCCATACACAAAATACAAAAGAAACAACCATGGCATACATAAAGTATTCGGGTTTCAGATTCCCTTTAATCATACCTTGAAACAGTAGAGTCAGCATAAGAGCAAGTGTTGTTACTCCATAAACAACTGAATCTTTACTGTTCAGAGTGTTAATGAAGACTTGTTTGTTGAAATGTAATGATAACATCTCCATCCCTCCTTGTGGTTGCGCTAAAACCGAATGTTTTAGTCAAGAATAAGTTTAATGTTGTACTTGTATTTTTAGCTTAATTCAATAGTCAATTGAAAAATTTTTGAACAGTTTTATGAAAACCTCTATATTTATAAATAGTTAAGGTATAAGAAAGGTAAATATTAAATATTTTTGTATAAAATACTTAATATTTTAGAAAAGAGAAATTTTTAGATGAAAAGTGTAATAATTTCTCTTTTCTCTCAATTTACTTTAGTTGCTTTGTTTCTTTAAGAAGACATCAATTGCGTGCTGTGCAATTTCAGCATCTTCAAAAGATTGGACACCAGAAACACCAATTGCGCCTAAAATCTGGCCTTCATAAATAATCGCTTTTCCGCCTTCTAGCATACCTTTAGCACTTGGTAGACTTAAGAAACCAAGACGGCCATTTTGAAGAAGCTCTTCGTAAAATTTTGAAGGACGGCCACTCATTGATGAGCATTTAGCCTTTTCTAGGCATATATGTGTACTGAGAGGAGAGGCGCCATCTAGGCGTTTCATAAGTAATAAAGAGCTTGTTTCATCAACAATAGCTATACTGACTTTGAAGTTGTGTTCGATAGCATATTTTTGAGCTTCTTCCATTAAAAACTCTGCATCTGCTAATGTTAGATAATATTTACTTTTCATTTATGCTCTTCTTTCCTGAGTAAGCTAAAAATTATTTTAATGTAATATTACAGTAAAAATTAATTATATCTATAGTTGAATTGTCATTAAATAATTGGTGTTGGAAATAAAATGCTGGTTGGGTAAACTCAGCATTTTATTCAATATATAAAATCATGTTTGGGTAAAACTCGATTTCAAAAAAACACCAGATTAAATGCTTTTATGTTTAACTTTGTCGATAAGGGTAGTTACCGCAAGAACAACTAGAGATGGGATCAACCATGCTAAATTTTGTTCATTTAATGGTAAATGTTGAAGGAACGTAGGAAGATTATCTCCAAAACCCGCAACCTTAAGCCCATCGATAATTCCGAAAATTAAAGCAATACTTGTTACTGAACCAACAATAAAAGATGGTTTATGCCAAAATTTCCAGAAGAAACTGAGCATAATAACCACAATAGCTGGTGGATAAATTGCACTTAAAACCGGTACTGATACAGCAATGAGTTTGGTCAATCCAAGATTAGAAATAATGAAAGAGAAACCAACTAAGATAAATACTAAAAGCTTATAAGGTAACTTGGTGAGTTGAGCAAAATATTCACCACACGCACAAGTTAAACCAATTGCAGTTACCATACACGCTAAGAAAATAAGTCCAGTTAGGAATAATGAACCCATATTTCCAAAAGCATGTTGAACATAGGCATGCAGAATTACAGCACCATTTGCGGCATTTGGAGCAACTTCGTGACTACCTAAACCTAATTTAAATAAGCTTAAGTACACTAAAGTAAGACCAACACCTGAAATAAGGCTAGCAATAATTGCATATTTGGTGACTAGCTTTTTATCTGTAACACCACGCGAATAAATTGCTTGAATAATAACGATACCAAATACTAAGGCACCTAAAGTGTCCATAGTAAGATAACCATTTACGAAACCTTCCGAAACAGGAGAGTTAACGTAATGATTAATTGGAGCAGGAACGTAGCCCGCAGGAATCATAACCGCTGCAATACCTAAAATTGCTAAAGCGATAATTTTTAGAGGTGCTAGAACATGTCCAACTGTATCTAAAAGCTTGTTTGGGTATAACGAAACTAAAGTAACAAATGTAAAATAGATTGCGCTATAAATTAAAAGACTACTGCTTGATGTTCCAAAATAAGAGGAAAAACCAATTTCATAAGAAACTGTTGCAGTTCGTGGTGTAGCAAATAAAGGACCAACTGATAAATAACAGACTACTGTTAAAATCAGACTTGCGATACAGCCTAAAGGTGAACTAATGATTTCAATGGAACCCTGCATGCGAGAGAGTGCCATAATCGTAATTACGGGTAAGCCAACAGCAGTAATCAAAAAGCCTATGGCCGCTAACCATACATGATCACCAGCTTGCTGTGCGACAATGGGAGGAAAGATAATATTACCTGCCCCAATAAAGAGGGCAAAGGTCATAAAACCTAAGGCAATAATATCTCCAGTACGAAGTTGTTGCATAAATTAAATTTAACAAAAAAGAAAGAATTTTAGAGTAAAAGAGAGCATGATCAAGCGCTATTTTATGTGAAAAAGAGATTTTTCAAGTTTTCTAAATCAGTCAGAGATATGAAAAATATCAACTGGTTAAGTTATCTATTTGAAAAACCTTTGAAAGAAATAGAGAAAATAGTTTTTAACTCTGATTTTTTAAAAAAATTATGTAAAAATAAAAATATAAAATACTATTATGAATGTTGAATATTTGGGCATTTAAAGCTTTCCGCCTATCATATATCCATTCTAAAATACTATAAATTAACTAACATTTTTGTAGGTGTGATCAAAACAGTGCCTACGAGGATAAAATTGAATGAGAGCTTCTACTGTTACAATTAAAACAGAACAAGATCTGGAAAAATTAAGAATTTCTGGGCGTTTGGCTGCACAAGTTTTAGAAATGATAGGGAAGTACGTTAAGCCAGGCGTAACAACTGAGTATTTAGACAATATTTGCAATGATTACATCGTAAATACTTTAAAGGTCATACCAGCCAATGTTGGTTATCACGGTTTCACAAAAACAATATGTACTTCAGTCAATGAAGTAGTGTGTCATGGTATTCCATCTCCAAATAAAGTTTTAAAAGATGGCGATATTATTAATATTGATGTAGCGATTATTAAAGATGGTTACTTTGGCGATACGAGCCGTATGTACTACGTTGGAAACGTAAATCCACATGCGAAAAAGTTGGTTGAAACAACTTATGAGGCAATGGTTGCTGGTATTCATGCAGTTAAACCTGGCGCTACTTTAGGTGATATTGGTTACGCTATTCAATCGGTTGCTCATCGCGAGGGTTATAGCATTGTTCGAGAGTATTGTGGGCATGGCATTGGTAAAGTTTACCATGAGCAGCCTAATATTCTGCATTATGGACAACGTGGACAAGGTTTGGTTCTAAAGAAAGGTATGGTCTTTACAATTGAACCTATGGTGAATGCAGGCAAACCTCAAGTTAAAGAATTAAATGATGGTTGGACCGTCATTACTCAAGATCTTTCTTTATCTGCTCAATGGGAACATATGGTTGCAGTTACAGATACAGGTTTTGAGCTACTTACACCTTGGCCAGAAGGGGTAGGAAATTATCCAAAAATTTAATCGTTATAAAATAAAAAGTTCGATATATTATCGAACTTTTTTATGGAGCTTAATTTATTAATGCTCTGAGAGATGTTCCACAAGATAATCAATAAATACACGCACTGCTGGGAGTAATCCTCTACGAGATGGGTAAACAGCATGAAATATACCGTGAGCTGCTTTCCAGTCCGGTAAGATTTGTACAAGCTGACCCGATTTTACAAAATCTTCAGCTGCTGTTTCTGGCAATAAGGCAATACCACAATTCTGACTCGCAAGTTGGGCAAACATATAAAGATTTGTTCCCATTACAGTGGGGCTAACTTTCACTTTTTTCAGTTGGCTATCTGGACCATGTAAAATAAATTGTTGATCTAAATGCTCTTCGGACAAGCTTAAAATACGATGATCACTTAACTCATCAGGTGACTTAATATTACCAAACTCATTTAAGTAAGCTTGGCTTGCGAATAAACTTTGTTCTATGAGCGCAAACTGTCTAAGTACTAGGCTAGGGTCATCATCTAATTTAGACCTGACACGTAGAGCTACATCAATACCTTCATTAATCACATCAACGCGACGGTTGCTTACAATAAGTTGTAAACGAATTTCGGGATATTTTTTTAAGAATGCCGGTAAAATTTTAGGTAGCTGGTTTTGTGCAATGTCTACAGGAACGCTTACTTTGACTACGCCTCTTGGTTGAATACTTAAGTGATCAACTAAATCATGGGCTGCTTGAGCAGCATTCATCATAACTTGTGCGTGTCTATAGATATCCATCCCGATATCGGTAACAGCAAAATGACGAGAACTGCGCTGAATTAAGCGTACCCCTAAATTTTCCTCTAAATTATAAACACGACGACTTAATTTTGATTTTGGAATGTCCGTAACACGTTCGGCAGCACTAAATCCACCATGCTCAACAACAAGGGCAAAACAATAAAAATCATCAAGATCTGTGAGCATTAAAATATCCTATTTATGCAACACTAAAGATTTTACATTATTAGTTTTGCAACGATAAAGTTTGATTTTAATTTTTTGTAAAAAGCCGATAAATACCAGTGAGAAAAGGGAATTAAATAATTTGAAATTTTAATGTAATTACATTGAAATGCTTTTGTAATTTATTTTATAAAGCTTAAAACAAATATAGCGTTTACATATTATTTTTCATAAAATAGATTTTTCTCGGTTTTTTAAAAGTATGTCTTACCAGTTAGTTGAATTAGAAAATGCATCGGCCAATATCCTTTGCCCAATCTGTAAGCTTTCAGTTATTGATTGGACACAAGAGCAGTACGTCCAACCTTGTGAACATACATTGTTTATTGCAATGGATTTAGGCTTTGAATTTGTAGCTGATCGTTTTGAAGAAGTTATGAATCAAAATGTAGATGAGTTGCATGAAGATCCGAACATGAATATTTTTGAAGCGATAACTACCACACCGTATAAAAATTTAACTATTTTAAAAGCAGATCTTGGTGTTGATGGACTATTTCGTTATATCGGTATAAGTGATTGTTAAATTTATAAGTATAAAAAAGCCAATCTTTCGATTGGCTTTTTTATTATTAAGCTTCTGGAGCTGCGCTGTATTGTTCGATTAATGGTTTTAATTCGCCATTTTGGAACATTTCAAGCATGATATCGCTACCACCAATAAGCTCGCCGTTTACCCATAATTGTGGGAAAGTAGGCCAGTTTGCAATTTTTGGTAAAGTAGCACGAATATCAGGGTTTTCTAAGATGTTCACATATGCAAATGGACGACCAATTTGACTGAGCGCCTCTACTGCACGTGCAGAGAAACCACATTGTGGAAACTGTGGAGTGCCTTTCATGTAAAGTAAAACGGGATGCTTCGCAATTTGATCGCGAATTAACGCTTCAGTATCACGTGCTTGTTCAGTCATAAATAGATCCTCAACTAATCTTGCAGCATTATAGGGGGTGTTCACATCGCTTTGCAAACCGCCTTGTTGCTTAAAGTTGCACAGAATATTCAATATTTTATTGTATAAACCGAAGCGATAGCAAAAAGCAGACGAAATTTTAGATAAATGAAGGATGGGACTTTTCATCAGTGCAAGTTTTTGTTTATATAAACCCTTCTTAAAACCTCATACAGAAAGAGTTCGTGATGACTGATATTACCCTGGCTCCAGTACAACCTGATCAACCAACACACTTAATGGCTACTTATGGTCGCCAAGCGATCAGTTTTGTCCGAGGCCGAGGGGCATATCTTTATACACAAGATGGTACAGAATATTTAGATGCACTTACTGGTATTGCTGTATGTGGACTAGGACATGCTCATCCAGCTATTGCAGAAGCTATTGCAGAACAAGCAGCTACTCTAGTGCATACGAGCAATTTATTTGAAATTCCATGGCAAACTGCGGCGGCGCAAAAGCTTGCTGAGGTTTCAGGTATGGAAGAAATTTTCTTTTCAAACAGTGGTGCTGAGTCAAACGAAGGAGCGATTAAAATTGCTCGTAAATTTGGTACTCAACAAGGTATAAGCTTGCCAAAGATTATTGTTGCTGAACAATCATTTCATGGTCGTACTTTGGCGACACTTTCTGCAACTGGTAACAAGAAAGTACAAGAAGGTTTTGCACCTTTGGTGGAAGGCTTTATTCGAGTCCCATTTGGTGACATTGAAGCCATTCAAGAGGCAGCCTTACAACATCCAGATATCGTCGCTATTTTAATTGAACCAATCCAAGGTGAAGGTGGTATTAATACTGCACCTCAAGGATTTAGCTATTTAGAAGAAGTTCGCCAAATTTGTAATCAGCATAACTGGTTGATGATGCTAGATGAAATCCAAACTGGTAATGGCCGTACCGGTAAATACTTTGCGTATCAACATACAAATATTATTCCGGATGTTTTAACTACAGCAAAAGGATTGGGTAATGGTTTCCCTGTAGGTGCTGTAATGACTCAAGGTAAGGCTGTAGGTTTGTTAGGGCCAGGCAGTCATGGTTCTACTTATGGCGGTACAGTATTGGGTTCTCGTGTGGTTTACACGGTAATTGACACAATCCAGAAGGAAAATGCGGTAGAGAATGCAGCAGTAGTAGGTAATTATATTGTTGATCAATTACGTGCCCAATTGTCGGATAAGAATGTGCAAGTACGTGGTTTCGGTATGATGATCGGTATTCAACTACCTAAAGATTGTGCTGAACTTGTTGCGATTGCTCGTGATGAATACAAACTTATTATTAACGTTACGGCAGGGTCGGTGGTTCGTTTATTACCTCCAATTAACATGACACAAGCTCAAGCTGATATTTTGCTAGAGCGTTTAGTTGCTTTAATTGCGAATTATCTTTAAGTTTTAAAGACAATAAAAATGGGCGTTAATCGCCCATTTTTATTTTTGTATTTAGCCTGAAATATATTGCTTTAATTGTTCAATTAAAACTTTCTGATCTTCCATAGCTGCTTTAACTAAGTCACCAATTGAAATAAAACCAACTAATTTTTCATTATCTAATACAGGTAAGTGTCGTAAATGACGATCAGTCATGAGTTGTAAACATTCTTCAACTGTATTGTTTAAACCTACAGTAATTACTTTTGCCGTCATAATTTCAGCAACTGTGGTGCTATAAGACGAACGCTCCATAAGCGTTACTTTTCGTGTGTAATCGCGTTCAGATAATATTCCAACAACTTTTTCACCTTCTGCTACGACTAAAGCACCAATACCTTTTTCCGCCATAATCGTAATTGCTTCGAGGACAGTCGCTTCGGGTGAAATTGTAAAAATGGCTTGTTCAGATTTGTTCTTAATTACTTGTGCAACGATAGTCATTTTTTCTGTCCTGTTGTTTTATCATTTTGATTTAAATTAGCTCGATTTTTGAAAAAAGCAAAGACTTACGAGTCATTCAAATATTAGTTTTACGCTTAAACGCTCAAAAAGCACTCTAAGTTTGGTAGCTTAAAAACTTTAAGCTACCTGCCATTTTGGATGATTAAAAAAGAAATGATGCATTTGTTGAGTAGATAACTTCAACTTACGATGAGATGAGTTAAATAATGCAGGGGTAACTTTTAACCGTGTTAAAGTAGGTAATAAAGATTCATGAAAGTCTTTTGGGGTAATTTTTCTTGGCTTGTAATTAGGCCAATGAGTTTTGGCATATCGATGTGCTTGCACTCCATTTAACCAAAAAGGAAAAATAAAATCTTCCTGATCTGATTTAATGGCCCAGCCTTCATCAAATAGTCCCCAAAGAACTCCACAATACATCATGGTTCTTAAAATATAAATCTTGATCATCAAGTCTTTAGAAACCGGTTGTAGATTACTTAAACTGTTCATTTTAAATTTAAAGGTTTTCAACTTGTCTTGCTTATTATAAGAAAACCACATGACATTTCAGTTTAAACAGGTGTCAAATCGTAAACAAATATTGATGACTTGAAATATCTATATAAATCAATACTAAAAAATAATGCTGTGTTATGACTAAGAATAGTGAAGTAGGGTTGCAGAAAAAATTAATAACTTTAGTTTTTTCAGATATAAAAAAACGCCACCTGAGCAAGACAAAGCGACTAAAGCTTTGGCGAAGCGCAAGATGAACATAGTTATGGTTAATTTATATTGAACTTTTTACAGGTATAAAAAACGCCACCTGAGCCACGGCTAAAGTGGCGAAGTAAGGCTTTAGATAAATAGGTAATTTTGGTTTTATATAGGTATAAAAAAACGCCACCTGAGCCACGGCTAAAGTGGCGAAGTAAGGCTTTAGATAAATAGGTAATTTTGGTTTTATATAGGTATAAAAAAACGCCACCTGAGCCACGGCTAAAGTGGCGAAGTAAGGCTTTAGATAAATAGGTAATTTTGGTTTTATATAGGTATAAAAAAACGCCACCTGAGCCACGGCTAAAGTGGCGAAGTAAGGCTTTAGATAAATAGGTAATTTTGGTTTTATATAGGTATAAAAAAACGCCACCTGAGCCACGGCTAAAGTGGCGAAGTAAGGCTTTAGATAAATAGGTAATTTTGGTTTTATATAGGTATAAAAAAACGCCACCTAAGTGACGTCTCTTTATGCTTGCATGGTGGCTAGTTTCTGCCAATATTGTGCTTTCATGGAATCACGTTCTACACGGAAACCTTGATAATATAGCTCTGCTAAGAATAGGGCAGCTTTGCCGTGACCAGCACGCGCAACTTCTTCTAACTGCGCAACAGCATCTTGGAAATTCATTTGAGAGTGAATTGTGTTAACTGCAGTTGCGTATACATGTTCTAAATCATGATGAGAGATACGTTGAATCATATAAAACTCCTTATTTTAATTATGATTACTTTTTCTAAAGGCCACTGCCTTTGAACTAATGTAACTTAGAATTGTTAAACTAATATTACAAATTAATGGATTTGTCAACTATTGTTCAGCATTAGTTGGTTCACTATTAGGATACATGATTAAACATTATTCACAAATAATTTTGAGTAAAATCAATATGAGAATAAAAGACAAGGAGAATAACTATGACAAATACTATCGATGGCTTTGTTTTTGATACTCCTCCTAAAGAGGAGCAAATCATAGAGCTTGCTCATTACCATCGTAAATTATTAGACGAAGCAATTTTCCATCAAGAAATACATTTAGGTGATTATTGTTTGGCGCAACGTAAACGGGTTTTTGACTATGCTCGCCAATTGGATCCTAATCAAAAAGCTTGGTTCTATCAGGTTTATGATGGTGAACTTAAAAAAATTGCAGATGAAGATGAATTGCATCCAGCTGATGCTGAAGAAGGATTAAGTATTTTTGCCATGTTACTTGTGCTAGTAATTATTGCAGCAATCTTATACTTCTCTGTAATACGTTCTTTAATAAGCTAAAGTTTATCATCCAGTAAGGCTAAAGAATATTAGCCTTACTGGATTTTGACCTTGTGCTGAAGTGCATTGAACCCTACACTACATCAATTAGAGGTAGGTCATGCTCACATTCAAAGAAAATTTTCTTAAATTAAAGTCTGAGTTAAAGGCAGACCAATGTTTTAATCTGGTTGTGATTATTATCATTGGCTGTATTTTTATGCTGTCTTATTTAGCATTGCTTCGTCCTGTGAACTCGGAACAGTATCAACGAATTGTACAACTTTCTCGACAGGCTACATATCCTAGAACTCAAGATATGGCAGAGTTGATAATGAATCAATCAAAAATTCATAGGGCAGAGTATCTAAAGTTAATGTACGCTTATCAGTTTGAACATGATCACATCAAGGAATATCCTGCGTTAGCACAAGAAGATACTCAATAAGCATGGTCTTTATTTTAGAAAGGTTTTGCTCGCTATTGGAGCAGGCAAAAACTTGAATTTATGCTAAACTTTCTATTTTTTAACACGCTGCTTTTCAAGGAATCGGCATGCAACAACAATCGAATATGCAAAATAAATTCTTGATAGATGCTGAGATCGGGGATGACGATGTCACATTGCCTAATTTACCTGCTATCGATGTTCCTATCGTTGAGTCACCTGTTAAGCAAGAAGTAAAAGCACCAGAAGTTGTCGAGACAGCACCTTCAACTGAACCAGAGCAACCAAAATCTGGTTTCTTTGGGCGAATGAAAGAAGGTTTAAGCAAAACTCGCCGTAATTTCACCGATGGTATGGTAAATATCTTAATTGGTGGTAAAGAAATTGATGATGAGCTGCTTGAAGAAGTTGAAGAGCAATTATTAGTTGCAGATATTGGTGTAGATGCAACAAAAACGATTATTACCAACTTGACTGAACGTACTGCACGTGGCGATTTGATTTATTCACATTCGCTTTATAAAGCATTACAAGAAGAGTTGGTTGCTTTACTGGCTCCACGTGTGAAGCCTTTGCATATTGACCCTAATAAATCACCTTATGTGATTTTAATGGTGGGCGTGAATGGTGTTGGAAAAACAACCACTATTGGTAAACTGGCTAAGCGTTTACAAGGCGAAGGCAAGAAAGTTATGTTAGCAGCAGGTGACACATTCCGTGCAGCTGCTACTGAACAATTGCAAATTTGGGGTGAGCGTAACGACATTGCTGTTGTCGCTCAAGGCCATGGTGCAGATAGTGCTTCGGTTATCTTCGATGCTTTTGAAAGTGCGCGTGCTAAAGGTATTGATGTGTTAATTGCAGATACCGCAGGTCGTTTACATAACAAAAGTAACTTAATGGAAGAGCTTAAGAAAGTTAAGCGTGTTATGCAAAAAATTGATGCTACGGCACCTCATGAAATTATGTTAGTAGTAGATGCAGGTACGGGGCAAAATGCAATTAACCAAGTACAAGAATTTGATCAAGCAGTAGGTTTAACTGGTATTACTATTACTAAGTTGGACGGCACTGCAAAAGGTGGTGTACTGTTTAATATTGCTAGTCGTACTCATGTACCAATTCGTTTTATTGGTGTGGGTGAAAAAATTGATGATTTAAGACCGTTCTCGGCAAAATCATTTGTAGCGGCATTATTTGAAACAGAAAAGTAATTTGCAGCTAAACTCTAAAAAACCTCATGAAATAGTGAGGTTTTTTTATATCCATATCTTTTTTTATTGTTGCGAAAATAAAACGAACTGTCATATTTTTAATGCTGATTATAAGAAATGAGTTTCATAGACTATATTCATTCCCAAACAACGGCCAATGGTCAAACAAATAGGTAGGAAATAAAAATGTCTACTTTCTTAGATAAAATTAAAAACCGTCGTACTATTTATGCAATTGGTAAAAATGTTGCATTAGATCGCACAAAAATTGAAGAAACAATTCGTGAAGCCGTTAAACATAGTCCTTCATCGTTTAATTCGCAATCTTCACGTGTAGTTACTCTATATGGTGAATCACATACTAAATTTTGGAATTTGGTTCGTGAGGCATTACGTAAAATTGTTCCTGCAGATGCTTTTGCTGGTACTAATGCAAAAATTGATAGTTTCGTTGCCGGTGTTGGTACAGTACTATTTTACGAAGATCAAGCTGTTATTAAAAACTTGCAAGAGCAATTTGAACTATATGCAGACAACTTTCCAGTTTGGTCTGAACATTCAACCGCAATTGCACAATTTGCAACTTGGACTGCGCTTTCAGAACTTGGTTTAGGTGCTTCTTTACAACACTATAACCCAATTGTTGATGCTGACGCTGCTGAAGCATTTGATATCCCATCAACTTGGAAATTACGTGCTCAATTAGTATTTGGTTCTGTTGAAGCACCAGCTGGTGAAAAAGCATTCATTAACGATGAAGATCGCTTCAAAACATTTAACTAATTTTAGTTAATCAAAAGAGTACCTCAATGGTACTCTTTTTTTTGTGTTCAAAATTAACATAAAAAATAGTTATTTATTATAATTCAATAATATATTTTAAAAGTTTTAAGTGTAGCTATGCTAAAACAGATAGTGTCATAAAATCGTCATAATCATATTGCATATTGCTCATGTTTTTACAAACTATTAAATATTATAGAGACGTGAACAGATGACTTTAAGATTAAGTGTTGCTGCAATTGGTTTATTACTAAGCGGTTCGGTATTTTCAGCAGTTACAATTACGGCACCTGAGGAAATTGTAATCCTTGCGGTGAACGGTCAAGAAGTCAATTCAGGATTATTCCGTTCCTCTAAAAATAACTACAAAGTTGATGCGGGTGAAACAAACCTAAGTGTGCGTTATCAAGAGTACTTTGAACATCTAAATGGTGAACACGATATTGTTAAGTCTGGTGTTGTTACAATTCAAACTCCAACTTTAAAAGATGGTCAAACTTATAAGCTTGCTATGGTGGGTGTACCAAAAAAATATGAGCAAGCAAAGAAATATGCTGAGCAACCAACAGTCGCTTTATATAACTCAAATAACGAACTGGTTGTTCAGCAAACGGGTGCAAACAACGAAGCAAAACCTTGGTTTGCAACGGGTTTGTTGGGTAAGGTGGCTGACTTTACGACAAAACCTTCTAAACCACAGCCTGAACCTGTTTATGCTGCTGCCAAGCCATCTACTTCTCAAGTTACAACATCTATTGCCGCAACAGTACCTTCGGCAGGTGCTGCACAAACAAATGATCAGCGTCTAGTCGAGCTTTGGCAAAAATCTTCTAAGGCTGAGCGTCAAAAATTTATGGCTTGGTTAGCTGAACAATCAAATTAAGCAATTGCTATTCAAGATAAAGCCGATTTAATATCGGTTTTATTTTTTAATATTTAAAATAGCCTAAGCATATTTATGATGAATTTAAATTTCCGTTTAGCTGAACTAAGTGATATCCCATTACTTGTAGACTTGATTAATCATTCTTATAGAACACAACAAGGTAGAAGCTGGACAACTGAAGTTGAATTCGTAAAAGGCCAACGTATTAGTCAAGAACAATTGACACAGCAATTGAAATTGTCTAACTCAGTATTATTGGTTGCAGAAATAGATTCTTCACAAATTGTTGCATGTGTTGGTCTTACATTTCAGAACAATACTGTTGAGATAGGAACATTCTGTACAGATCCTCAAATACAGAATATGAAAGTAGGTCGTTCGGTTCTGGAGTATGCTGAACAGTTCGCTTTGCAAAAAACACCAGAATTGGACAGTGCACTCATGTATGTTTTAAATGTACGTTTGGAGCTAATTGCTTATTATGAGAGACGTGGTTATACAAAAACAGGTCATGTAGAACCATATCCGACTGAAGCAGACGTTGGAATACCACTTATACCAATTAAACTAATTGAAATGAAAAAGGACCTCAAATGAGGTCCTTTTTTTAGGTTAAAAACCAGATGTAATAGCCTAGCAACATGAGAGGCCAAGCTACCCATGGGCTAAATAACCATTTCCATAACCAGAAGTGTGGTACAAAACCAACCCCGTAAATGAAGCCTCCAGAAATACCCACCATCACCAGCATAAGCTGGCTATGATTATAGTGTCCGTTTGCATCTAACATGAGGGAAGGATGCACCAGTAAAATTACAGCAAGCGGCAATGCCAACAGAAATGAAATGGCCATTGCGAATGCTTGAGCTTTTCGTTGATTTGGTGCTGTCATTGCGTTTGCCATGATTTATTCCTCATCTAAATTTTGATGATGTTCGATATAAAGTGCACTGAGTACACCCGCAAAACATGCCATCAAAATTCCAAGAATCCATGCGAAATACCACATATGCTTCTCCTTATTAGTACAAGCTGTGCGAGTTTGACTCGATATGTTTGTTGGTAATCACGCCCCACATTTTGTAATACGACCAACTGGTGTAGAGCAAAATGATCGGAACGAATATGCATGCAGCAACAGTCATAACCCCTAAAGTACGATGGCTTGATACCGCATCCCACATTGTTAAGCTAGAGTTTGGATTAACACTTGATGGCAATAAAAATGGGAAGAGTGCAAAACCAGCAGTTAAGATCGCACCTACAATCATTAAGCTTGTGCCAGCAAAGCTTAAGCCTGCTTTTGCTTTTGATGCTGTAAAGAATGCAATAATTGCCCCTAAAATCGCGAGAACTGGAGCGATCTTGGTAATTGGATAATTAGTGTAATTGTTCATCCAACCTGGGTTGTTATTTGTGACTACCTGTTTAGCTAAAGGGTTAAGTGCAGCATTTGTATCAATTGCAGCAGCATAGCTATAACCAGGAACTTGACCGAAGTATAACCAAGCTCCAATAACAAGAAAGCAAACCAAGAATACTGCTGCCATAATTTGAGTGGCCTTAGCAGAACGCTGTTTTAAAGCGCCGTCTGTGCGAAGCATAAGCCAAGCACCGCCGTGCGCACACAACATAGATAAACTGACAACGCCGCAAACTAAAGCAAACGGGTTAAGAAGAGCAAAGAAGCTACCCGAATATTCAGAGCGCAATGTGCTATCTAAACTAAAAGGAATACCTAAGAATAAATTACCGAATGCTACACCGAAAACTAGAGCAGGCACCGCACCACCAATACAAAGGCCCCAGTCCCAAGAGTTGCGCCATTTTTTATTTTCGAGTTTAGAACGATAGTCAAAACCTACAGGGCGTAAGAACAGGGCAAATAGCACAAGTAATAAGGCCCAATACATTCCGGAGAATGCAACCGCGTAAACCATTGGCCACGCAGCAAATAAGGCGCCACCTGCTGTAATAAACCAGACCTGATTACCATCCCAGTGTGGTGCTATGGTATTAATAGCAGCACGTCGTTCGTTATCAGTCTTGCCAACAAAAGGCATGAGTGCCATTGAGCCCATATCGAAGCCATCGGTTAAAGCAAACCCAATAAGCAAGACCCCAACTAACACCCACCATATGATTTTCAGGAGTTCGTATTCAATCATGATAAAGCCTCCCCATTAACAGCTGCTTTTGGCTCTTGTTTTTCAAAATGGTATTTACCAGTGTGAAGTGAGCTTGGTCCTAAGCGAGCAAATTTAATCATTAAGTACATTTCAATAATTAAAAGGACGGTATAGAACGCTGCTAACGCGAGGATGGAACCCCACACATCGCCTGTACTTAAACTTGAAGCTGATAAGTGTGTTGGTAAAATCTCACCAATAGACCACGGCTGACGGCCGCCCTCAGCTACATACCAACCAGTTTGTGCAGCAATCCATGGAAGTGGTAAGGCAAATAATGCATATTTAAGTAGCCAAGGTTTATTCTCAGCATTTCTTTTCGCAACAGCCCAAGTCGCTAAAATGAAAAGAAGCAACATTAAGAAGCCAGATGCAACCATTGCACGGAATGAGAAGAATAATGCTGTAACATTTGGAACAGTGTCTTTCACAGCTGCTTGAATGTTTTGTTCGCTTGCATCTACAACATTTGGTGCATATTTTTTAAGAAGTAGGCCATAACCTAAATCTTTTTGATTTTTTTCAAATGAAGCTAACAACTCAGGTGAGCGATCACCAGCACGTAGTTTTTCAAGTTCAGCATAAGCAAGCATACCGTTACGAATACGCACTTCATGCTGTTGCATTAAGTCTTTTAAACCAGTGACTTCTTTAGTTGTTGAACGAGTTGCAATTAGACCTAATGCATATGGAATTTTAACTGCATAGTCTGTTCGCATTTCTTCATGGTTGGGTACACCAAATAACGTAAATGGAGCAGGAGCAGGGTGAGTATCCCATTCTGCTTCAATTGCAGCGAGTTTAGTTTTTTGCACATCACCTAGCTCATAACCAGATTCATCACCAAGCAAAATCACTGAAAGTGTAGAAGCGAGTCCGAAAATTGCGGCAATTGCAAATGAACGGCGGGCGAAAGGAAGATCACGTTTTTTGAGTAGATAGTAGCTTGAAATGGCAAGTACGAAAATCGCACCTGTTACATATCCGGCAGAAACAGTATGTACAAATTTAACCTGTGCAACTGGGTTGAAAATAAGTGCACCGAAATTGACAAGCTCCATACGCATGGTTTCGAAGTTAAATGCTGCACCTACCGGGTTTTGCATCCAGCCATTCGCAACTAAAATCCAGAGCGCTGACATATTAGAGCCAAGAGCAACTAACCAAGTTACACCTAAA
Source organism: Acinetobacter sp. 766875 (assembly GCF_000582055.1). NCBI lineage: Bacteria > Pseudomonadati > Pseudomonadota > Gammaproteobacteria > Moraxellales > Moraxellaceae > Acinetobacter > Acinetobacter sp. 766875. The sequence goes on along the minus strand of NZ_JEXX01000021.1, from coordinate 38,130 downwards.
TGTTGTACTTTGCTCAGGCGATCCCATCCGAAAAAGAATAAACCAATAAATGTTGACTCAAGGAAGAATGCCATTAAGCCTTCAATTGCTAATGGTGCACCGAAAATATCACCTACATAATGTGAGTAATATGCCCAGTTTGTCCCGAATTGGAACTCCATGGTTAAGCCTGTAGTTACACCTAAGGCAAAGTTAATACCAAATAATTTTCCCCAAAACTTAGTCATATCTTTGTAAATTTCTTTACCAGATATCACATAAGTGGTTTCCATAATAGCCAGAATAAATGCAAGGCCTAGGGTCAAAGGTACGAAAAGAAAGTGATACATTGCGGTCATGGCAAATTGGAACCGCGAAAGATCAACCACGCTTTCAGAAATCATCAACGTGTCTCCTTAATGTGGGAAGTGTTATCGCCTGCAATATGCTCAGCGACTTGATTGTCGAAATTTTGGGGGATAGTGGGAGCGTCAAACCAAATATGTTTGATTGTTAAGAGAAGCACGACTTTAATTATTAGAATAATCGTAATTTCTCTAACTAATTTGGCATTAATATCTAGATTTTTAAGGCTCATAAAATAAACCTCGATACATATTAATTTCATTATTAATCAAAATATATTAAAAATAAACAATAAATATATTTTAAATAAAAACTTAATTATCTTTTTTATATAAAACAACATCTTATGCGTTTAAATAATTTTGAATAAAATATCTTACTAAAATAGTTTGGATTGATTATTAAATCCAACTAAAACACTTGTAAATAAATATTTTAAGTTGATTAAAAAGGTATGGTTAAATTTAATTCTGATTAAAATGGTTGGATATAATAAAGTTATTCTTATTTCTAACTAAAATAGTTGGATTAATTTTAATTAAAAAATAAAAAGATAGAAGGGAATAATAAAGTTATTAAACTGATAAAAGACAAAAATTATGGAAAATTAATCGGGTGCAAAAAGATCGTTTGATAAGGAGATTTTTTTGGCAACATAATGGCTTTTATGCACTTTAATAAGAATGACTTGTGAATATAATTCTAGCTCGCCATATTCTGGTTCAACTTGCACGTAGTGTAGTTGGCCGAACTCATCACGTACACGTGCTTGAGCTGAAAAACCGGGTCTGGCACTACCACTAGAGATAGTTGCTAGTCGCCCTAAAAGATTGTAATTGGTATGTGTATGCTTTGGTTTAATCACTTGATCAAGACAATGAATCATAAATACGGTAAAAAAGATTGCAATGACCAGTGCAGGGATGATTAAGTAAAACGGGGTGATAAAGTAATGCTGTATAGCAAAGAAAGACAGCTGTAAGAAGTAACCAGCAAAACTGAAATTAATGAGTAAAAAAACAAAAATTAGAGCTTTAGAAAACTTAACATTAAGTATAGGTGAGTTAGTAAGCCAGTCTGGTGCAATTTTTTTTAGGAGTTGACTCGGCCGTAACCCGATATACATACCAATAGTTTCTACCACACTGAGCAATATCAAAGCCACAACACTTAAATGAAATGGCATAAGATAATAATTAAAAAAGAAATCAGCCATGGTAGAAACTCTAATGTTGATGATCTCAGTCTACGATATAAATACCGCCATCTGAATGTACTTTAATCTCAACTTTATTTAAAAAATCACCTAAACAAGGACCTGAAATACATTCGCCAGTTTCCACGTTAAATAAAGCACCGTGAGTAGAGCATTGAATATATTCTTTGTCTTGGTCTAGAAATTGATTTTCTAAATACTCAAGTTCGGTTTGCAAATGCGGGCATAAATTCTGATAGGCATAGAATGAGCCATCACGCTGTGTAATGAAAATAGTCGTTCCTTGTAAAGTGTCAAAAGCTCTAGCTTCACGCTCAGGAACTTCTTCCGTCATACAGATCCTTTCCATTTCAAGCACATTCCTTCTGAAAATTTTCGAGAAGTTTAGCATAGTCATTAATGGCTAAACGAGGACCAAATTGAGACACAACTTCACTAGAAATTAAGATGGCTAACTGCGCCGCAGCAGTTAAATCTTCATGATGATTTAATGCATAGAGAAAGGCACCAGCAAAAGCATCACCAGCGCCATTCGTATCTACAGCTTCTACGTGACGGCCAGGTACATGAAAATGTTGGGTTGAATTTGCAACTAAAGCACCTTTGGCACTTTGTGTAATCACAACAGTATGGTTTTTAAAACGCAACTGAGTGAGTGCATCCTCAATAGTAGAAGTATTGGTATACATTAAAGCTTCTTGTTCATTACAAAACAATAAATCTACACCATCATCCATAAGCTCTTCTAAGCCTTCACGTGCGTATTGAACCATTGCAGGGTCTGATAAAGATAACGCAATTTTAACGCCGTGAGCTTTAGCTATTTCTCGAGCTTGTTTTACCGCTTTACGTGCCGTTTCACTCGTAGAAAGGTAGCCTTCAATATAAAGCCATTTTGCTGTTTTTAATGGCTCAAAATCGATTTGGTCTTGAGAGAGTTCAGCTGTAATACCTAAATAGGTATGCATAGTACGCTCAGAATCTGGACTAATAAGTACCATACAGGTGCCTGTTACACCTTCACTGATTGACTTTGGCGTAGTCTGAATGCCCGCATCATTTAGACCTTGTAGGTAAATTTCACCTAATTGATCATGGCCAACGCGGCAACCATAAAAAGCACTACCACCTAATGCACTAAAAGCTACAGTTGTATTTGCAGCAGAACCACCACTTGCTTGGCCTTTGTAGTCTTGAGTTTGCTTTAATTTTTCATAAAGGGTAGATTGTGTTTCACCGTCAGACAACTGCATGGTGCCTTTTTGTAAGCCTTGCTGACTAAGAAAATCATCAGACACTTTAAATTCTTGGTCGATTAATGCATTACCAATTGCAAAAAGATCTACAGTTGCCATATGTGTTGTCACAGAATAAAAAATCAGACTGATAATTTTACACCATTGCTAACATTTGCTGTAGTTTATTGAATAAAATTCAGGTAATTCAGCAGTTAGTAGAGTTTTATTGTTTGCCTAAGCAATCGAAATATTCTTTTTAATAAATATTATCAATTAATAATGATTCTTGATAATATTTACAAATGTATAGTATTTCATTGAAACTTCGCCTGAAATTATTCATAGCGAACTTACATGAAACGTTCTATTTTATTTATTTCATCAGTTGGGGTTATAACAGGCCATGTATATGCCGCAGAGACAGACTCACAGGCTGTAACCAACCTTCCAACGATTTCAGTAAAAGCTGAGAAGGAAAACAGTTTAAAACAAGAGGTAGGACAAGCATCAAGTGCCACTAAAGGACTTATGCAATTAAAAGATGTTCCTCAAATTGTAAATGTTGTACCGAAACAAATTCTAAGAGAGCAGACAGTGACTTCTATGCAAGGTGCTTTGCAAAATGTTGCCGGTTTGAGCTTTAGTGTGGGGGATGGACAACGTGATCAGGTCATGATTCGCGGTTTCTCTGCAATCACAGATAATTATGTAGATGGTATTCGCGATGATGCTTTGTATTTTCGTGATATGTCGAATGTTGAACGAGTTGAGGTACTAAAAGGACCTGCTTCTGTATTATATGGACGCGGTTCGGCGGGTGGTTTAGTTAACAAGATTAATAAAAAACCAATGGATCAATCCTTGCGTGAAGTGAGCCTGATTGGCAGTACTACAGGGCAACGTCGTGCAGAAGTCGATGTAAATGAAAAAGTAGCCGAGAATGTTAAAGTTCGTTTAACTGGTGCAGTTGAAGACTCAGATGGTTATCGCGATCAGGCATTTTTAAAACGACAGGCGGTGGCTCCATCTGTACAGTGGGATATTACTGATAAAACCAAACTTTTACTTCAGGCTGACTATTTGCATGATGATCGTTTAGCGGATCAAGGCTTCCCGACAGATCCAATTACAGGTAAACCAGTTAAGACAAATCCTAAAACTTTTTATGGTGCATTAAACGGTAAAGAAGTTGGGGATGTCGATACTGAAATCTCAAGCCAGACTATCAGCTTGGATCATGAGTTTAATGATCAACTCAAATATCATGGTGCAGTTCGCCACTATAACTACTCATTAGATCGTCAATATAGTGTTGATACGCATCCTGCTGATAAGACAAAAATTACTTTGACTCAAAATAAACGCCTGCGTAATGAAGATGGTATATATGTTCAACAAGAGTTGAGCGCTTTATTTAATACAGGTTTCTTAAAGCACAATACTTTAATTGGTGCTGAATATAGCAAACAGCATAAAGATGAGATACTTTGGCAAGGTGCGAAGACAACTACTGATTTATATAATCCTAAATTAGATTACTGGGCGCCTATTAATACTGGAACAACAGTTGCACGCAATAACAATAGTAATACCTTTGAAAACTATGGTGTGTATCTGCAAGATTTAATGACAGTAACAGATCAACTTAAAGTTTTAGTTGGTTTACGTTATGACAATCTATCTCAAGATCGTGATGATAAAACGAGTACGAATTTAGACTTAAACCGTACTGACAATACTTATTCTCCACGAATTGGGGTGGTCTATCAGCCAGTAAATAATCTTTCACTTTATACTTCTTATAATCGTTCTTTCCAGCCTTTGGCTGATTCATTTGTTTTTTATCAAAACAGTGATGATTTAAAACCAACAAAAACTGAAAATTATGAGGTGGGTGCAAAGTGGGATGTGAATGATCAATTGAATGTGACATTGGCTTTATTTGAAATGAGCCAAACCAATATTCAAAACCAAGATCCAGCTAATCCAAATCAAGCACTATTGGCAGGCGAGCAAAAAACAAAAGGTGTTGAACTTTCATTAACAGGTCAGTTGACTGATCAGTTGTCAGTGCTAGCTGGCTATTCTTATATGGATGGTAAGATTGAAAAGTCGACTGTTGGATTTACGGGTAATCACTCAGCGCTTACGCCAAACAACACAGCTAACCTGTGGTTAAAATATCAAATTAATGATCATTGGTATGCAGCTGTAGGTGGTCGTGGTGAATCATCACGCTTTAGTGCGCCAGATAACAAAAACGTTTTACCAGGGTATGCGGTTGTAAATGCAGCTTTAGGTTATCAAAGTGAACGTTATGATGTGAACTTAAACCTAAATAACTTGTTTGATCGCGATTATTTTGTTTCAGGCCATAGTGGAGCAAATGATTCAAATATGATGGGCGATCCTTTAAATGCTCAAGTTGCACTTCGCTATCGTTTTTAATTGAAAAAGTCTAAAAAGCTCATCATTTTGGTGAGCTTTTTTATTTGTCGTGTAGCATATAGATAGTATTAAAAGGTTTTGTTCTGGTAGGATACAACTAAGCTGGCTATGTGCTTGATATCAAAGCTATGCCCATGAAAACTAATACTCAACAAAAACATAGTATTTTACTTGGCTTTTGTTCGCCAATCTCAAGCCGACTCAGGCTATAATGAGACTTATTCACTTATCCGATATGTTAGGAGATCACATGACTGTAGATGTCACTGAAACCATTTCTCAAACTGTTCACCCTGCGTTTCAGTTGCTACGTCAGCACCATGTTGAAGCATTAGATATTTTAGTGTCTGAATATAAGCATAAAGTCACAGGTGCGGTGCATTATCACTTGGCAACTGATTATGATGAAAATGTATTTCTTGTTGCGTTCAGAACACAACCTATGGACTCTAAAGGAACTGCACATATTTTAGAGCATACCGCTTTATGTGGTTCTGAAAAGTTTCCTGTTCGTGACCCATTCTTTTTAATGATTCGCCGTTCATTAAATACATTTATGAACGCGTTTACAGCAGCAGATTGGACCGCATATCCATTTGCAACTCAAAATAAGAAAGATTTCCAAAACTTACTCTCTGTTTATCTTGATGCAGCTTTCTCGGCAAATTTGAATCCTCTTGATTTTGCTCAAGAAGGAATCCGTATTGAACTTGAAAACGGTCAGCCTGTATATAAAGGCGTAGTGTTCAATGAAATGAAAGGTGCGATGAGTGCGCCGTCTGACCAGCTTTATCATCAGTTGGCTCATCATCTATTCCCTGAAACTACATATCACTACAACTCAGGTGGTGATCCAAAAGATATTCCTGACTTAACCTATGAACAGTTAGTCGAATTTTATAAAACTCATTACCATCCAAGTAATGCGGTATTTATGACTTTTGGTAACCAAACTGCGTATGAGTTACAAGAGCAGTTTGAAAAACTAGCTCTACATAAATTTACTGCGGGTACAACTTTATATTCAAAACCAGAAAAACGTTTAACAGCTCCTGTTGAAGTCACTGAAACCTATGCTGTTGATGGTGATGAGTTAAAAGACAAAACTTACCATGTGTTGTCTTGGTTGTTACCACAAGCGAGTGATATCAAACTACGTCTAGGTATGCGTTTGGTCGAAGGTGTTTTACTAGAAAACTCTGCTTCACCACTACGTCATTATTTAGAAACTTGTGGTTATGCTCAGTCGACTGGTCCTTTAATGGGAGTAGACGACAGTAATTTTGAAATGACATTCTATTGCGGCGTTCAAGGTTCAAATCCAGAGCATGCACAAAGCTTTAGAGATGGTGTCTTAAATGTTTTACGTGAAGTGGCTGCAAAACCAATTGACTCATCGTTAGTTGATGCAATTTTGCATCAAATCGAATTGCATCAACGTGAAATTAATGGTGACGGCACACCATATGGCTTAAGCCTAATTTTAAATGGTTTAAGTGGCGCTATTCACCATAACGACCCGATTCAAATTTGGGATGTTGACAGTGCTATTGCTCAGGTCAAAGAAGAACTACAAGACCCAATGTGGTTATCTAATTTAATTCAAACACATTTGTTAGATAATCCGCACCGCGTACAAATGACTTTAGTACCTGATGCAACCAAGTCAGTAAAAGAGCAAGAAGCTGAAAAAGCACGTTTAGCTGCGATTGGTGAAAAGCTCACTGAAGAAGATAAAGCAGAGATCGTTGCTAAAACCAAAGCGTTACAAGAGCGTCAAGATACGCCAGATAATCTTGAGCTATTACCAAAAGTAGGCCTAGAAGACGTTCCAGCTGACTTGCATATTGTACAAGGTCAATTGCGCGAAATTATCTGTAATCGAATGGATACGCCGTTGAATTTGTATCATGCAGGAACGAATGGTATTTACTATCAACAAGTTCTCATTCAGATTCCTGATGATGTTGTTAAATCGCCATACTTTAATTTGCTCTCTATCTTAATGGGTGAAGTTGGTGCAGGTGAGTATGATTATCTTGAACTACAAAACTTACAAACAGCTGTAAGTGGTGGTTTAGGAATGGGCGCTTCATTACGCAGTAAAGTTGATGATAAAGACAAAATTAGCGCTTGGTTAACATTAACGACTAAATCTCTAACGCAGAAGTTTGATGCAATTCATCTATTAAAATTAGCATTTGAACAACTCCGCTTTGATGAAAAAGAGCGAATTATTGAGTTGTTGCAACAACGTAAGACACGCTGGCAGTCTCGTTTATCTGGTGCTGGTCATAGCTACGCGATGCAGATCGCTTCTCGTAATATGAGTGCATTGGCTCAACGTGACTATCAAAACACAGGTTTAGGTGCGTTGAACTGGTTAGGCGAGCTTGTTACTAACATTACTCAAGACGATGCTGCTTATGATGCCCTGATTGCTGAATTGAAGCATATCCATACCAAACTATTGCAAGCGCCTAAACAGTTCTTGCTTGTATGTGAAGAGCATCAGTCAGAGCGTTTAGTTGAAGAAATTCAAAACGTTTGGGATAAATTAAACGTTGATACAGCAGCGGCTGAGTTAACCCAAGTCGAGCAAGAAAATGATAATGAACATGAAGCTTGGTTAATTCAAACCAATGTTCAGTTCTGTGCCTCTGCATATCAAGCAGTTGAAGTGTCTCATCCGGATGCGGCACCTCTAATGGTATTGGCAGCATACTTGCGTAATGGTTTCTTGCACAGCGCTATCCGTGAAAAAGGTGGTGCTTATGGTGGTGGTGCTAGCTATGATGGAAATGCATGTTCATTCCGTTTCTTTAGTTACCGTGATCCTCGTTTAGCTGACACGTTTAAAGACTTTGAAGCGAGTGTGCAATGGTTGTTAAATACAGAGCAACAACCTCATCAGCTTGAAGAAGCAATTCTTGGTTTGGTGGCGAGTATGGATAAACCTGGTTCACCAGCAGGTGAGGCAATTACAGCGTGTTATGCACTGTTACATGCAAGAACTCCAACTTTCCGTCGTACCTTACGTGAAAGATTATTGCATGTAACTTTAGACGATTTACAACGTGTTGCACGTCAATATTTAATTGAACAAACACCTGTAAAAGCTGTGGTTGCACCTTTTGCAAAACGTGATGAATTGCAACAACTGGGCTTTACGATTAAACAAGTTAATTAAAATAAAAATTGGAGATGAACATGGCGTTCAGACAATTTGAACGCACATCTTTACAGCTAAGTATGGGGACCCTGCTTAGCTGTTTATGTGCGTCGGTGGCATATGCTGACACCTTAGCCCCTGTAAAACCTGCGACCGTAGATGCATGTGTTGCCCTAGCTTCAAATGCTGATCGCCTAGCTTGTTATGACTCTGTATTTAAGCCCTCAGCTTTACCCGCTGTTCAAGCTGCCGCAGTACCAGAGCCTGTTAAAAAAATTGATAAACCTGCTGTTCAGCCTGAAACATTTAAAGAGAAGGTTGTAGATACGGTTAGTAATATTAAAGTAATAGGGAAAGCTCCGAAAATTGAACCTACTACTTCTTTATTAGATCAACGTTGGGAGTTATCTGAAAAAAGTAAACTTGGTGTTTGGAACATTCGTGCTTATCAGCCTGTCTATTTACTACCTGTATTTTGGACCAGCGATAAAAATGAATTTCCAACTAGCCCAAATCCCAATAATACAGTTAAAGAAGCTCAAGATTTGAAATCTACCGAAACTAAATTTCAAATTTCTTTGAAAACTAAAGCTTGGGAAAATATTTTTGGTAACAATGGTGATTTGTGGGTAGGTTATACCCAATCTTCACGTTGGCAGACCTTTAACTCTAAAGAATCTCGGCCTTTCCGTGAAACAAACTATGAGCCTGAAGCTAGCTTAATGTTTAGAACAAACTATGAGTTACTCGGTTTAGATGGTCGCTTGCTTGGTGTCACTTTAAATCACCAATCGAATGGTCGTTCAGATCCGTTATCTCGTAGTTGGAACCGTGTTATCTTTAATGTCGGCTTAGAGCGTGGCAATTTTGCTGTAATGCTTCGTCCTTGGATACGTATTAATGAAGCTGCCAAAGATGATAACAACCCCGATATTGAAGATTATATTGGACGAGGCGATTTGACCGCTTTTTATAAGTGGAAAGATAACGACTTCTCCCTAATGTTACGTCACTCTTTAAAAGGTGGAGATGACTCTCATGGAGCTGTTCAGTTTGACTGGGCATTCCCAATTAGTGGTAAGTTACGTGGTCACTTCCAGCTATTTAATGGATATGGTGAAAGCTTAATTGACTATAACCACCGTGCAACTTATGCAGGTTTGGGTGTTTCACTCATGAACTGGTACTAAGTTCGAACCCATAAAAATGCCGCTTTAACAGCGGCTTTTTTATTAACCAATTTGAATGTTGGCTTGAGGATGCTTGAGACGGCTCTTTTTAGGAGTAGCAATTAAATACGCCAGTGTTAAAGGTCCAAGTCTCCCAGCAAACATAAGTAAACTTAATATAAACAGGCTACCGTTATGTAAATCTGGCGTGATACCGCGGGAAAGGCCTACCGTACAGGCGGCTGAAACGACTTCAAATAGTAAGTTCATAAAGTCGGCTTTTGGTTCTAAAAGCAAAAGTATAAAGAACCCAATAAATATGAGTATGCTGGTAATCGCAGTAACAGCCAAGGCCTTATAAGTAGTTTCGTGAGAAACAGAATGATTAAAAACCCTGATTTCATCAGTACGTCTTAAAAAGGACAGAACACTTAAAACTAATATAACAAAAGTACCCACTTTTATACCGCCAGCAGTACTTAATGAACCACCGCCAATAAACATAAGTAGCATCATAAGCAAAGAACTACTATTAGTCATTGCACCTGTGTCAATGGTGTTAAACCCTGAAGATCGTGGAACAGTCGCTTGGAACCAAGCATGTAAAGCTTGATCACCTACGCTTAGCATTCCTAGCGTATGAGGGTTTTGTGCTTCCATAGCCCAAATTAAAATAAAGGCCACTAAATTAATAATGGCAATAGTCGTTAAGATCAGTTTGCTATTTGGGCTAAGTTTTTTCCATTTTTTATTTTGTTTAATATCCATGAGAACTAAAAAGCCAAGTCCACCTATTGTATAAAGCAAACTTACCGTAAGGCAGATCACATAGTTGTTTTGAAAACCCATTAAACTATTATTAAATAATGAAAAACCGGCATTATTAAACGAAGAGATACTATAAAAAATTGCATAATACAAACCACGAGCGAAGCCAAAAGCGGGGGTAAATGCACAGGTGAGAATGATTATGCCGATCAGTTCAAATAAGAGAGTATAAGTTACTACTCCTTTAGCTACGAAGGTCACTTTTGATAGGCTCGTTTGACCCAGGCTGTCCTGAGCCATCATTTGCTGCTTAAGACCAATTTTAGGCGAAAGACTCAGTGCGGCCAAAATAGCAAAAGTCATGAAGCCCAAACCACCTGATTGAATCAACAATAAAATAATGACTTGCCCAAAAAGTGTAAAAGATTCATGTATATTTAGAACGGATAAACCTGTAATGGTGACTGCCGAAGTCGCCGTAAATAGAGCATCCATCCAGCTAACATGTCCGTTATTGGCAATTGGAAGTTTGAGTAATAATGTGCCAAAGACAATAAAGCCTAGAAAACCCAGCGCTAAAAGAGAAGGTGGGCTTAGGTTTAATGTTTTATGTGGTTTAGGCTTAAGAGACATATTTTTTAGGTTCGTTCTTATAGGAAACAATTAGAGAGCTTTTTAAGTTGCTGTAAATGACCTTCTAAAATAAGAATATCATGCGTTTGTAGGGTAAAAGTCTCTTCAGTTTCAAATAAAATTTGCTGCTGTCGTTTTACAAGTAAAGTTTTAACTTGCGGTGCTTGTTGCATAATCCCATACAAATTAATGCCATTTAATTTCTCGGGAATATCGATTTTCACAATATAGTGATCATCATCTAAAGACATGTAACGACTTACCATTGGATAGTTAAGTGCTTGCGCAACACGTACACCCATGTCTTCTTCGGGATGAATGATTTTATTGATATTGAGGTGAGACAAAATTGTGTGATGGGCCTTTGTCTTTGCTTTTACCCAAATTTTATCAATACCAAGATTTTTTAAATTCAGCACACATAAAATACTGGCCTCAATATCTTCACCAATTGCAACAACAACCGCATCACAATTTTGAATGTTTAATTCATCCAGTACATGTTCATCTGTAGCATCAGCAATGACAGCATGAGTTAAAACATCGGCAAGATTTTCAACATTCTTTTTGACTGTATCAATGCCAATAACATCATGATTTAATTTTGTGAGTTCTTGAGCAACTGTTGCTCCAAAACTTCCCAAGCCAATGACCGCGAACTGTGCCATAAATAACCTTTTATACTTAATTAGGGCTTTATTTTTAATGATATTTTCTTTGAGATAAAGAGAAGCAATGTAAATATAGAAAATATTGGGCTCAAATAATAAAAAAGCCGACAAATTTGTCAGCTTTTTTATAAAACAAAGATTATTTCAAGAAACGTTTATAGCCCACATTGTCAGTAATTTCTGCGTATGGATAGCTAATTTGTTCTAGGGTTTCAATTAAACCATCTGGATTTTGTTTGGCATCTGTTGCTTGTAAGCCAACCAATACACGGCCTTCTGCAGCACCATGGTTACGGTAATGGAACAGCGTAATATTGTGGGTTGGACCTAAACGAGTTAAGAAGGTGAGTAATGCACCTGGACGTTCAGGGAATTCAACACGGAACAATCTTTCATCATCTAGATTAGCATGACCGCCAATTAAATAACGAATATGCAATTTAGCAACTTCATCATCAGATAAATCATCTACAACATAATTTTGCTGTTTAAGTTGTTCTAAAATTTCATGACGTTCAGCGTCACCACCTTTTAAGCTAATACCCACAAAAACTTGTGCTTCTTCTGTGTTATTTGCACGGTAGTTAAACTCGGTAATATTACGGCCCTGTAGAGCACGGCAGAAACCTAAGAATGCGCCTTTTTCTTCAGAAAGTGTCACCGCGTAAATTGCTTCACGTTGTTCACCGAGCTCAGTACGCTCTGCAATGTAACGTAAGCGGTCAAAGTTCATGTTGGCACCGCAAACAATCGATACCATGTTTTTACCGCTAATTTTATGCTCCGCTACATATTTTTTAATACCAGCTAGGGCCATTGCACCTGATGGTTCAACAATGCTACGGTTTTCATCAAAAGTATCTTTAATTGCGGCACAGATTTCATCTGTATTAACAGTAACAATGTCTGGATCAACAATTGGGCCAGAGTTATCTGATTTACGAAGACGAACAATATCAAACGGCAAAGCACCAATTTGTGCAACAGCAGTACCATCTGCAAATAAACCTACATGTGGCAAGATTACACGTTCATTGGCTTCAAGTGCTGCTTTTAAACATGCAGACTCTTCATATTCAACACCAATGACTTTTACATGTGGTGCAACTTCACCTAAGTAAGCTGCTACACCCGCAATTAAACCGCCACCACCTACAGCAACGAACACGTATTCCACATCGCGCCATTGGCGCAATATTTCATTTGCAATAGTACCTTGACCAGCAATAACCAATTCATCGTCATAAGGAGGAATAAAAACTAATCCTTCTGCTTCGGCACGCTGCTGAGCGTATTTATTTGCAATATCAAAGCTATCACCATGTAATACAACTTGCCCACCTAAACGCTTAACTGCCTGAACCTTAATATCAGGAGTAGTACTTGGCATAACAATAATTGCAGGAATTCCTAAACGTTGACCAGACAATGCTACGCCTTGTGCATGGTTGCCAGCAGATGCGCAAATTACACCACGTTCAAGCTGTTCTTTTGGTAATTGGCTAATACGGTTATAAGCACCGCGTAATTTAAAAGAAAAAACCGGTTGTAAATCTTCACGCTTAAAACGAATTGTATTATTTAATTTTTGACTAATTCGTGGAGCTGCTTCGAGAGGTGTTTCAATTGCAACATCATAAACCGTTGCTTGTAAAATTTGTCGTACCACACGAGACAGCATGTTCATCTTCCCTATAACAGTTTAAAATAGGAAATTATTGTAGCAAACCCTTGTGCATTTGCGCCGTTTATTGGCGCATAAATGTCAAAAAATAGTTGAGTGATGTAATGAGCCTATATGCAACCCAAGATGAAAAGAAACAAGCCGCTGCGAAAGCTGCTTTAAAACACTTACCCAAAGGTGGCATTTTGGGAGTAGGAACCGGTAGTACTGTAAATTTTCTAATTGACTTATTGCCTGAACTACAATTAGAAGCAGCAGTAGCAAGTTCTCAAGCAACAGCAGACCGTCTTAAAAAATTAGGTATCGAAGTGGTTGATATGAACCATGTAGGCAGCCTTGATGCTTATGTTGATGGTGCAGATGAGATTGATCGTCACATGCATATGATTAAAGGCGGCGGCGCAGCATTAACTCGTGAAAAAATTGTAGCTTCAATTGCTAAAAAATTTGTATGTATCGTTGATGATTCAAAATGGGTTGATCAACTTGGTCGTGATTTCCCATTACCAGTAGAAGTGATACCAATGGCGCGCTCTGCTGTAGCTCGTAAATTGGTTAGCTTAGGTGGTGATCCGGTTTATCGTGAAGGTGTGGTAACAGATAACGGAAACGTTATTTTAGATGTATTTAATTTGAACATCTTAAATGCAATTGATTTGGAAAAGACAATCAACAATATTCCGGGTGTTGTGACTAACGGTATTTTTGCGTTAAATCCAGCAACGATTGCAATTGTTGCAACAAATAATGGTATTGAAGAGCGTACTGCACAGTAATGTCTGTGGAAATGCCAGAAATTAAAATTGTTCGTCACGTAAGGGCAAGAAAATTGCGCTTACGTGTTGAGCCTGCGTCTATACGACTTACTGTCCCGCTATTTTGTAGTAAGAAACAAATTCAGCAGTTTTTGGCTCAGTCTGAACAATGGTTGATCGAGACATGGAATAAACAGCACCACGCTCAATCTACCTCGTTTGCGATTCCTTCAGAAATTTCTTTTTTTAATAGAGAGCAGCCTTTTCAAATTGTTGTACAGAAGCAACATCGCATTTTTCAATTTGATTGGGAAAATAATCGTTTATTTATTAAAGACCAGCAAACCTATCAAGCTTTACAAAGCGCCGTTATTGCTTATGCCAAACAAGAGTTACCAGCACTTTTGTCAGAGCTTAGCCAAAAAACTCGGTTGAGTTATGCAGAGTGTGCTATCCGACGTCCTAAAACTCGTTGGGGCAGTTGCAGTAGTCAACATAATATTATGCTGCATGCAGGTCTGGTTCTTATGCCTGCTCAAATTACTCGTTATGTTTGCATTCATGAATTAGCTCACACCAAACACTTCGACCATAGTCCTGCATTTTGGGCCGAAGTTGCAAAGTTCGACCCAAACTATATGCAGCATCGCAGACAATTAAAAGGTAACCCATTGCCTGCGTGGTGGTATGTGACAGCTTAGCTAAAGCTACATTCTAATTGTGTTGTTTGTAAGACATCTGGTGCCTTGCGGCTATCAAGACCAGCTTGAGCACTGACAATCTTATTCGCTTTAATATGTAGCTGTATAAAATTATATTGCTGTGTTGAATTGTTAGGTTCGGATGAACTTGAGTTAAGTAAGTAGCTATAACTTGCAGCGTCGGTTTGCAGTAAATTATCTGTACTATCTGCGCTTAAGGCTGAGCGATAACTTAGTGAACCTTGAATTAACTCAATTTGGCCATTAGCACGGAAATTAAGTTGGCAACCCGATGCGCTGTTTTCATAGTGACCAACTAAATAGTCCGTAGCAGGCAGTTTAGGGTCAGATATATTGATGCTAGTTAAGCCTTGTTTACATGGATAAGCCGAACCATTACAACTTGTTGTAATACCACTAAATCCTACGGCACGTCGGTAGTCACCAGCACCATCTATACGGAAAAAGTCAGTTGTATTTCCAGAAGGCACAACTCCAGAATAGAGTTTTTTCTGCAAAAGAACATATCCTGTTTGATCTAAACTGGACTGACTTTGTGCATCTGCTAGTTGCAATGTGGCAGCTTTTAAATTGGTAGCAAAATAATCGCGAGTCGCTTTTTGATTGGCTGCTATGTCCAAAAGCGTATTTTTTACAGGGTCAATATTATCTGGCGATGGACTAAAAATAGATGTCATGGTTGTATTGTCACCATTAAGCTTTTTGCCATCTAAATATCCATCTTTTAAATCAGTGGCAAGACTATTTGTAAGTTCTTGATATGCATTGGTACTACCATGAATCGTATTCCAGTATTGTAAATATCCGAAACTCAGATAGCTATCTACATAAGTACTAGGTTGTTTTGTTGAATACTGTAATAAATTTAGTACAGTCAGCGGGCTAGCTGGGCTTAAGCTTGGAATGGCAGCATCTTTAAACGCACTAATAAGAGCGGTGTAAACATCTTGAGAAGCCAAATCAACATGTGATTGTTCAATACGGGTCGGGTCTATCGTTTCTTGTGGAAGTTGGCCTGAACGAATTACGGCACGCTGATAAATCGCTTCTGAACTTGGACTAATCGGCTGCGTTTTATTGCTTATTGAACTTGGAGTAATAAAAGCGTGATAGACGCCAGAAATGTTCTCATATTTAGAATTAATTGGATCAAATACCTGAGATGAGGCTTGAGTTGTGACTTCTACTCGATAAAGCCGATTCAACTTGGTACTTGGAAGTTTAATATTATAACTTGTTAAACTGGCAACTTGGGTATCAATCAAAATACTATTGTCGGTATTGTCATAGACTTTGAGTTGCACATTGCGCATTTCGACGGGGGTTTTAAGTGTAAAATCTGTCGTGACTTCAGGAGTTGGCACAGTCGGTGTCGGAGTGCTAGATGAACCTCCACTACTACTGCCACCACCACATCCAACAAGGGCTGCGCTTAAAATTAAAGTACTAAGGCCGAGATAAGTGCACAACTTTGTTTGTTTTGATTGATCAAGCATCCTAGCTCTCCACAAATGAATCTGGTATTTATTTACTGATATTTGTTTGGTTCTGACAGACCAGCAAGTGCTATGTAATTAACGCTAAAAAATAAAAAAATTAAAATTACCAAGCATGAAATGGTTTTGTAAGCCTGGACATCCTGTCATACTACCGCAAGTATAGATTCAATATTTGAGGTAATGCACGTGATTTCTGTCGGAATTGTTGGTGGAACTGGTTATACAGGCGTTGAACTATTACGTATTTTATTACGACATCCAAAAGCGCAGGTTCGAGTTCTTACTTCACGTACAGAAGCAGGCAAACCAGTTGCTGATATGTTCCCAAACTTACGTGGACATACAGATCTTCAATTTTCAGATTTAAATATTGATGCATTAAAAGAATGTGATGTTGTATTTTTTGCAACTCCACATGGTGTTGCAATGCAGCACGCAAAAGATTTGATCGAGGCTGGAACTAAAGTTATTGATTTGGCAGCAGACTTTCGTTTACAAAATCTTGAACAGTTTGAAAAATGGTATGGTATGGAACATGCGTGCCCAGACGTGCTAAAAGATTCTGTTTATGGTTTAACCGAGTTAAATCGTGAAAAAATTAAGCAAGCTCAAGTCATTGGTAATCCGGGTTGTTACCCAACGACTGTTCAACTGGGCTTGGCTCCACTTTTAAAATCAGCACAAGCATTAATTGAAACAAAGAATATTATTATTGATGCAAAATCTGGTGTTTCTGGTGCTGGTCGTAAAGCAAGTTTGGGCATGATTTACAGTGAAAATGCGGATAACTTTAAAGCTTATGGTGTTGCGGGACATCGCCATCATCCTGAGATTGTAGAAGCTTTGGAAAATATTGCAGGCGAAAAAGATGTTTTTGAAGGTCTTTTGTTTGTTCCACACTTAGTACCGATGATTCGAGGTATGTTGAGTACAATTTACGTGGACTTGACAGAGGCGGGGAAACAAACAGATATACAAGCTTTGTATGAAAACTTCTATGCAAATGAAAAATTTGTAGATGTCATGCCTGCCAATAGTTCACCTGAAACACGTAGTGTACGTGGGGCAAATGAATTACGCATTGCTTTGTATAAACCACAACCAAATAAACTCATTATTTTGGCCGCTCAAGATAACCTTGTAAAAGGAGCATCTGGACAAGCTGTACAAAATATGAATCTTATGTTTGGCTTTAATGAAGATGAAGGCTTACAAGGGATTGGTTTATTACCATAAAAAACTCTTTTTTGCTTCACACACATTTAAATTTCGATTTAAATGTGTGTCTTGACTCTGATCTTAAACACTGAGATGACGATGCAAAACTCGGAACAGACGACTTCTGTAGAAAGTTCGTTGCAAAAGAAAAAATTTTTAAACACCAATAAGCCTTTGTTTATTGGTGCTGCTATTTTAATGAGTGGTTGTTTTGCGCTCGGCTATACAATTGGGCACCGTCAAGGTTTAACTGTTGTAGGTTACGATGCAGATGCAGAGCAATTGGTTGAAGTAGTGCAAAAACAAAAAACAGCGTTAGATGCAGTTAACAAAAGCCTGAATGCTGCTGTACAAGAGCGTGATGTTGCTGTTACAAATGCAAATGACTTGTTTACAGCACTTAATCAAGCCAATGCTGATAAAACGCAACAAGAAGGTATGAGTAATATCTACCGTGAAATTTTAAGACAACGTGGTGGATTAAGCTTAACCATTCAGGATTTGGCAATTAAACCGTTACCAGAAAACGCTTATGAATATCAGCTTGATTTGGTGCAGGTGAGTCCAAATAAACGCCGTGCTTCAGGTTCAGTTGAAATAAGACTGATTAAAGATACTGAAGTCTTGGTTGTGCCACTTGAAGATAAGAACTTTAACTTCACTGATTTTGAGCGTTTGACTGGCCGATGGACAATGCCTAAGGGCTTCACACCTCAGTATATTGAAGTACGTTTAATAGGTGGTTCTGAAACACCAGTGATTAAACGTTTTAGTTGGCAGCGCGGTAAACCTGTCGAAACACCTTCTGCTTTTGTTGCAGAAATTCCTCAAGCTGAAGCAAATTCACAATAGTAACATCATATGCGAACAAATAAGCGTCAAACAAATTTAAAAGATATTAAGGCTTCTTTTCAGCAGTCTGGCTATGTCGATTGGCACTTCAATCCACGCTTAAGTGATTCGCAAAACGAAGATCATGACGGAGAGGTTGTTGTTCAAACAGCACCTCCCGAACTCAAGCGTCCTCCTTTATATGCGGTAGTATTATTGAACGACGATTACACGCCAATGGACTTTGTAATTGAAATTTTACAACAATACTTTGCAATGAATCTTGACCAAGCAACTCAAGTAATGCTAACAGTACACTATGAAGGTAAAGGTACTGCCGGGGTATATCCAAGAGACATCGCGGAAACCAAGGCAAACCTTGTTAATAATTACGCTCGATCGCAAGGTCATCCATTACTTTGCCAGATTGAGCCTAAAGCATAAGGGGGTCACATGCTCAGTCGTCAATTAGAAGTATCATTACGTTTGGCTGTTAGCATGGCTCGTCAAAAGAGACATGAGTTTCTTACAGTTGAACACTTACTATTAGCCTTACTCGATAACGATTCGGCTGTGAATGCATTAAAAGCATGCGGCGCTGATATCGTTTCTTTACGTAAAGAATTAGAAGAATATGTAGAACAACATACTCCTAAGCTTGGCGAAAATAGCGAGCAAGCTCCACATCCAACAGAAAGTTTTGACCGCATTTTGCAACGTGCAATTTTCCATGTGCAATCAAGTGGTGGTGATCGTACTGTTGAAGGTGCGGATGTTTTGGTCGCAATGTACTCAGAGCGTGATTCTTTTGCTGTTTATTTACTTAAACGTCATCAAATTAATCGACTTACTTTGACTCAATATTTGTCTCATGGGACACGTAAAGACGAAGTGCAGGTTGAAGAAGAAGTTGAAGACATTGAGGGTGAAAGCAACTCAGGCAATGCTGGGCCATTAGAACTTTATACGCTTAATTTAAATGTTGAAGCGCAAAAGGGTAAAACTGACCCACTCATTGGTCGTGAAAAAGAAATTGAGCGTACAGCACAAATTCTTTGCCGCCGTCGCAAAAACAACCCATTACTAGTCGGGGATCCAGGGGTAGGTAAAACTTCAATTGCAGAAGGCCTTGCATGGCTCATCGTAAATGGTAAAGCACCAAAACCACTTAGCAACGCAGAGATTTATAGCCTTGATATAGGTGCATTGGTTGCTGGTACAAAATACCGTGGTGACTTTGAAAAACGTTTAAAACAACTGTTAAATGCTTTGAAGAAAAATCCAAATGCGATTTTATTCATTGATGAAATTCATATGATCATTGGTGCAGGCTCTAGTATGGGCAGTACAATGGATGCATCGAATCTTATTAAACCAGCATTGGCAAATGGTACTTTACGTTGTATCGGTTCAACGACTTTCCAAGAATATCGTCAGGTATTTGAAAAGGATCATGCGTTATCTCGTCGTTTCCAAAAAATTGATGTAAATGAACCAAGCATTTCTGAAACTATTGATATTTTACGTGGCTTGAAAACGAAGTTTGAGGATTTCCACCACGTACAGTATGACGACAAAGCTTTAGTTTCTGCGGTTGAGCTTTCTGCGAAATTTATTAATGATCGTTTCTTGCCGGATAAAGCGATTGATGTCATTGATGAAGCAGGTGCACAACGCCGCTTAAAAGCAGAAAGTGAAGACAGCTTAATTACTGTAGAAAATATCGAAGACATCGTTTCTAAAATTGCGCGTATTCCGCCTAAGACAGTGTCTAAAGATGATAAATCAGTACTTGAAAATCTTGAGCGTGACCTAAAACGTGTTGTATTTGGTCAAGATGAGGCAATTACTGCATTGGCTTCTGCAATCAAGTTATCACGTGCTGGTTTGAAATCACCAGACAAGCCTGTTGGTAGCTTCGTCTTTGCTGGTCCAACGGGTGTTGGTAAAACGGAAGTCACTAAGCAATTAGCAAAACTTTTAGGTGTAGAGCTTGTCCGTTTCGATATGTCTGAATATATGGAACGTCATGCTGTTTCTCGCTTAATTGGTGCTCCTCCAGGTTATGTCGGTTATGACCAAGGTGGTTTGCTCACAGATGCGATTCATAAAAATCCGCATTGTGTTTTATTGCTCGATGAAATTGAGAAAGCACATCCAGATGTGTTTAACCTGTTGTTGCAAATCATGGACCATGGTGCGTTAACTGACAATAATGGTCGTAAGTCAGACTTCAGAAATGTCATTATTGTATTGACGACAAACATTGGTGCAGAAAGCATTTCTCGTGCAAGCATTGGATTTACTGAGCAAGACCATAGCTCGGATAACCAAGAAGCTATGAAGCGTGCATTCTCTCCAGAGTTCCGTAACCGTCTAGACAGTGTTATTCAGTTTAAAGCTTTACCAACCACAGTGATTGAATCTGTAGTTGATAAATTCTTAACAGAATTACAAGCACAGTTAGATGAAAAACGTGTAGTTCTAGATGTAGATCAAAGTGCGCGTGACTGGTTAGCAACCAATGGTTATGACCGTTTAATGGGTGCTCGCCCAATGCAACGTCTCATTCAAGAACACTTGAAGAAACCATTAGCTGAAATGATTCTGTTTGGTGAACTTGCAGATCATGGTGGTAATGTGGCGGTATCAGTGAAGAAAGAAGATGGCAAGGCAGTTGGTCTAAAACTTGAAGTTTTTGAAGATCACCATACGGCAGAACCAGCTTAATTTATGTTAATTGATAGTCTTTCTATAACCCGAATACTTAGTGTGTTCGGGTTATTTATTATTACTGCGATCGCTGAGATTTTAGGCTGTTACTTTCCTTATCTTATTTTAAAAGAAGGGAAGTCTGCTTGGTTGTGGATCCCTACAGCCTTAAGCTTAGCGATCTTTGTTTGGTTACTTACATTACATCCAGCTGCTTCTGGGCGCATTTATGCGGCCTATGGCGGTATTTATATTTTTACTGCACTCATGTGGCTTCGTTTTGTCGATCAAATCGCTTTAACGAGATGGGATGTTTTAGGTGGTTTTATAGTGCTTTGTGGTGCAAGTTTGATTATTTTGCAGCCGCAAGGATTAATTCGCTAATAATGAAGTGAGCAATTAAATTTTAACTAAAAAATAAGAAATTTTTTCGCAAAAAATACTTGTCAAATTCATCAACAATGCGTATTTTAGATTTAAGGAACATTTTTTAATATTTGAGATAAAGATGTTAAATCAATCTGTGAATTCTAACGCTTACTTTTATTTCTGGCAATTTAGATAGTTGCCTGAGCGTATTCGGGCACGAAAGTTGCCCATCACAGTTAATACCTGATCGGCAACCCCGCTCAGGTTTTTTTATGCTTTATCTTTTTCAAATCGAGGAACTCAAAATGAACAACATGACTTATTCATACTTTAGCAACTTTTATTGGTTTTACTTTTGCCTACCTTTGCCAACGAATAGATCCAAAACGCTCAAATAAATGATCGGACTGATTCGGTTTCAGTCCAAAGGAAAAGACCAATGAATGCTTTAAATACTTTACTAACTCAAAGTAATACAAAAGAAACACCAGTTAGTTTACCTCTCCAGTTAAAAGCTAAATATCCGCTTGTGCAGACCTTCGCACGTCAAATTGCAGAACACCGTCAAATTATTCAAAATATTCTTGCTGGTAAAGATCAGCGTTTAATGGTTATTACAGGACCATGTTCAATTCATGACCCAGTTGCGGTTCTTGAATACGCAGAAAAACTGCAAAAATTACAAGAAAAAGTTAAAGATCAAATATTCATTGTGATGCGTGCTTATATTGAAAAGCCGCGTACAACTGTAGGTTGGAAGGGGTACATGTATGACCCAAACCTTGATGGTTCATCTAATCTACAATTAGGTTTAGAAAAATCGCGTGAGCTATATTTACAAATTATTGAAAAGGGTTTGCCGATTGCGAGCGAAATTCTAAGTCCAATGGCAACAGGTTATTTTGATGATTTGTTGGCTTGGGGCGCAATTGGTGCGCGTACCAGCGAGTCTCAAATTCACCGTGAAATCTCAAGTCATATGCCATACAGTATTGGTTTCAAGAATGGTACGGATGGCTCGATTCAAATTGCTTTAGATGCTATCCAATCTGCACAAAATGAGCATCAATTTTTAGGTATGAATCAGCAAGGTTTGCCTTCAGTGATTCAGAGTGCTGGAAATCCATTGCCACACTTGATTTTACGTGGAGCGAATCATGGTCCTAATTATGATTTGGCTTCAATTCAGGCAATTAGAGAAAAGCACAAACAAAACCTACCTGCCTTAGTTATTGACTGTAGTCATGGCAATAGTGGTAAAGACCCTTTACGTCAGCCAGAGGTTTTGCAGCAAATCGTTGCTGAACGCTTAAAAACTCAGGTGAAGGGTGTCATGATTGAAAGTCATTTAGTTGATGGTAATCAGAAAATTTCGTGTGAAATGACTTATGGTCAGTCTGTGACAGATGGTTGTTTAGGATGGGATAAAACTGAACAACTTTTGTTAAATGTTGCTGAAGAGTTAAAAGCAAATGAGTTAGCTCATTCAGCTTAATGATTTATGGTTTAAAAAAGGATCTGTTTTTGCAGATCCCTTTTTTTTATGAAGCATGTTTGAGTTCGGATAAAAAAGTAGTGATTTCATGCCCGAATTTTTTTGGCTCGGTTAATAATGGCGTGTGGCCAGAACGCTCGAAATAAATTGTTTTTGCATGTTCGACACTATGTGCAATCAGTGTCTGACCAGTTTCTGGATAGAGTGTTGAATTACGGCCAATAAAGAAAGTTGTTGGGCACTGTAATTGTTGCAATGCCTCACGATAGTCTTCATTGTGAAAAAGATAATTTTCGACGTACCAAAATAAGTAGTCTAAGCGTTGAATCGGTAATAAGTATTTCTGTAAAAATGGCTGTTTTAACGCAGTTTTAAAAACAAATGGACTAAAAGGATTGCTACTTTGCAATTCAATAAAATCTACCCACAAACGTACCAATTTTTGACGGTCTGGAAGTGATAACTCATAAAGATATTTAGCATTTTTATGTTTTGATAATAATTGATAAATATCATTGAGTAATTGTTTAAATTGGGCATGTAATGGTCCGAATAAACCATATTGCCATGTCGCATCTACAGATATTTTAGGCGTTTGATCAATATGTAAATAAGCTTTTAACTGCTGAGCAAGATGAGCATGCTTCATACCATGCATTGCAGTGGTAGCACCCATTGAATAGCCCATTAAAATAAAGTGATCAAGTTTTAGTTGTTCAATTAAATGAGCGACATCTTGCCAGTGGCTTGATATAGCATCTTGCTCGGGAATAGCACAGTTTTTTGAACCGCCAAAACCACGCCAGTCAGGAATAATAAATTCATATTCTTTACGATTTGCGTAGATAAACGGTAGCCATTGCCAACTTTGCATACCTAGACCAGATAATACTAATACTGGTTCACCACGACCAACACGGCGTACAAATAATTTTTCCTGATCGGGCATGGTGTAATAAGGCATGGTTATTCTCCAGATGCGTTATCTTGAGCAAAAAGTTTTAATTGTGGGATGACCTGTTCTAACCACTTGATCCACTCAGTTTCCATAGTGATACCGAGTTCCAAGATCATTTTGTGGATATATAACACTCGATTATTCAAGTCATCACTATCTTTAAAATCTTTATCGTAAATATTTTGGTAAAGCTTAAGCTTTTCTTGGTGTAAGCCAAGATGTCGTAACAGTTCGGGTAATATTTGATTATTGCCCAATTGTGCCTCGGCACGCAATCTTACCATTAAGTCATCTCTAAGCTGAGCGGGTTCACTTTGCTGTGTCATCCATGAGGCCAGTTCTATACGCCCAAGTTGTTCGACTTGATAAGTTTTTTTTCGGCCGCTATCCATCTCATTTTCTAAAGTAGAAACCCAGCCTTTTTTTAGCATGTTATTGAGTTCACGATAAATTTGCTGATGTGTGGCATTCCAGAAAAAGCCCATAGAGCGGTCAAAACGGCGAGCGAGTTCAAAGCCAGTGCTTGGACGTTCTAGTAAGCTGGTTAGTAAAACATGGGGAAGTGACATGGCAATCCGTTTGTAAGCAAAAGTAAAGTGTGACTCATAAGATTATGCAACATGTTGCATAAAAGTCAAAATTTGATTATAAATTTGTGCAACAAGTTGCATTAAGCAAGCAGATTAGCAAGCCAAGGAGTTGTTATGTCGTTATATCCACATTTATTAAAACCATTAGATTTAGGTTTTACGACATTAAAAAATCGCGTATTGATGGGGTCTATGCACGTTGGTCTAGAAGAAGCGCCAGGTGGTTATGAGCGCATGGCGGCTTTTTATGCGGAACGTGCTAAAGGAGATGTTGGTCTTATTGTTACTGGCGGTATTGCACCTAATCAGGCAGGTTTAACCTTTGCTCATGCTTCTAAGCTAGATAGCACAGAAGAAGCCGAAAAACATAAAGTCATTACCGAAGCTGTACATGCTGCTGGCGGAAAGATTGCTTTACAGATATTACATACGGGTCGATATTCTTATCAGCCAGAGATTGTTGCACCTTCGGCAATTCAAGCACCGATTAATCCAATTAAACCTAAAGCAATGACTTCTGCAGAGGTTCAACAAACGATTGATGATTTTGCAAACTGTGCGAAGCTTGCTCAATACGCTGGATATGACGGCGTTGAGATTATGGGTTCTGAAGGTTATTTAATTAATGAGTTTATAGCAGCAAGAACAAACCATCGTGATGATGAATGGGGTGGTAGCTATGAAAACCGTATTCGTTTTCCTATCGAGATTGTAAAACGTACACGTGAAATAGTCGGTGAAAACTTTATTATTATTTACCGTTTATCAATGCTTGATTTAGTTGAAGGCGGATCTACTTTAGAAGAAGTGATTCAACTTGCTAAAGCGATTGAAAAAGCTGGCGCTACGATCATTAATACGGGTATTGGCTGGCATGAAGCTCGTATACCAACAATTGCCACTAAAGTTCCAAGAGCTGCATTTACTTGGGTCACTGAAAAATTAAAAGGTGAAGTTTCCGTTCCATTAATTACCTCAAACCGTATTAATACCCCAGAAATGGCTGAACATGTATTGGCATCGGGTCATGCAGATATGGTTTCAATGGCACGTCCAATGCTTGCAGATCCTGAGTTTGTTTTAAAAGCAAGTGAAGGTCGTAGTGATGAAATCAATACCTGTATTGGCTGTAACCAAGCGTGTCTTGATCATATTTTCTCTATGAAAATCGCAACATGTCTAGTTAACCCTCGCGCATGTTATGAAACAGAACTTATTTTTAAAGAAGCACAAAAACAGAAGAATATCGCTGTCATTGGTGCAGGACCAGCAGGTTTAAGTTTTGCTGTATATGCGGCAGATCGTGGACACCAAGTTAAAATCTTTGAAGCAAGTCATCAAATTGGTGGACAGTTTAATATTGCTAAAACTGTGCCTGGTAAAGAAGAGTTCTACGAAACACTACGTTATTTTAATCGTCAAATTGAATTACGTCCGAACATTGAACTTGTATTAAATCATAAAGCGACTTATGAAGAGTTAAGCCAATCAGACTTCGATGAAATTGTAGTTGCAACAGGTGTAACACCTCGTCAATTACAATTTGAAGGTATTGATCATCCAAAAGTACTGAGCTACTTACAAGTACTTAAAGAGCGTGTACCAGTAGGTCAACGTGTTGCCATTATTGGGGCAGGTGGTATCGGTTTTGATACAGCTGAGTATCTAACCCATGAAGGTGAAAGTGGTAGTTTAAATCCAGAAAAATTTTATGAAGAGTGGGGTATTGATACTCACTATGAACACGT
The DNA here is from genome assembly GCF_000582055.1 of Acinetobacter sp. 766875. Classification (NCBI taxonomy): domain Bacteria; kingdom Pseudomonadati; phylum Pseudomonadota; class Gammaproteobacteria; order Moraxellales; family Moraxellaceae; genus Acinetobacter; species Acinetobacter sp. 766875. Next base: position 11,889 of record NZ_JEXX01000021.1, on the reverse strand, counting down.
TGGTGGTTTAAAGCAGCCGAAAGTTGAAGCTTCTGAACGAGAAATCTATTTGTTACAACGTAAAGCTTCTTCAGTAGGTGCGGGACTAGGTAAAACGACTGGTTGGATTCACCGTACAGGGCTTAAGAACAGAAATGTGAAAATGTTGGCAGGCGTACAGTATGACAAAGTAGATGATCAAGGACTTCATATTACTGTTGATGGAAAACCAACAGTGCTTGAAGTTGATAACGTAGTGATTTGCGCAGGCCAAGAATCATTTACTGCAATGTATGACCAATTAAAAGCAGATGGTAAGAATGTTCATTTGATTGGTGGTGCTAAAGAAGCCGGTGAGTTGGATGCTAAACGTGCTATTCGTCAAGGTGCTGAACTAGCAGCGGTTCTTTAATGAGTTAAGTGAGTATTATCTTAATTAAGAGAATGCTCACTACTAAAACCAATTTGAAGGAAAAGAAAAATGACACTTGAAACAACTAAACAGTCATTAGAAAAATGGCACCACATGATTCAATCAAACGACTTATCGAACTTAAATGATTTGCTGGCAGATGAAGTCGTTTTCCGTTCACCAGTCGCTTATAAACCTTATGAGGGAAGACAAGTTGTTTTCTTTATTCTTACTAATGTGATTCAAGTATTCCAAAATTTTACCTATCACAGAGAGTTTTACACAGAAGATGGTGAAAATGTAGTACTGGAGTTTAGTGCGAATGTAGGTGATAAATCATTAAAAGGGATTGACATGATTCGTTTTAATAAACAGGGTAAAATTATTGATTTTGAAGTAATGATTCGTCCAATGAGTGGTTTAGCTGCATTAGCTGAGCAAATGGGTATAAGAATAGCTCAATTTAAACCTCAATAATTTTGTTAAATAGCCTAAGAGTATTGAGATATATAAAATGTGGTTAAAACTTTCAACATTGCTTTTATTGCCCGTATTATTTGTACAAGGTAGTAAAGTTCGAAAGAACACGCCACGTTTAGCAGAAGCCAAAGGTGAACGAGAAGGTTGTATTGGTCAAGGCAAGCCTTTATCCATGCTTATTTTGGGAGATTCTGCTGCAGCAGGTGTTGGTGTAGAAAATCAGAAAGATGCTTTGTCTGGTGCTATTATTCAAGAACTGCAAAATGAATTTTCCCTGCAATGGAAACTTCATGCTAAAACTGGTGATACAACTCGACAAGTTTTTAATGCTTTACAGCATTTAGATGAGCGGAAGTATGATGTGATTGTGACATCTATTGGTGTAAACGATGTTACTAAATTAACTTCTGCTAAATCATGGATTAAACAACAGAAGCAATTATTTGAGCACATACAGAAACGTTTTCAGCCAAAGTTGATTATCGTTTCTGGTGTGCCTCCAATGCAACATTTCCCTGCTTTACCCAATCCACTAGCTTGGTTATTTGGGCAATATGCAGAGCAAATGAATCAAAAATTACAACAATGGTTAGCACCGCAGAGCCAGTTTAAGTTTCTTCAATACGATATTGAAAATTTTCAAGCCATGAATTTGACAATGGCAAGTGATGGTTTTCATCCAAGTAAAGAAGTTTACGCAATTTGGGGAAGGCAGGTTGCTGCTTTAGTGCGGCAATCATTTAACTCATAGTCAGAGGTAGTCATTGGACATGGGCATATCTGTTTTAGTAAAATTAAAGATTTCGGTTCAGAGCTGTTTGATTTAGTGTTAGGTGCTGAGCATCCAAAAGTTTATTATGATCCTCAAGGGCAAATAAAAGATGTGTTGGAGAAGCTTCCTCAACTCAAACAGAAATATCGACCTACGCCTTGGTTAACCAACAGTCATGTCCATTTACTCTATTTTGATCTTATTAGAAAACAGACAATAAAGTTGGCATATGACCGAATTGATCAACTCACTATGAGTGATGGTGGGATTACCGCTATAGCTTGGTATGGATATGATTTACCGGCAGATACTCCAACAATTGTAATTATGCATACTATTACAGGTACGCCTGAAAGTATGCGTGAGTTAGTACGTGATTTGAATCAATATACAGGCTGGCGAATTGCACTATGCCTGCGCCGTGGGCACGCAGGTTTGCCAATGCCTGTGCCGCAAATTTCTCTTTTTGGATCTACTAGTGATTTAAAAGAACAGCTTAACTATATTCAAAGTTTATTTCCGACATCAGATTTATATGCAGTAGGTTCTTCAGCAGGTACTGGCTTGCTTGTTCGTTATTTAGGTGAACAAGGCGAAGATACACCTTTTAAAGCTGCTTTTGCGATGTGCCCGGGTTATAACACGGAAATTGGTTTTAAAAATGTTCATCCTTTTTACAGTAAAATGATGACGAAAAAACTCTTCAAGTATTTTATTTATCCGTATCAAAATACGTGGAGCAAAATAGCATCTTTAGAAAAAGTCTTATCGACGACCAATTTAGAAGAATTTGAAAAAGAATACTTTGAAATGGCAGGTTTTCAAGATTACGAGACTTACTGTAAATCTATTAACCCGATTTATGTGTTTGAAAATATCAAAATTCCATTAATGATTCTTAATGCAGAAGATGACCCTGTTTGCTCTATTAAAAATTTAGAACCTTATAAAGAGCCAATTCAGCAAATGAGTACTGTTGCTGTAGTCACAACTAAAAAGGGAAGTCATTGTGCATTTTATGAAGGATGGCGCAGTACGTCATGGGCAGCACGTCTTATGTCTGATTATTTTCTAATTGAACGAAATAAATAGATAATTATTGAATATATAAGTGAAGCTCAAATTTTGGGCTTTATTTTTATATCTTAAAATAAGAGCGGTATTGCTTCATTTTTCCAAGTGTTTGAATTGAAATTTAAATGAATTTAATCTGTTTTTATTATGAATTTTGTATAAATGCCCAAATCAAAAAATTAATTTGGGCATTTATAAAACAGAAGCTTAGTTTTTAAGTGCTGGTGTTGCAGCAGCAATTGCAGCAGCAACTGCGTCATCTTCTGTCTTCGCAGGCTCAGTTGCCTTAGCTGGTTTAGACTGAGCCTTTTCAGGTTTAGGTTCTGCTTTAGGCTCAGGTTTTTTTTCAGGTTTAGGTTCTACCTTTGGTGTCTCAGATTTAGGTTGTTCAGCAACTTGTGTCTGTGAAGATTCAGCAGAATGCGCAGGACGGGTTTCTCGGCGAATTTCAGTTGTAGTATTAGTTGTTTCTTCACGTTCAACTTCAACTTGTGGTTGCGCTGGAACTTGAGCTTCTTGATGAGTATCTACACTCTCTAAAGATTCAAATTTTGCAGGCTTCTCTGGTTGAGGTTCTGAAACAGCAGTTTCAACCTTGTCTTGCTCTTCTTCTTTCGGTGTCTCTTTTTTAACGCATGCGGTTAACAATAGTCCAGCCGCAATTGCAGCACAGATTAAAAGTTTTTTATTTGCCATTGCCCTAAACAACATTTAATTGAGGAATTGGCATTATAACAGTAAATAGCAATGAAAAAATCATGTCAGATTGAGCTAATTTTTTATTAAAAATGCTGATAGAATAACCAGTTGTTTATTGTTCTTTGAATTGATGCGGTTTGACTTTGCTTTATAGGGGCAGAGTACAGTAAAATTGCCAAACATTGTAGGCCGATTTCGGCTTGATTGTACGAGAAACTTAATGACCCATTTTATTTTTGTCACTGGTGGTGTGGTTTCATCGCTAGGTAAAGGTATTTCTGCTGCTTCTGTTGCTGCACTTTTGGAAGCTCGTGGCTTAAAAGTCACAATGGTTAAAATGGATCCTTATATTAATGTCGATCCAGGGACAATGAGCCCATTCCAGCATGGTGAAGTTTTTGTTACCGAAGATGGTGCAGAAACCGATCTGGATCTGGGTTATTACGAACGTTTCTTACGTCGCGCGAAAATGACCAAACTAAATAACTTCACTAGTGGTCGTGTATATCAAGACGTTTTAAATAAAGAACGTCGTGGTGATTACTTAGGTGGTACAGTTCAGGTTATTCCTCATATTACCGATAATATTAAAGAACGTGTTCTTCGCGCAGGTGAAGGCTACGATGTTGCTATCGTAGAGATTGGTGGCACCGTAGGTGATATCGAATCTTTACCGTTCATGGAATCGGTTCGTCAGTTAATGGTTGAGCTTGGTCATAAACGTACCATGCTTATGCATTTAACTTTATTGCCATATATTAAGTCGGCAGCAGAGTTAAAAACTAAACCAACTCAGCATTCTGTAAAAGAGTTACTTTCAATCGGTATTCAGCCAGACATTCTTATCTGCCGTACTGAATATGATGTAGATGTTGATACTAAACGCAAAATTGCATTATTCACTAACGTGGAAGCACGTGCTGTAGTGGTATGTAAAGATGCAAAAACGATTTATCAAATTCCACGTACCTTCTATGAACAAAACGTTGATGATCTAATTTGTGAGCGTTTTGGATTTAATGATCTTCCAGAAGCAAATCTAGAAGATTGGGACAATGTAGTCGAAGCATTACTGAACCCTGAATACACTTTACGTGTAGCTATGGTTGGTAAATATGTTGAGTTACCAGATGCTTATAAATCTGTAAACGAAGCATTGTTACATGCGGGTATTAAAAATCGTGTAAAAGTACAAATTGATTATGTCAACGCTGAAGAGCTTGAAAGCCAAGACGTATCTATTTTAAGTACAGCTGACGCAATTTTAGTACCAGGTGGTTTTGGTGAACGTGGTACTGAAGGCAAAATGAAAGCTATTCAATACGCACGTGAAAATCGTATTCCTTTCTTAGGAATCTGTTTAGGTATGCAATTGGCAGTTATTGAATATGCTCGCCATGTTGCAGGTATGCCAGAAGCATCTTCTACAGAATTTAACCGTTCTACAAAATATCCACTCATTGGTTTAATTACTGAATGGTTAGATGAGCGTGGTGAATTACAACAGCGTAGCCTTGAGTCTGACTTAGGCGGAACAATGCGTTTAGGTGCACAAAAATCAGAATTGGTTGAAGGCACAAAAACACGTGAAGTCTACGGAAAAGCTGAAATCACTGAGCGTCATCGTCATCGTTATGAAATGAATAATCGTTTCATTGAGGCGATTGAAAAAGCGGGCATGAAGATTTCTGGTTATTCTTCAGCACAACATTTGGTTGAAACTGTAGAAATTCCTGACCATCCTTGGTTTATTGCTGTACAATTCCACCCGGAATTTACAAGTTCACCACGTGATGGACATCCATTATTTGCTAGTTTTATTGACGCTGCAAAAACACAGCATCAAAAAAGTAAGTAATGCGATTTTAAATAAACTGGGAAAGTTTAAATGCCACAATTAAAACCACAAGAAGTTGTACGTTTAGGCGATATACAAATGGCAAATCATTTGCCATTTGTATTATTTGGCGGAATGAACGTACTTGAGTCAAAAGATTTAGCTTTTGAAATTGCTGAAACTTATATTGATATTTGTAAACGCCTAGATATTCCTTATGTATTTAAGGCGAGCTTTGATAAAGCAAACCGTTCTAGTTTGCATTCATTCCGTGGTCCTGGACTTGAAAAGGGTATTGAATGGTTAGGTGACATTAAAAAGCATTTTAATGTTCCAATTATTACCGACGTTCACGAACCATATCAGGCAGCACCAGTTGCCGAAGTCGCTGATATTATCCAGCTTCCAGCTTTTTTAAGTCGTCAAACTGATCTTGTTGAAGCAATGGCTAAAACCCAAGCTATTATCAACATTAAAAAAGCACAGTTTTTAGCTCCTCATGAAATGCGTCATATTTTGCATAAATGTTTGGAAGCTGGAAATGACAAACTTATTCTTTGTGAGCGTGGCTCAGCATTTGGCTATAACAATTTAGTTGTAGATATGCTTGGCTTTGACATCATGAAAGAAATGAATGTACCGGTATTCTTTGACGTGACTCATGCTTTACAAACTCCAGGTGGTCGTTCTGACTCAGCTGGCGGTCGCCGTGCTCAAATTACAACTTTGGCGCGTGCTGGTATGGCAACAGGTTTAGCGGGATTATTCCTAGAGTCTCATCCAGATCCAGACAAAGCAAAATGTGATGGACCATCTGCATTGCGCCTGTCGCAGCTTGAGCCATTCTTGGCACAACTAAAAGAATTGGATACTTTAGTTAAAGGATTCAAAAAGTTAGATACTCATTGATGCAGGAACTTGCATCGCGTTATTCATTCAACTGAGGAATTGTTCATGAGCCAAATCGTTGACATTCGTGCACGTGAAATTTTGGACTCTCGTGGTAACCCAACCATCGAAGCAGACGTCATCTTAGAATCTGGGGTGGTTGGTCGTGCATGTGCACCATCTGGTGCTTCAACTGGTTCTCGTGAAGCTTTAGAACTTCGTGACGGTGACAAATCACGTTACTTGGGTAAAGGCGTTCGTACTGCTGTTCAGAATGTAAATAGCTCAATTCATGAATTGCTTGTTGGTCAGAGTGTTTTTGATCAAAAAGCACTTGATGAAAAAATGATTGCATTTGACGGTACTGAAAACAAATCTAAATTAGGTGCGAATGCAACTTTGGCAGTATCTTTGGCAGCAGCTCACGCAGCAGCAGCTGAACAAAAACTTCCATTGTTCCAATATATTGCTAACTTACGTGGTCAAACTACTTTGACTATGCCTGTACCAATGATGAACATTTTGAACGGTGGTGCTCACGCAGACAACACTGTTGATATTCAAGAGTTCATGATTGAGCCAGTTGGTTTTACTTCATTTGCTGAAGCATTGCGTGCTGGTGCAGAAGTATTCCATTCTTTGAAATCAGTTCTTAAAAAACAAGGTTTGAATACAGCTGTAGGTGATGAAGGTGGTTTTGCACCTAACCTTCGTTCAAACGAAGAAGCAATTACTGTAATTCTTCAAGCAATTGAGCAAACTGGTTATAAAGCTGGTTCAGATTTGATGCTTGCACTTGACTGTGCATCTTCAGAATTCTACAAGAATGGTCAATATATTCTTGAAGGTGAAGGCAACAAGTCTTTTACAAGCAATCAATTTGCTGATTACTTAGCTGGTCTTGTTAAGCAATATCCAATTATCTCTATTGAAGATGGTTTAGATGAGTCTGATTGGGAAGGCTGGAGCTATTTAACTTCAATTCTTGGTGATAAAATCCAATTGGTTGGTGACGATTTATTCGTAACTAATCCTAAGATTTTACAACGTGGTATTGATGAGAAAGTAGGTAACTCAATTCTGATCAAATATAACCAGATTGGTACATTGACTGAAACTTTAGATGCAATCTACCTTGCTAAAGCAAATGGTTACACGACTGTTATTTCTCACCGTTCTGGTGAAACAGAAGATTCAACTATTGCTGATTTAGCAGTTGGTACAGCAGCAGGTCAAATCAAGACTGGTTCACTTTGCCGTTCTGACCGTGTTTCTAAATATAACCAATTACTTCGTATTGAAGAGTTGACTAAAGCGGTTTACCGCGGTAAAGCTGAGTTCAAAGGTTTAAACTAATCTTTTGAATAATACTTTGCTGATTTAAATATTGATGACAAATTAATATTTAAAATATAAGTGCTATTTCTTTTTTGGGAATAGCACTTTTTTATTTATCCTAAACGTCGAGTTTTTAAAGATTCAGCCCAACTATGATGATGACAGCGAGAACATTCTTGGTCGAGTTTGTTTAAAATTTTTGTTTCACCGCATTTCATACAAGAATAAAAAGTATTAATTTTAAGTACATCAGCTTTGTGGTAAGCATCTGGAAATAAAGGAAGTCCCCATTTAACGTCTTCATCTTCATAATAAAGCAAACTCAAAATACCATCAGATTCAAGTAAGGCTGTTCGGACTTGACCTAAATGCTCTACATTTTGTTGGCGCATTTCCGAGAAAAACTCGTCATGAGAATATGTTTGTTTCTGGAAATCTTTATAAACTAAGAGACCGTCCTTAACGACACAGAGAGCTCGTCCTTCTAATAAATTTTCAATTTTTTTATTTTTTACCATACCCCAAGTAACGAGGCGGTATAAAGAAATAATAGCTACAAAAGCAACAAATGCATGAGCAATAGGTAAGTCTTTAGTAAACATAGGATCGCCAGCAGCAGATCCTAAACATAAAATAATAGCCAGTTCGAATAAGGAAAGTTGTCGAATACCACGTTTACCAGATAGTCTTAAAAAAGTAATGATGATAATAAACATCACAGTACATCGGATTAAAATTTCTAAAACAAAGGTCCAAGTTGTGTCACCTATAAAAATGTTAGAAAGATCCATCTTCTTCTCACTTATTAAAATATGTATCAAAAATACATTTAAAATTCTTATCAAAATGTAAAGCAAAAAAGTATACTTTTTTAGGTAGTTATTGGTTAAAAATATAAGAAATATGTGATTTTATATAGCTTCAAATAAAAATTTAATAAGTTTTATAGGGCTAATCGCATAAGTAATTAAGTATTTTAAAATGCAAATTTTAAATACTAAAACAGAACAGAGCTATAGTACGATTTTAAAACCTAGACTATTGTAGACTCTTAAGAATAATTATTTTGGTTAGGCCTATGATCTATGTAGCACTTGCTGTTATTGGGGTTCTATCAGGACTGATTAGTGGGGTAGTAGGGACTGGATCATCTATTATTTTGTTGCCTATACTTTCTTATATTTTTGGGGCGAAGCTTGCAGTACCTATTATGGCAATTGCCGCAATCATGGGTAATATTTCACGTGTAGTGATGTGGCATAAAGATCTTAATATTAAAGCATTTCTGTTGTTTACGAGTCTGGGCATACCCGCAACGATACTGGGAGCCAATACTTTATGGGTTATGTCACCGATATTATCCAACTTATGTATAGGTTTCTTTTTCTTTTGCTTAATACCGATTAGGCATTATGCCAAACGCCATAGTTTTAAATTTAATTCATGGCAAATGATAGTCGCAGGTGGAGTGCTTGGCTATATCACTGGTGTAGTATTCTCCACAGGTCCATTATTACTTCCGGTTTTTAATGGTTTTGGTTTAACTAAGGGAGCTCTCTTGGCAACAGAGGCGGCAGCTTCATTTGGAATTTACGTAACAAAAAGCTTAACTTTTGGTGCGCTAGGTGTTTTACATAAAAATATTTTAATTGCGGGAGTTGCGGTTGGTTTTTCTTTAATTATTGGTAATTATATTGGTAAAACATTTGTAATAAAGATGTCTGAGGAAACTTTTAATTTATTGCTAGATTGCATGTTGGCGGTTGCTGGTTTTTCTATGATATTTGCAGTTTTTACTCATTCTTAAGAGTAACTTTTATATACATAGATTGATTTATAAACAGTTGTGTTTATAAACATTATTTTCCTTTCCAATTGAGTTTAATTTTGACAAAATGAAACATGTTACGATGGTCAATTTAAAGTAATATGATCATTCATCGTTTTGCAGGAATTTTGCAGGAATTTTGCATGTCGCTTGTAAATTGTCATACAATACAAAAACTTAATAAAAGTTTTTAATTAAAGCTCTTAATGCTATGTTAGAAGTATTTCGATCCACTTCAAGCAAACTTATATTGCTACTGGTTATTGTTTTAGTAGCTATATTGCAATATCAGTTCTGGTTAGGTGAGGGTGGTTATTTTCCTCATCAAGCGCTTATGCAACAGATCCAACAGCAAGCCGAAGTAAATGATGAGCTTAAAGAGCGAAACCGCATTTTGGCAGCTGAGGTTTTTGACCTAAAAAACGGTACAGAAGCAATAGAAGAGCATGCTCGTCTTGATCTTGGTTTAGTTAAGCCTCATGAAACATTTGTTCAAATGAGTACAATTAGTACCAATTATAAGCCTATTTATATTGACCCGAACGCTAAAGTAGATTTGGAAACTAATGAGACACCTCCATCGCCAGACATCCCAGACTAAATTATGGGCAGTTATCCCTGCTGCTGGTTCGGGAAGTCGGTTCTCCAAAACTGAATTAAAGCAATATCAATACATTCAAGACGCTACTGTTTTAGAACATACGGTTAAACGTTTAAGTCAACTTCCATTAAGTGGCTATGTTTTAGCAATTGGTGCACAGGATAATTTTGCCTCGACTTTAGCTTTTCAGGATAAATATAAGGCTCATTTTTGTAATGGTGGTGCTGAACGTGTGCACTCAGTATTAAACGCTCTAAATTATCTATTGCAGATAGCGGATGAGAATGACTGGGTATTAGTACATGATGCTGCACGACCTTGTGTGACTTTTGAATGTCTTAGTGCTCTTGTTAAAACCGCAGTTGAAACAAACCAGAGTGCTATTTTGGCAATTCCTGTACGCGATACGCTAAAACAAGTAACTAAACAACACCAAATTGATAAAACTGTGAGTCGAGAACTTTTGTGGCAGGCTCAAACTCCCCAAATTGCTAAAATTGGCATGCTTAAAAAAGCAATAGAAACAGCATTAAAAAATAATTTGACCATTACCGATGAGGCGAGTGCACTTGAATCTGTGGGCGAAAGTGTACAAGTGGTCATGGGGCGCTCTGATAATATAAAAATTACTTATCCTGATGATTTGGAACTTGCTCGTTTAATTTTACAATCACAGTCTTAAGGTTTTATATACAGTGCTGATGGTTATTTTATTTATGAAATAGCCTAAGCAAATATGTTGTTTTATACATATCTATGCAAAATTATTGGTATTTTTTTACAACTTGAGTTTATAAGATAGATTAAGTAATTTAATGAGATAATGTTCGATAGTCGAACAAAAAAATCCTAAATCGAACAAAACTATATATAGCTTACTAGATCAAAATACGAAAATTATCAAAAATGATTAAAAGGGAAATCTAAGGGAAACACTCGGGATTGAGTGAAATATTTATCTATTCTTCTCGCCTCAGTGTGCCTAACTCTCTTACCTATCTCTTCTTCAATGAGCACAATGGAGTTGTCTAATGATTGACAAAAGTAAGTCCTCACTAAGCGAGGTTCTATCGCAGATTAAAGATGGTGCAACCATACTGATTGGTGGTTTTGGTACCGCAGGACAACCCGCTGAACTCATTGACGGTCTGATTGAACTCGGTGTTAAAGACTTAACCATTGTGAGCAACAATGCCGGTAATGGTGACTATGGTCTGGCTAAACTGCTTAAGGCCGGTTCAGTAAAAAAAGTGATCTGTTCTTTCCCACGTCAGTCAGATTCTTATGTGTTTGATGAACTATACCGTGCCGGAAAGGTGGAACTTGAGGTTGTACCGCAAGGTAATCTGGCTTGTCGTATTCAAGCTGCCGGTATGGGTTTAGGTGCTGTATTTACTCCAACAGGCTTTGGAACTCTTTTGGCCGAAGGTAAAGAAACCCGTGAGATTGATGGTAAAGATTACGTACTTGAATATCCGATCAAGGCTGACTTTGCCCTGATTAAAGCCTACAAGGGCGACCGCTGGGGCAATCTGGTTTACCGTAAATCTGCACGTAACTTTGGCCCGATCATGGCCATGGCTGCTGATGTCACTATTGCCCAGGTTTCTGAAGTGGTTGAGCTGGGGGGATTAGACCCTGAACACATCATCACCCCAGGCATTTTTGTACAGCATGTTGTACAAGTACAGCCCGCACAGTAAGCAATAAGGAGAAATAACATGAGCTACCAGAAACTCAGCCGTGACCAGATTGCACAACGTGTGGCACAAGATATTCCCGATGGCGCCTATGTAAACTTGGGCATTGGCTTACCGACTAAAATTGCCAGCTACTTACCTAACGATAAAGATATTTTCCTTCATTCTGAAAATGGCCTATTGGCATTTGGCCCACCACCAGCTGTAGGTGAAGAAGACCCTGAACTGATTAATGCGGGTAAAGAGTTTGTGACCATGCTAGAAGGCGGCAGCTTTTTCCA
>NZ_JEXX01000020.1:0-74513 GCF_000582055.1 Acinetobacter sp. 766875 | reverse complement strand
TTGATTGATCGAAAGCTTGCGAGGAAGCTGAAATCAGTTGATTTTTCCAGTCGATAATTTGGTTTTGATGAACATCAAATTCAGCACTCAATTCAGCAAGTGTTTTTTCTGCTTTAATCGCAGCAAGTGCTACCTTAGCTTTAAAATCATTTGAATGATTTCTTCTTGGTCTACGTGCCATAAAATACTCCATATATTGATGTTTATAACATCATTTGGGGAGCAAAATATCACTTATAAGTGTTGTTCAAATTTCCTGATCCACCTCTCTAACAAGTTCTTATGGTGATTCATCTACATTAATAAGTGGTGTATCGATAAATTTTGAATTATTTTTAAAACACTTAAATTTATCTGATATTGGTGATGATGTAAAAACTGAGTTGAAGTTGGCTCTAACAGAAGAGAAATTTGATCAAATATTAAAGAAGTTCCCAGATGAAACCGAAAGGTTAGAGCCTTTAAGAAAATATTTCTTCAAAAGTTCTACATGGATGACTTTTATTGAAAGATATGCATATAGTGTTTTAATAAAAAGACATTTACCAAAATTTATTTACTATGATGAATATTATCAACTCCCATCAAGGATTATTCTAGAAAGTTTTTTAGATGATGATGTTGATCTATCGGATGATCTAAAAACAGCAAAGGCACTCTTAGATTTATCCGAAATTAATGTGAATGAACTTATTAATGCAGACGATTTCGAAGACTTTATTGCTGAATTAGAAGCAACTGAGGCTTTGATTTCTGACACACTATTTCAATATTGGTCTGCAAATCAGAACTTAAATATTGAATTTAAAATTGATAAAAAAACAGCTACTGTGAAAAGGCAAGTAAATACAAGTTATGGCAGTGCTACAACGGTCGATACAAATATTGTTGAACATGTCTTAGATATTCGAGTAAAAAACTCGAAAACGAGAGTTTCTTTACCTCTTCAGAATAGAAGTAAAGGATTTAATTGGTTTTTTTCATTCTTAGTTTGGTTTAACAAAATTCAGGCTGATTCAAATTCAAAATATATTCTACTCTTAGATGAGCCAGGCCTTAACTTGCATGCAACTGCTCAAGCAGATTTACTACGTTTTTTAGAAAGTTTAGTTGATAAGTATCAAGTTATTTATACAACTCACTCACCTTTCATGGTAGAAACAACGAAATTAAATCGGGTCAGAACGGTATTTAGTGACTCCGATAGCTCTATCGTTAGTGATAGTATTCAACAAAAAGACCCTAATACACTTTTCCCTTTACAAGCTGCTTTAGGGTATGATGTTGCACAGAATTTATTTATTTCTAAAAAAAATCTATTGGTAGAAGGTGTCTCAGACTTACTATACTTGACCACAATTTCAGAATATTTGAATGCGAATAAACGAACTGGCTTAAATGAAGATATTACAATTGTGCCTACAGGCGGTTTAGATAAAGTTGCTAGTTTTATTTCATTACTTCGAGGTTCAAAACTATCAATTTTCTGCCTATTAGATTCGTTTACTGACCAAAAGTCTCAGGCAAGATTTGATAGTCTAACTATTCAAAAAATTATATCTGATAAAAATATAAAATTTTTCCATGATTTTTTGGATAATAGAAAAAAAGCTGATATTGAAGATATATTTACTATTGATGAATATCTGCAACTTTTTAATATTTCTCTCTCATCTACCCATGCTGAAATTAAGGTGGAAGAATTAAGTACTGAAATTGAAGATATATTATCAAAAATTAATAAAGTTATTAAAAAGAATAGATTTAATCATTATTTACCTGCAAAAGAATTTGCTAGTAATAAGGATTTTGTTAATAGCCTTTCAGAAGCTACTTTATCAAGATTTGAAACTATCTTTAAAGAGGTCAATAAGAATCTTAAATAGTTTTTGGTTTAATAGACTTGCCTATTAGGGTGAGTCTATTACTTTACCCAGTACGTTATTTAATATAATTTTATAGACATCCAAGTGTTCTTTTTAATTTTCAATAAAATTAGTCAACTCTATGATGTCAGTGCTACTTAACTTACGAATATGTTTTCCACTTCTTAGTATTTTACGAAAATAAAAGCTCATTGTTCAACGAATATAAATATAAGATGACTTTTAAATCAGCTTGTCTCTAATCTCGAATCCGTTAATATCCTCAAAAAGCTATTTTTCTTGTCCATTTACTTCTTCAAATACACCTTTTGGGTTCAAAAGCATGTGTTTGATCGGTTGACCAGTGAGCTGATTAATATCCAAAAGATCATAAACCATTTGTTGTCCTAGCTGTTCACGCCGGACAGCTTCAATAATTTCCTGCATTTTTTGAAATTCTTCAAAACTCAGAACAACAGCTTCGGGCGCATTCTTCGTATAAACAAAAACAGGTTTATGACTATCTTTGACACATTGAACAATTTTGCTCCAAGATTTGCGAACATCAGTCGCAGAAACAATCGCACCGTTTATAAAAGTTAATCGATTCATATCTAAGACCTTATACGGGATAGCAAAAATTAAATCATTTCAGAATCTTGTTCCGAATGTAAGAAAACGACCGTTATTTATTATGGGACGATTTTATATTTCTAAAATTAGTAGATGATATTTGTATGTAACTATATAATCTAAAAAAATAAATTTTAAATCGTGCAAATTAAAAATAGGGAAATCTATGCTTACTGGAGTCTATATAAATAATGTTGCTACTTATAGTGTACCAACACAATTAGATGGGTTAAAGCAAATAAATTTTATATTTGGGGCAAATGGGTCCGGAAAATCTACAATTGGTAGAATCATAGATCAATCATCAGGCTACACACATTGTTTACTTCAATGGCTTGGTGGAGAACCAATAAAAACTCTCGTCTATAATAAAGATTTTATTGATCGTAATTTCAATCAAGAAAATACCGTTAAAGGAGTTTTTACCCTAGGTGACGATCAAGTTGAGGCAGAACGTCAAATTGCTTTATTACGTCCACAAATCGATAAAGTAAAGGATGAGATACGTAGGTTAAATATTCAACTTAATGGTGAAGCCAGCCAAGGTGGTAAAGTCGCTGAGAGAGCAGCATTAGACCCTGAAATACAAGCAAAATGTTGGAAAAAAAACAAAAGTATGACTCGTATTTTCAGGATGCTTTTACTGGATTTAGAAATAGTGCGGAAAGATTTAAAGATAAAGTTCTACTGGAAAAACAAATCAATCAATCAATTCTTTTATCATTAGAAGAGTTAAAAGAGAAAGCCTCAACAATATTTTCACGTAACGTCGAAAGATACAATTTTATTCCAGTTTTTAATGCTGCTACACTTATCGAAGTAGAAAACAACCCGATTTTGCAAAGAATAATTATTGGTAATCAAGATGTTAATATCTCTAAGCTTATAGAAACTATAGGTAATAGTGATTGGGTTAAACATGGACGTAAACATTTTGAAAAAAGTTATCCCCAATGCCCTTTTTGCCAACAAATAACTTCGCCAAGTCTTTCTGATGAATTACTTAAATTTTTTAGTGAAACATATGAGCAGGAAATAGGCATTGTTGAACAAATATTTAGTCAATATCTAGATACATCTGAAATGGTATTAAATGCAATTCAATTCATAAGTAGTCAAAATATACCTTTTTTAGAAATAGACCTTTTTCAAGCAGAAGCTCAAATACTCAATGAGCGTTTGGAGCGGAACAAAGGTATCTTACAAAGGAAATTGTCAGAACCGAGCCTAAAAGTTTCTCTAGAACCATTAGAACCTATTATTAGTAAAATCTTAGGTATGATCCAAGATGTAAATCAAAAGATTATGCTCCACAATCAAGTTGTCCAGAACCTCTCGACTGAAAAGCAAAACCTTACAAATCAAGTTTGGAAATACATTATAAATGAGTTAGATAGTGACTTGAGTAGTTATTTAAAAAATAAGACGAGACTCGAATCTACCATTAATGGAATGAACAATAGCTTAAAACAAAAAAGAGAAATTTTAGGCAATTTAGAAGCTCAACTAAAAGTATTTGAAAAGAAAGCTACGTCAACAATACCGACAGTAAATGAAATAAACGATCTTCTCAAATCATTCGGCTTTACCTCATTCTATATAAGCCCTGTAGATGAACAAGGTCATTATAGAATTTGCCGAGCAAATGGAGATGATGCTAGCCGATCTTTGAGTGAAGGAGAAAAGACATTTATAACTTTCCTCTATTTTTATTCACTTATAAAAGGCTCCCATTCTTCATCAGGAATTACCGAAAATAGAATTGTAGTCTTTGATGACCCTATTTCTAGTTTAGATAGTGATATTCTCTATATTGTAAGTAGCCTCATAAAGCGTGTATTTGATCATGTTCGCACTAATAATGCTTTGATTAAACAAGTTTTTGTTTTGACCCATAATGTCTATTTTCATAAAGAAATTACTTTTAATAACAGACGAAGTCAGAATCAGATCATGGGCGATGAAACCTTTTGGATGGTCAAGAAAAATTCTAGCGGCTCTACTATTGAAAAATGCTCTGAGAATCCTATTCGTTCAGCCTATGAGCTACTCTGGTCAGATATTAAAACCAATAATCAGTCAAACCTAACTATTCAGAATACATTACGTCGAATTCTTGAAAACTATTTCACAATGTGGGGTAGTATGAAAAAAGATGAAATTTGTGATCTTTTTGAAGGGAATGAGAAGCTAATTTGTCAGTCGTTATTTGCATGGGTCAATGATGGTTCACACTCAATCCATGATGATTTGTATATTAACCACGGACAGCAAACTAATGAATCATATTTAACTGTTTTTAAAGAGATTTTTAATAAGTCTGGTCAAATAGGTCATTATCAAATGATGACAGGTAGTTTAACAGATAGTACATCTTGATTAGAAATGGTTATAGTTTTTTATGCAAAATACTGAGTATGGCAACCACTCTTTCATTGAGGAGTATAAACCGTGTCCAATATGCATTTAAAATTTAATCTATTTTATTAATATCAAAAATTACATTCAGCTATTCTGTATATGAAATACTTAAAAATGTTAAATATAAAGAAATTAATTTAACAGACTATTTAACATATTTATTTAATTTATTGTAATTTAAATATTTATTTTTTTTTAGTATGTATATCCGTTTTAATCAAAGTTTCAAAAAAGGCGAGTTTATCTCGCCTTTTTTATTATTCAATTCCCAGCAAACGTAGAAGTGCCGTGCCAACAGCGGCCAAACAAATCACCAATAAAAGCGGAACTTTTTTCCAAACCAAGAACAGTGCTAGTGCCACCCCAAATATACGCGCGAAACCTGCGAAATGTTGGCCTTCAAAAAATGTAGTGGTCACCGCAATGGCACAGAGCAAAACGGTTGCGCCATTTGAGAGTAGAACTTGGTATTTTTCAGAAAACGAAAACTTGGCGCCTAAGTGAAAGCCGGCAAAACGAATACCATACGTTCCAAATGCAAGTAGGGCTATTCCTACAATAATAAGTAACTGTTGACTCATTTCTTTCTACCCCATATTAAGCCAAAAAGCGAAATCAGAATTGGAAGCCCTGAGGCTAAAAAAGGTGTAGTCATCAGTGCTAAAGTTGATCCGGCAAATGCAGCTTTTCGAGTCGATTTATTCTTTAAAGCATTAAAAGTAAGAGCAATTAAAATGGCAGGAAAAATGGCATCTAAACCAAATGTTTTTGGGTCTGGAATAGCACTCTCAATAAAATAGCCAGCCGTGACACCCAGTGGCCAAGTCAGCATAATGCCTATACCACACAACCAATAAGCAGCTTTTTTTGTCTCGAAGTCAGGTTGTGCCATGCCAAACAAAACGCTTTCATCGTTCATGATGTGAGCCCCAAAATACTGAGAGAATTTGCCTCGGATCAGTTCATTGACCGCAATGCCAAAAGGTAGATGTCTTAAATTGACGAGTAATCCTGCAATTGCAGCCGCAATTGGACTACCACCTACTGCCAAGAATCCAATAAAGATAAATTCAGCAGTTCCTGCGAGCACAAATACGGACAGGCAAAGTGGAATCCAGAGTGCTAAGCCATAACTTGCAGCGAGTGAACCTAAAGACATACCAACCACGCTGGTTGCTAGACACACAAAGAAAATCGAGCGAGTAGTGTCTTTACTAAGTTTTTTAATCAGAGAGTATGTAGACATAGCATGATATAACGAACGATTTTCCATTATAATGAATAAGTCTGATTGTTTTGTCAAAACGAACGATCGTTTTTTTTATAGAACGGATGTGGTGAATGTCTCAGCCAATTGAAATTATTGCCAAAGGTTTAACGCGTGAACGCCAAAGAGCAGGTCTTTCATTAGCGGAGGTTGCACGCCGTGCAGGTGTTGCCAAATCTACACTTTCTCAATTAGAGGCAGGGCAAGGTAATCCAAGTATTGAAACCTTGTGGGCACTTTGTGTTGCACTCAATATTCCATTTGCACGTTTAATGGAAGAACCGAGCAATCAAGTGCAAGTCATTCGCTGTGGCGAGGGGCCAACGGTGAGTTCGGAGATTGCCAATTACAAAGCAATTTTGTTGGCGACCTGTCCACCCCATGCGCGCCGAGATGTGTATTTATTGATTGTTGAACCGGGTGAAGATCGACTTTCAGAACCTCATCCAGTTGGTTCTGTAGAACATATTATTGTGGTTGAAGGTAAAGCTTTGGTGGGTTTAATTGATGAAGCGGTTGAGCTTGGCGTCGGAGATTATATTTGTTATCCAGCCGATCAAAAGCATATTTTTAGAGCCTTGGAAACAGGCACAAAAGCGTTATTAATTTCTGAACAAAACTAAAGTATTTCAAAGTGCTTAAAATAAAAACTAAAAGCCATTTAGCCTCATTTAATACAAAAAGGGCCAATTTTGCGTATAAATTTTGCAATTGGCTCTCTCTTTTATTACAAAAATGGCTCTCGTTTCTTGAGAGCCGAAACGACAAATTAAAGCCATTGGAAGTATGCATACGGAAGCGCCGGATAAGCTCAGTGAATTTTCTGTTTTAGGAGTTGAGCAGAACGGCTAAATTTTTAGGGGATATTTTTTGGCTTCGGAGGATTTCCGAGACTAGCCGATATCCTCCATATATTAAGGAAAATGATATGGCAGCTCATCAAAATGGTTCTGAAGCCAATCACTCCCAAAGTTTAAAACATGGACTTAAATCACGCCACTTAACCATGATCTCGATTGCTGGGGTTATTGGTGGCTCTCTCTTTGTTGGCTCAGGCAGTATTATCTACAACACCGGTCCGGTGGTTTTTCTAACTTATGCTTTAGGTGGTTTACTCGTTTGGTTCATCATGCGTATGTTAGGCGAGATGGCCGTTTTAAATCCCGACAGTGGCTCTTTTTCAACTTATGCGGATCGTGCGATTGGTCGTTGGGCAGGGTTTTCAATTGGTTGGTTGTACTGGTGTACGCTGGCAATGCTCATGGGCTGGGAGGCTTATGTAGCAGGAAAGATTTTAAACAACTGGTTCCCGTTTATACCGATCTGGGTTTATATGACCGTCGTCATAGTCGCACTGGTTGTTGTCAATTTACAAAACGTCAAGAACTATGGTGAATTCGAGTTCTGGTTTGCGCTCATCAAAGTTATCGCGATTGTTGTTTTCCTTGTGATTGGTAGTTTAGCCATCATGCATTTATGGCCTTGGGGCAATCCGGCTGCATCTGGTATAAGTAACTTAACCTCTCAAGGTTTTATGCCAAATGGTGGTTCATCAGTGATTACCGCCTTGCTTGGGGTGATGTTCGCCTATATTGGCGCTGAAATTGTGACTGTAGCAGCAGCAGAGTCGGCAAATCCATCTAAAGAAATTCGTAAAGCTTCGAACTCTGTGGTTTGGCGAATTATTTTATTCTACGTTGGTTCAATGTTTGTTGCGGTATGTTTAATTCCTCACAACAATGAACTTTTGAAAGATTCAACTTGGGGTACTTATAGCGTTACGTTGTCTGCTCTTGGTATTCCGGGCGCGCGCCATATTGTAAATTTTGTAGTGTTAACGTCGGTATGTAGTTGTTTTAACTCGGCGCTTTACACATGTTCACGAATGTTATTCTCACTATCTAAACGTGGTGATGCACCGAAAAGTTTTGGTTCTGTAAACAGTAAAAGTAGTCCTTGGGTGGGCGTGATTGTGTCATGCTTCTTCTCTGTAATTGCCGTGGTTTTAACTGCAACTAAGAGTATGGATGTGTATGACTTTTTCATGCTAACAACAGGTGCAGCAACACTGTATGTATACCTGACGATTGCTTATTCTCAGCTTCGTATGCGTAAAAAATTAGAAGCTGAAGGCGTGAAAATTGACTTTAAAATGTGGATGTTCCCTTACTTAACTTACGTGGTGATCTTTGCAATTATTGGTGCAATTCTTACCATGTTGATTGAAGGCACATATTTTAAAGAAGTGATTTACACTACAGCTCTATTCGGCATTATTGTGTTCTTCGGTTTGCTATCTGAAAAATTGGGTTGGGGTAAAGAGCGTCGCGCAACCCATTTAACTCATAGCCATGAAGAAAAATTAGTTTAAATTTTTAAATAAAAAAGAGCCTCACTGTGAGGCTCTTTTTTATTTGGCTTAGTACGAGAAAACAACTAATTCAGTGTAGGTACGCCTGCTTCACGTAAGCATTGGAGCAACACACCAAAAGCCATCACCATATCTTTTTCATTTACACAGGCAAAGCCCATCAGCAGTCCACGTTCGGCATGTGCATGCGACTGCATGTAGTACTGAGACAGTGGACGAACTTTAACACCACGTTCAAGCGCTGTGGCTGCAATCGCGACATCATCGCAAGCGTTCGGCAGTTTTAAAACCAGATGTAACCCTGCCGCTTCGTCATATTCATGAATAAATTCGGGACCAAGGTAGCGTTGAATTAAGCTCACCAAGTAGTCACGGCGTTTACCATAGAGCAGACGCATACGGCGAATATGCGCTTCATAATGACCTTCACGAATAAATTCAGCGAGAGCCTTTTGCTCAAGCAAATGCCCACCACGGTAAAGCTCGGCTGCGACAATACGTAGCGGTGAAAATAGCGGCTTAGGGACGACCAAATAACCAATTCTTAAGGATGGATAAATGGTTTTACTAAACGTGCCCATATATAAAACAGGTGCGTTATTTTCTAAGCCTTGCAAAGATGGATAAGGTTGACCCGAAAAACGGAACTCACTGTCATAGTCATCTTCCACAATCCAGCTATTGTGCTGACGTGCGATTTGAATCAATTGTCTGCGACGATCAAGGCTTAAATGAGAACCAAGCGGATATTGGTGTGAAGGGGTGACAAAAATGAGTTTAGGCGGCTTTGCCGGATTTTCTTCAGGAATAATACCTTCAGCATCGACAGGCATGGGCTGAATATCGAGGCCATTAATCCGTAAGGTATTACGCATTCCCCAATAAGCGGGATCTTCAATCCAGACTTTATCTCCCATATCGCTGAGTGCACGTGAGACTAAATCAATCGCTTGATGAATGCCTTCGGTAATAATAATCTGGTCTGCATCGCACTGAACTGAACGTGCAACACGTAAGTAATCTGCCAACGCACTTCGAAGCTCTATACAGCCACCAGCGTTGCTATAAATCAGGCGGTTAATGTCCGGTTCGCGGCTTAAGCGTGCTTGAATACGGCTAAAAATATGATGAGGGAACTCGGTAACATCGGGTGCTCCCGGAACAAAGGCTCCCCATTGATGTGGTGAGGCCGCAGCATAGCCTAATAAGTTTGAACCACGCTGTGAGAGGGCATAAGAACTTTGAACACTTGGACTAGAAACTACTTTTTTCTTGTTTTGTGTATTTAAAAAACTCTCTGGTAACTTTTCGGCAACCCAAGTGCCATGTCCTGTTCGTGCTTCTAAGTAGCCTTCAGCCTGTAGTTGTTCGTAGGCGCTCAGTACCGTATTTCTCGAAACATGAATTTCACTGGCTAAATCGCGTGATGCAGGTAGACGAGTCTTCGGCTGGATGACTCCATCAATAATGGCACCACGCAGGCAACGGAAAAGGCGTTGATGTAGTTTCCCTTCAGTGTCCTGTTGGAGTCGTTGCAGCAAATGATCTCCAAGTAAACTACGCAATTGGCTCTCTCCTACAGTTAAAAAGTGGCTCTCGTCAGTTGGCGTCAGACGAGCGAAATTACATGCATAGGCAGTCGTTGTAAAGCACCCTGAAAATTAAGCACAGGATGCAAGAAACCAAAGCTGCAACTGATGATGAAAATATGAGGGAATCAAATGGATAATCAACATTCTGCACTTAACGCACGTAAACAGCAAGCAACTCCACGTGGTGTAGGCGTGATGTGTCAGTGGTATGCGGAAAAAGCTGAAAATGCCACGCTTTGGGACAAGGAAGGCAACCAATTTATCGACTTTGCTGGTGGTATCGCGGTTTTAAATACAGGCCATCGCCACCCTAAAGTGATTGCAGCAGTAACTGAACAACTTACTAAATTTACTCACACTGCCTATCAAGTAACACCTTATGAAAGCTATGTGGCTTTGGCTGAACGTATTAATGAGCGTGCGCCAATTGCTGGTCCTGCAAAGTCAGCGTTTTTCACAACAGGTGCAGAAGCAGTTGAAAATGCTGTGAAGATTGCTCGCTCTTATACAGGTCGTCACGGCATTATCACGTTTGGTAACGGTTTCCACGGTCGTTCATTTATGACTATGGCAATGACAGGTAAAACTGCGCCTTACAAACGTGATTTTGGTGTAATGCCAGCGGGTGTGTTCCACGCACGTTACCCTGTACCTGCTAAAGGCATTTCAGTAGACGCAGCAATTGAAAGCGTTGAAGATATTTTCAGTGAAGATATTGCACCACATGATGTTGCGGCAATCGTACTTGAGCCAGTACAAGGTGAAGGCGGTTTCAATGTGGTACCAGCTGAATTCTTAAAACGTTTACGTGCAATTTGCGATAAGCACGGTATTTTACTTGTTTCTGATGAAGTTCAATCTGGTTTTGCCCGTACTGGTAAATTGTTTGCGATGAACCATTATGAAACTAAAGCAGATCTCATCACGATGGCGAAAAGCTTGGGCGGTGGTTTCCCTATTTCGGGTGTTGTGGGCCGTGCAGAAGTCATGGATGCGCCAAACCCGGGTGGTCTAGGCGGTACTTATGCAGGTAGCCCAATTGCAGTTGCAGCTGCGCATGCTGTGATTGACGCGATTGAAGAAGAAAACCTATGCGACCGTGCAAATGAATTAGGCGCTGAGTTAGTTGCTACGCTTAAAGATATTCAGCAAGCAACAGGCGACGTGGTCACTGATATTCGTGCATTAGGTTCAATGGTTGCAGTAGAACTTGAAACTGCTGAACAAGCAAAAGTTGTACAAAACTATGCAATGGAAAACGGGTTGTTACTTCTTACTTGTGGTAAATACGGTAATGTAATTCGTTTCTTATATCCATTAACCATTCCTGCTGAGCAATTCCGTCAAGGTCTTGATATCTTGAAACAAGGTTTTGCGACACTAAAAGCAGGTAGTGCAAAAGCAATGGAGCAATCTGCATGATTCAAAATAATTTGCAGTATTTATTAAAACATCCTGATATTTCATTAGAAGCACCTGCATCAAATGACTATATCGAGGTGAATGATGCTGCTACAGGTGAAACTTTGGCATGGGTGAAAACCTATGACCGCGCAGGGGTTGAAGCTGCAATTAACCGTTCGGCAAAAGCGCAAGCTGCTTGGAAAAAGCAAACTGCCTTGGCGCGTGCTGATGTGTTATTGGCATGGTACAACCTCATGCTTGAGCACAAAGAAAATCTGGCACAGATTTTAACGGCTGAGCAAGGTAAACCATTGGCAGAAGCACGTGGTGAAATTGGTTATGCAGCTTCATTCATTCGCTGGTTTGCCGAGCAAGCTCGCCGTATTGATGGTGAAGTGTTAACACCTACTCAACCAAATCAACGTCTGCTCGTAATTAAACAAGCAATTGGTGTTACTGCTGCGATTACGCCGTGGAACTTCCCGGCTGCCATGATTACGCGTAAAGCAGGACCAGCGATTGCTGCAGGTTGTTCTATGTTGGTTAAACCAGCAGAACAAACGCCGTTAACCGCTTATGCACTTGAAGTATTGGCTTTACAGGCAGGCTTACCAGCCGATGTTTTAATTAACATTAGTGGTGATGCGGTTGAAGTGGGTAAAACCCTATGCGAAAGCGATATTGTTCGTAAGTTAAGCTTTACAGGTTCAACACAAGTTGGCCGTATCTTGATGCAACAATGTGCGCCAACCATTAAAAAGCTTTCACTTGAACTCGGTGGTAACGCGCCAGTTGTGGTATTTGACGATGCTAACCTTGAACAAGCAGTTCAGGGCATTATGGCAAGTAAATATCGCAACAGTGGTCAAACCTGTGTGTGTGCTAACCGTATTTATGTTCAAGACGGTATTTATGATGCGTTAGCAGAGCGTTTGGTTGAAGCCGTATCTAAGCTTAAAGTTGGCGATGGCCGTCAAGAAGGTTCAACTCAAGGCCCTTTAATTGATGAAGATGCAGTTGCAAAAGTTCAGTCTCATATTGCAGATGCAACTGAGAAAGGTGCAACAGTTCGTATCGGTGGGCAGCGTTCAGCACTTGGCGGTACATTCTTTGAACCGACTGTGTTAACTGGCGTAACACAAGACATGAAAGTGTCTAAAGAAGAAACTTTTGGTCCGCTTGCACCACTGTTCCGCTTTAAAACTGAGGATGAAGCAGTGGCAATGGCGAACGATACCGAGTTTGGTTTAGCTGCTTATTTGTTTACTCAAAGTACAGCGCGTCAATGGCGTGTGGGTGAAGCACTTGAGTACGGAATGGTCGGCATTAACACAGGCGCGATTTCAAACGAAGTTGCTCCGTTTGGTGGCGTAAAACAATCAGGTCTAGGCCGTGAAGGTTCAAAATTCGGCATCGAAGAATATGTCGAAATGAAATACCTCTGCGTAGACTTATCTGAGTAAGGAACAAAGCGAGTTTGTTTTGTTCTGAACGAAAACATGCAGTCATGCTGTATGTGATGTTTCAAAAAAAACCGGTCATGCCCATTCATGACCGGTTTTTTTATTTAAGTCGGCAAATACCCTTCATGGCTTTCAGGTAAACGTCTGAGTTCTTCAATTAGCGTTTCAATCAGTTTTTCGACCACAAGGCGTTGTCCTTTTCGGGACACATAAACCAGTTGTAGCATGCCAATATTCGACTTCCAGTCAGGAAGAATATGAACCAGTGTGCCTTTACGAATTTCCGATTCAACAGTTAAAAAAGGAAGGTCGGCAATGCCTAAACCGTCCATCACGGCATAGTAAACACCTGCCAAGTCATTACTTTTAATTCGTGGTTGATAAGGCACATCAACCGATTCACCGTTACGAATATTGCATAAATGCCAAATATAATTTTGCTTTTGTGTGCCTAAGCTAATACTTGGAAAGTCCTGTAACTCTGAATAATGCTTAATGGTGCGACCTTGCAGTAATTCAGGCGAAGCTACCAGACAGTGGTCGGTTTTAATCACATCACGAACAATTAAATTTGAATCTTCATTCGGTTCAAAATTGGTTCGAATCGCAAGGTCGATGTCATCATGCAAGATATCGACTCGACGGCTGGTCAGCTCAAGCGATATTTCAACTTTAGGGTAGGTTTTTAAAAACTGATTTAAAATTTTTCTAATTTGAAAATGCATCATGAGCGGTGGGCAGCTTACTTTTACCAAACCTTGAGGCTCACTTTTTTGCTTTAATAACACGTTTTCTGCGCATTCAACTTGGGCAATAACTTTGCAGCATTCTTCGTAGAACTCTTGGCCTAAATCGGTCACTTTAAAATGGCGGGGTGTTCTTTGAATCAGGCTGACATTAAATTTATTTTCAAGGTCAATAATGCGTCGGCTGAGTTTGGACTTACTAATATTTTCAGCTTCACTGGCCGCACTAAAGCCGCCGTGTTTTACGACTAAATAGAAATAATAAAAATCATCAAAAGAGCTTATCAATGTCAGATCAATCCATTTAAATTTAAGATTAGAGCGCTTAAGCACTCTAATCTTAGCAATTCAGCTTATTTTTGCGATGTATTAAAGCTATAGCTTGTCATTAGGTTGCGGTAATCAGGAATATGATTTGAGAAGAGAGCACCTAAGCCTTCTACATCATTACGCCAGTCACGGTGTAACTCACATGCCATACCAAACCAAGTCATTAGCTGAGCACCTGCTTTTGACATACGGTCCCAAGCAGCATCACGGGTTAATTCATTGAAAGTACCAGAAGCATCAGTAATCACAAACACTTCGAAGCCTTCTGCGAGTGCAGATAGTGCAGGGAATGCGACACAAACTTCGGTCACCACACCTGCAATAATTAGCTGTTTTTTACCTGTCGCTTTAACTGCTTTTACGAAGTCTTCATTATCCCATGCATTAATTTGACCAGGACGTGGAATAAATGGTGCATCTGGAAAAAGTTCTTTTAGTTCTGGAACTAAAGGACCGTTTGGACCATTTTCAAAACTGGTCGTTAAAATCGTCGGTAAGTTAAAATATTTTGCTGCATCTGCAAGCGCTAATACATTATTTTTAAATTTATCAGGGTCGATATCTCGAACTAAAGAAAGTAAACCTGCTTGGTGGTCAACTAAAAGAACCGCAGCATTATCCTTGTCTAAACGTACGTAATCTTGAGCCATTTTTATATCCTCATGTTATCAAAATAAATAATCAAAATTATTAAGTAGGTCATTTGTGCCTAAAATTATGCTAGTTGAGTTTATTGTCGTGATTAAGTCTAAAAAATAGGATTAAGAATTTTAAAAATAGGACGATCTTTTAAAGAATACCGCAAACTTTATGATTGTCTCATATATGAAATAATGTGTTGCTAATCCTGATCTATAAACTGCAATTATTGAGGCGTAAAATTACTCTCAGTTCAAGAAAATCCTACATATATAGGAGAGATCAGATGAAGAAATTTCTTGGTGCATATCAAAATAACCACATGCATTGGGTTGGTGATGGTTTCCCTGTATATAACCTGTTCTCTTATGACCGTTTAGGCCAAACCCTAAGCCCATTTTTGTTACTGGATTATGCAGCGCCTTATAACTTCTCACCAACCACCGAACAACAAGGTGTAGGGTCACATCCTCACCGTGGCTTCGAAACTGTGACGATTGCCTACCAAGGTGAAGTGACACATAAAGACTCAAGTGGTGGTGGCGGAACCATTAAAACCGGTGACGTGCAATGGATGACTGCGGGTGCAGGAGTGTTACACGAAGAGTTCCATTCTCCTGAATTTGCAGAGCATGGCGGCTTGTTTGAAATGGTGCAATTGTGGGTAAATTTACCTTCACATTCAAAAATGACCCCTGGAAAATATCAAGCGATTGAAGCCAAAGATATTCCAGACATTGCGCTAGACGAGCACGGTAGCCATTTGCGTGTGATTGCAGGTGAATATGCAGATGCAAAAGGTGCAGCAACGACGTTTAGTCCATTAAACGTATGGGATGGTAAATTGGTCAAAGGCCAAAAACATACCCTTTATGTGCCTGAAGGGCATACCACCCTTGTGGTGATATTAGAGGGTGCGGTTGTCATTAATGATACAAACCGTCTTGAAGGTAAAACCGTTGCGATTTTATCTCGTGAGGGAGTTGAGTTTAGCTTAAATGCTGAAGAAGACACTAAATTCCTAGTGTTGACTGGTCAACCACTCAATGAGCCAATTGAAGGCTATGGACCATTTGTCATGAATACCAAAGCCGAGATTATGGAAGCAATTGATGATTTTAATCGTGGAAAATTCGGTTCAATCATGCAAGAAGCATAAATTGCTAAGCTGTTCTTAAAAATCTTTAAAAGCAAAGTAATAAAAAGCCCGCTATCAAGTGTGAATAGCGGGCTTTTTCGCTGTAAAGTTTCTATTTTTATGATGGATATCATTATTGTGTCGGCATTGTTTTGTGTGATTTAGTTCTCATTATTATGATGCCATGATATCGCAAAAAGGATTGCTTGTAAAACGAATGATATAAATATAGTTAAATTATCTCATTTTATTTAAAAGAATTTTTTTAAATTTTTAAAAAATATAGGTTTTTATACACTCATCTTCTTTTGTAAAATTTTATGAACGACAGCTTCACTAATTCGTTTAAATTCTTCTATATAAATTGATGCAAAAAATAAAAATCTGGTAGTTTTTAATACGGTGTTTTTTTAGGGTATGAGTGATAATCAAAAAAATTCTCGAAAAATGGGACATCATTTTGGATATCGCAATTATTGGCAGTGGAATGGCAGGACTTGCAGCAGCAAGAATCCTGAAAGATGCAGGACATACAATCACGATATTTGAAGCACTTCCTGGCCGGGGAATGGACAGTCATAGCATTGAGTTCGATGGTGGGATTATTGATGCACCATTGCGCGTGATGAACCCGCATCTATGGAAAAATACACTTAGCCTTGCTGCACACTTAGGTATTAAAACTTTTCCAGTACGTACCTACATGTCTTGTAGCTGGTTATTCGAAGATCGTACGGAAACATGGTTAACCACATCTCGTAGTCGTATTGGTAATTTCCCAATTATCAATAACCGTAAAGGCATTCAGCAATATGGCTGGCGTCTTGTTAAAGGGATGTTGCAATTAAAAACTGCGATTCACCAGTTCTTTAAATCTAAAAATCAAGTTATTACTCTCGCTGAATTTATTAATCAGAACGATATTGAAGAAGTATTCTGGCACGGTGTAGTAATGCCGGTCCTTTATACCATTTGTACATGTAACCCAAAAACAATTGGTGACTGGCCTGCGAAAAATCTTCTTGAGTTTTTGCGTCATTTAACCGATGGTGACATGCTCTTGCGTATGAAAGGTGGTACACCTGCGTTTGTAGACAGCTTAATTAAAGGCATTGATATCCATAGCGGTTCGGCAATTAAAAAAGTTGAGCTACAAGGTGAAAAGGTTCTGGTCGAAAATGAGAAAGGTGACCAAGGTACATTTGACCGCGTTATTGTGGCGACACCAACTTCAAAACTTGAAGAGTTCTTAAATCCTGAACAGTTTGCAGAAGATATGAATCTGCTTAAACAGTTCCGTTTCGAACAAGGTGACTTGGTTATTCATACAGACGCAACAGTGATGCCGCCACGCCGTAAAGACTGGTCAGTGCTGAGCTATATGATGGACCGTAAGTTTACTCGTCAGCAGTTTACGGTTTGGATGAACGCGGTAGAGCCATCGCTTGTGGGTAAAAATCCTGTATTCCAGACTTGGCGTCCAGTGACTGATATTGACCCTAAAAAAATCATTTCAAAAGTGACCTTAACGCGTGCAGTTGTAGACTCACAAACCATTGCCTTAAACAAAGAGCTACAGCAACGTCACTTAGAACCAAACCGTAAAGTATTCTACTGTGGTTCATGGTCATGTGATGGTTTGCCAATTTTAGAATCAGCCGTGACTTCAGCAATGCATATTGCGGAAATTTTAGGTGCACCTTTACCATTTGTAGGATTAAAGCCTAAGGTCGAAGTTGCCCCTGAACTCGGTTACTAAAATTGTGAAAGCAAAAGTTCGAGCAGCTCTTTCTCGACTCGTTCCCCATAAATATGCAATTGATGCATCAAGTTTGGGGGATAGTGAAGAGCTTGCTTGGACAAATTTGGGTTTTTGGCAAAATACCCAAAGCTACCGTGAAGCTTGTCGCCAATTGGCTGACCATTTGGCACAAGCTGTCAATTTAAATTCAAAAGATCATTTACTTGATTTAGGCTGTGGGCAGGGCGCAAGTTTGCTGCACTGGTTACAGCACTATCATCCCAAAAGCCTCAGTGCAGTTGAACTACAAGCCTCGTGTGTTAATAAAATTCAAAAACTTATTCCTGAAATAAGTCAGGTTTTCTGCGGTTCATTTTTAAATTTAAAACAATTTGAATTTAAACAATGCTTCGATGTCATTTTATGTATCGATGCAGCTTATCACAGTCATTTAAATTCATTTCTCGATTCGGTTACGCCAATTTTAAATTCAAAAGGACGATTAGGTTTTCATTACTTGATGCGTGCCGACTCATGTCAGAACATGACAGCCTTTCAAGAACAAAAGCACCGTTATTTACTTAAGGCAGCCGATGTCACTTGGGATGCTGTGCCAACCGAAGGCATACTGAAAACTACCTTGGAACAACAAGGTTTTACAGATATTAAAATCGAAGATTTGTCAGAACAGGTATTATTAGGTTTTTCACAATATATTCGAAATCAACAAGGACAAAGCCATAGTCGAGGGTTGGCAAAGTTTAAAATTCAAATGACTGCAAAGTTGTGCCAACAACTCTATCAATATGGATATGTCCGTTATATTCAAATAACAGCAATAAAAAAATAGGATGTGCCATGTCAGTTAAATATCAAGGATCATGTTTATGTGGAGCTGTAAGCTATCAAAGCGATGCAGAGCCACGTTATAGTTTTAATTGCCATTGTCGAGATTGCCAAAAAGCCACAGGTTCAGCCTATGCGCCCATCGCTTTTTTTCACCAATCTGAATTGAAAATAACTGGCGAACTTAAATATTTTGAGACCGTCGGTTCTTCTGGCCGTCCTATTAAAAGAGCTTTTTGCCCGACTTGTGGTTCTCAGCTTTTTGGTTTACCTGAACTTGTTCCTGAAATGATCTCGATACGCGCAGGTACTTTGGATGACCCAAGTCTCTATCACCCTAAAGCGGAGGTTTTTGTGAGTCAGGCCTATGCTTGGGACATGTTGAACCCAAACCTTAAACATTTTGAAAAAATGATAGAGAAGAAGAAAGAAGGGTAGCTGTTCTGACAAGCTCGTACGCTTTTTCCTACATCTATTCAGGAAATTGACGTCTTTCTATGACCTCGCGAATTACCTATGATGAACTCATCAGGAACAGGAAGTTCCAAAACGTAAAACAACAATAATAAGTTTAAGCATCAGGACGTGAGGTATTACAGGATGTATACCTAGTAACGAAATACGAAAAAAGCCCAACAGGAAGTTGGGCTTTTTTCATTTCTTATTAACGAATCTCTTTTTCGTCTAAGGCAACATAGCTAAAAGCTATATTTCAAAACCTACAAACAACAAAAAACCCCATAAATCAAATATTCATGAGGTTTAATGATGGTGCCGGCACACGGATTCGAACTGTGGACCTACTGATTACAAGTCAGTTGCTCTACCAACTGAGCTATGCCGGCGATGTGGAGTGAATTTTACAGTTTCTTAAAAAAAATACAAGCCAAAAAATGAGCATTTGGATTTTTTCTATCAATTTTTAAGCGCTTATGCGTTTGAGCTTTAAAAATGGCCTAAGGCTTCAACATATAAATAAAAGAATCAACATGTTCACCACTATTTAAAGTGACGCGAACAGGTACTCTTTCGTACTCTTCGCCTTCAAAGTCATCCAGTAATTTCCAGTTTGCATCTAGATGTTCCGAGCTAAAAACAAAACCTTGCACTTGGTTAGCACTATCATCGAGTACA
The DNA here is from genome assembly GCF_000582055.1 of Acinetobacter sp. 766875. Taxonomy (NCBI): domain Bacteria; kingdom Pseudomonadati; phylum Pseudomonadota; class Gammaproteobacteria; order Moraxellales; family Moraxellaceae; genus Acinetobacter; species Acinetobacter sp. 766875. The sequence goes on along the minus strand of NZ_JEXX01000020.1, from coordinate 54,923 downwards.
ATTCCCGGATAGCCTAAATCTGCTCCCCAACCTTCATGACGTAGGGTTCCGTTTACCCAACCTTCTGCCCACTGGCCGCCAATATTTTCAAGTATATGCGCATTAGGGCGACCAGGGCCTAAAGTGCCATAAACAAATAAACTCGACATGTAATTTTCCTTTCATGTATCAATTAATGTGCTTTTGTATGTGCGGTATAAACCACTAAAAATATTCCCAATAATGACAGTACAACAGTCAAAGCTACAATCGCACTCCAGCCACCGTGTAACCAGAACCAACCGCCCGCCGAGCCGACAATACTTGAACCCATATAGTAAAACAGCAAGTAGAGTGAACTGGCATGGGCTTTGGCTTGTTTACTTTCGGCACCAACTGAACTACTGGTGAGTGAGTGGGTAATAAAGAAGCCTGTGGTAATAAAGGCAATCCCAATAATAATGCCAAAAAGCGAGCTGAGCAGGGTCATGAGGCTACCTATAATCATGAGCACAAAACCGCTCATCATCATGGTTTTTTTACCAAAGCGATCGGCTAAGCTACCTGCCAACGATGAAGACACCATACCGAAGCTATACGACAAGAAAATAAGGCTAATTTGTGTCTGACTCAGTGAATAAGGCGCGCCACTTAAGCGGAAAGTAGCGTAGTTAAACAGAGTCACAAACACACTGGTGAGCAAGAAACCAATCGCAAACAGGCGTAATAATTTAGTATTGCTTAAATGAGCGCGCCACATTTGCATGTGAAAACCTAAATTGAGCCCTTTTTTCTGCACAAAATTACGCGAAGCAGGCAGTAAGTTTAAAAAGGCAATTGAGCAAATAAAACAGATTGCGCCAAGTAAACCTAAAGCTGTGCGCCATGAAAAATATTCAACCAAAATACCCATGCCGACACGGCCCATCATGCCACCAAAGGCTGTCCCTGCAATATATAGACCCATAGTTTTACCGAGGTGCTCAGGTGCAATTTCTTCGGCAATCCAAGCCATCGTCACTGCGGGTACACCACCAAGCAATAAACCTTCTAACGCACGCGCCATCAGTAAACTGTGCCAGTTCGGTGTAAACATTGAGACGATATTTAAAATTGCTGCACACAGCATGGACGTAAAGATTACACCGCGACGGCCAATCGCTTGTGAAAAGGCACTCGATAACACAATCGAAATGGCTAAAAAGGCCGTCGTTAATGACAGTGCTAAAGAGCTACTCGCAGGGCTAATCTGGAAGCTTTGGCTAAATGCAGGTAACAGTGGCTGTACACAATAAATGAGAGAGAAGCTGGCAAAACCTACGAGGAATAAAGCAAATCCTGCATGTTTATAAGCTTTAGTCCCTTTGTGAATCCACTCTCGGGAAAGAACGGACGTTGCCTCAGTGTTTAAAGTACTGGATGTAGATGAAGAGTTCATAGCATGACCATGACAGAAAAAAGAGCAGTGCCTAAAGGCATGCTGCATCGAGAAAATTCGATGAATTAAAATTAGCAATTTAGAGGGTATTTTTCTAATATATTTAACAATAGGTCATGATATGTTTTATATATAACAATGGAACTTAGGCATATACGCTACTTTTTAGCGGTAGCAGAAGAAAAAAACTTTACCAAAGCTGCGCAGCGCTTAAACATGAGCCAGCCGCCTTTAAGCATGCAAATACGGGACTTAGAAGAAGAACTAGGTGCAGATTTATTTATTCGTTCGCCTCATGGGGTGGAGCTGACCGAAGCTGGGCTTGCCTTTTTAAATGCAATTCAGCCAGTACAGCAGCGTGTAGAAGATGCAGCAAACCTTGTTAAACAAGTGGCAAATGGCGAAGTCGGCCAATTACGATTAGGTTTTACAGGCACTTCAATGTTGAATCCTTTAATTCCTAAATGCGTTCGCTATTTTCAGCAGCAATACCCGAAAGTAAATTTAAAGCTTGAAGAAGCCAATACCTTACTGCTCATCGATTTATTACTTGAAGACCGTTTAGATGTCGCAATTATTCGCTCACCACGCAATATTCCAGATAGCCTCATTCTTCAAGAATTATTGGCTGAGCCGCTCATTGCTGCTTTACCTTCCGAGTCTTTGAGTCTCGATGATTCATCACAAGAAATTGATTTAACCGCACTGCGAGAGCTTGACTTTATTGTCTCGCCACCGTCAGTAAGTGCAGGGCTTTTTGATGCGATTAAACAGGCCTGCCATGAGCGTGGCTTTGAACCGAAAATTGGACAAAACGCTCCGCAAATTGTGTCAATTTTATCGTTGGTGTCTGCAAACTTAGGAGTGTCTTTGGTTCCTGAGTCGACCAAACAATTGCAAATTCAGGGTGTGGCTTATCGCTCTTTGAAAGCACCTATCCCTACGGTGGGTTTAGGGCTTGCTTATAAAAAACATGCCCCTTCACAAATGGCGATTAACTTTGCCAGTGTGGTGCAAGTGGCTTGCCACCACGCAGACGAAATAAATGAAATTGGCTAAATTATGATTTAGGCGCTTTATTCATTAAAAAGATGCCTGAAATAATAAAAATCGCACCATATAAAAACGACAAAGTCGGTTGTTCATGAATGAAACCCCAAGCCATAAGCGCTGCAAAAATAGGTTCGGAAAGCTCGGTCACTTGTACCTTTGCGGCACTCATATAAGACAACGCTTTGGTGGTGCATAAAAAGCCGAGTATGGTTGGCAGAACAGCTAAACCAATCAAGCCTAAAACAATGTCACTATTAAAAGTAATGCTATGCAAGTTTATTAAAAACGGCACTGCAAGATAAACACTACCAAATAGCAATAAATACTTAGTTAGAAACAGCCCGCCGTTTAATTTGAATTTTTTCACTAAAACTGAAAATAGGCCATAACCCGTACCGGCAATAGAAGCATTAATCAGCATTAAAAGGCTATTTTCACCTTTCCACGAAATAATGCTAATACCCGCAACTGCCAATAATGTTCCAATAAGCGAATGAATGTAGATGCTTTCTTTTAAAATGAATCGACCAAAAAATAGGGCAGAGATGGCAGCCGAAGCCATGAGGACCACCACGACATTGGCCGCAGCACCGTGGTTATAGGCAATAGTCTCAAAAAAGAATAGCGAGAAAATTCCTAAAAAAGCGCATATAGCAATTTGAGTAAAAACGCTGAGCTTACTTGGAGTGCTGCTAATGTACGCAATCTTTTGGCTGACAGGTACTTTAAATAAAAAAACACTTAAAAAGAAAAAGGCGATAATGGTTTTTAAAAAGGCAATGTCTTGTGGGTTTAAACCACTATGCATGAGTAATTTACTAATTACACCAATCGACGCATTTAAAGCCGCTGCACACAGTGCAAATAGGGTTCCAATAATTAAATTATTCACTCTTATAATTCTTCCTAAATTTTACACATGCAGTCTACATGATTTTTTGGATGAATATTCAATTAAAATAACCAGTTAAGGTTGAATATTTACAGTAGTTTATTCTGTATGGATTTAACCAGTTTTATAAAAAACTAAACACTTCTCATAGACTTTTGTTTCAAATAATTGTGATTTATAGCGCTAACTCATATTATATAATTAGTTAATTATTAAAGAATTTTAAAAATGATTAAATCGATTATTACAGGTTGCGCGGTTCTTACACTTTCAGCTTTAACGGTAACTCATGCTGAGTTTTCTTATGAACAAGAATTACAACAAGGCTGTAATAAAGTGAAGCAATACGCAAGCTTAGGTAAGAAAAACTACGACCAAAAACAATATAAAAAAGCGCTCGAAAACTTTCATAACCAAGCTTCTTGGACTGCTTTTTGTAAAGCCAATGAAGATGGAACCACAGTTAAATTTACCGACCGTGATATTGAAGTTGCCAATAATAATGTAGGCTTGGCCTATGCCAAATTGGGTCAGCCACTTTGGGCAAGAGCATGGTTTATGCTCGATGAAAAATCAAAATCTAGCCAGTTTAACCTTCAACAGCTACCAGCCCCTAAAACCTCAAATGACCTGTCGGGTGAGTATGTTCGTTACTCAGGTTTTGGTGAGTGGGATCACATTACGGTAAGTCGTAAGCAGGGCCAATATGCCATTGGCTATTCGGGTGTCTATATGGGCATAAGAAGTTTAATTTATGGCCCAAATATGGGTGAGTTTGACACCAAAATGCCGACCAATGCCAAGCAAACTATTTATAAAGACGAAGACTGCCGTATTCAGCTTGATTTTAAATCTAACGCGAAGTTAGGCAATTATATTCAGGTAAAACAAAACGAGGGCAACTCAGGCTGTGGCTTTGGACATAACGTTTATGCAGATGGAACGTATTTAAAAGTTGAGTCTGGGAAATAATCTTAAAAATTATAGGAACTAAATAATGAAAAACATATTTGTACGTTTACTGCTTGTTTCTACGTTTATTTTTTCTGTGCAGGTGTATGCAGATGTAGCAAATACATCATGTAAAGAAGTGAAATTCCAAAAGGCTGATCAGGCTTGGAGTGGGCACTATTATTTACATGGTGTGATGGAAGTCGGTTCGGAACTTTTACTTCAACCAGACGGCAAGTTTAAATGGATGCTTGCTGTGGGTGCTTTAGACCAATATGCAGAAGGCACATGGTGGAAAAACGGTGACTGTATTGGCTTAAAACCAGAAGCCAAATTTAAAAAAGATTTAAGTATTTTCCCTGAAAGCCTAACGATTTCAGATAAATCTTTAGACGCGATCTGGGACGGTGGACGCCAGCAAGGCACATATAGCAAAGACTAAACTAAAAAAGTCCGACACTGAGTCGGACTTTTTTTATGACTTATATTTTAGTGATTGACCGCAGCGAGTTGCTGAGCGTTATAGCGTGCACCCATATTTGGGTATCTCGCAATAATCGCTTCAATTTCTGCCAAATCTGCTGCTGTTAAATGAAGGTCTAAAGCACCCGCATTTTCTACAAGTCGCTCGATTTTACGCGTACCCGGAATTGGAATAATGTCGTCACCTTGCGCCAAAATCCAAGCCAAAGCCAGTTGAGCCGCTGTCGCGTTTTTGCTTTGGGCAAACTCGCTAAATGCTTGCGCCAAGCTTTGGTTATTTTTCCAGTTATCACCTTGATAACGTGGTAACTGACGACGGAAATCGTTTTCGTCTAGGTTGCCCACATCAAGCGTATTGGTAATTAAACCACGCGAAAGCGGTGAATATGGCACAAGGCTAATGCCTAACTCACGAATGGTTTGCAAATGGGTTTGCTCAAACTCACGGGTAAGTAGCGAATATTCATGTTGAACCGCTGCAATCGGATGAATCGCATGCGCTTTACGAATAGTTTCAGCCGACGCTTCACTGAGTCCTAAATAACGAACTTTACCTTGTTTGACCAAGTCCGCCATTGCACCAATGGTGTCTTCAACCGGAATATTTGGGTCTATGCGGTGCGCATAATACAAATCGATCACGTCTGTATTTAAGCGTCTTAAGCTGTTTTCGACCGCAACTTTAATCCACTCTGGAGAGCCGTCGATATAAGACTCTAAAGAGTTTTGTGGGTTAAGGTTGTCTTCTTTATAGCGAAAGCCAAATTTGGTCGCTAGGAACACTTTGTCGCGATGTTTTTCTAAAACTTTTGAGAGCAAAACTTCGTTTGCGCCGTTGCCGTACATGTCGGCGGTGTCCCAAAAGTTAATGCCGAGGTCTAATGCTTTTTCTAGAGTGGCAATGCTTTGTGTGTCGTCTGAGGCACCATAGGCAAAGCTCATTCCCATGCAACCTAAACCAAGTGCTGATACTTTTTCGCCTGTTTGTCCTAAAGTTCTATATTTCATTTTTCACACTCTTTTTGCAAAATCACTTGAGTAGAAAAACTATAAAATGCTTTGGCTCAAACTGACGTATAACATTCAAACCAATAATTATAAAATTCAAACAATCTGTTTTTAGGCTACACAGTCTTCGCGGAATTTTTTAGGCGAAAAGCCCGTATTTTTCTTAAAGAAGTTGGTGAAATATGCTGAATATTCAAAGCCTAAGCTATAGGCAATTTCGGAAATATTCCAACTGGTGTGTTGTAGCAGCGCTTTGGCTTCTTGCGTAATGCGCGAACTAATATGCTCGGATGTGGTTTTACCTGTAGCTTCTTTTACAGCTCGGTTTAAATGGTTCACATGCACCGACAGGCCATAAGCATAGTCATTTGCCGTTTTGAGTTTAAGCTGAAAATGGGGCGAGTCGATGGGGAACTGGCGCTCTAATAATTCAAAGAACAAATGGCAAATCCGAACTGCAGCATTACTATGTTTTTCAAACTGTTGGGTTGGTTGCATTTTCATAGCTTCATGCACAATCAGGTGCAAATAGTTTCTTAAAACGTTGTATTTATGAATGTAGTCTGAATTTATTTCAGTCATCATCTTTTTGAAAATAAATGAGATTTCTTCAACTTGTTGGTCATTTAAAAAATACAGCGGGTCGCCGTCGACCTTAAATAGTGGCGAATCTTTTAAAAAGCTTTGTCGCGATTCTTGGTTTACAAACTCTTCGGTAAATAGGCAAAACCAGCCTGCTTGTTCGGGCGAATTAATTTCCCATGCGTAGGGAACCATCGGGTTTGAAAACAGTAAAGCAGGACGGTCGACTCGTATCCAGCGGTTGGCGTAGTGAAGTTCACCTGTGCCTAAAACCAGTGAAATTTTATAATAATCGCGGCGGCTATAAGGCGTGAGAAACGAGCAGGCATCACGTTGGAACACGTTAAAATGTCCAAACGAGGTTGATGGAACCGAGTAATCGCTATCTCTGGTTAAAGAAAAGCGGCGATAAAAATCATGTATGGTTTCCATGTCTTTGCCTGCGTGCGTTATCAATTTATTTAAAGTTATAAAATTCAAACTTTATTTACTGTAGCTTTTATTTATAGCGCGATCAATCTGTTCATTTAAACAGGTTTGAAAATGAACGGTAAATTAATAATGAAAGAATGAACCAGTAGAAATAAAAATATTTTATAAATTAATAATATATGAATATTGACACTTAAAAACTTGATAACTATTCTTTGTTTGCAAACGATTTTGCGGTAGAACGAAAAGGGGACACTTTCGAGTGTGCTGGTGCTGTACCCAGTCTGCTAACCCCTTATCGTTTTGCCACCATTTTACGGTAGAACGGTAAGAGGACACCTTCGGGTGTGCTGGTTCTGTGTGTCCAGTCTGCTAATCCCTTTTCGCTCTGTCACCATTTTTATTATTATCATTACATCGTTAAATTTAAATTGAAGGTCTTTTTAGCTTAAATATCTAATTGAATAAACAACAATAATTATTTAACCAATTTCTATTCAACCTTACATTGACACTTAAAAACACGCGGATTATCCTTTGCCTGCTGGCCACATTGCCAGTCGGTTTTAGCAGGCCGTATTTACCCAAAGCACACGAAAAAGTCTCTCTTTTTTGTGGGCATCCCTACGTGTCCCTCTCTGCGGCGGAACGGGAGGGGGACATCTTCGGATGTGCTGATTTTTGGGTAAATCAGTCTGCTAACCCCTTTTCGTTTCGCCACCATAATCATTTAGCAGTGATGTGGCGAAGCTTCTTAATTACCCAAGGAGTTCGCTCATGCGTACTATTTCATCTCTCTCATTGGCAACCTTTGCCAAAATCTTTACCTCTATACCGAATTTTTCTTTAAAACGGTTTAACCGACTCTAGGTCTTAAGCCATAGGTCATTACGACTAAAAAATCATAGCAACAATAAAATCCGAGATAGGCGAGCACACCATTTTGTGCGGCTTCTGCATGCCTGTTTTTAGCGCTCAATTTAAGAGTGACGGCATTTCTATCTCATTTATTTACAACAAAAAATTATTTTAAGCGATATACATGAAAAATTTAGAAGCTTCATTTAGAGCATTGCGAGTGCTCCACACGGCAAAAGATTTATTTAACCAATATGGGTTTCACAAAGTCGGGGTAGACCGAATTATTGCCGAATCCCAAATCAATAAAGGCACCTTTTACAACTACTTTCGCTCCAAAGAACGACTCATTCAAATGAGTTTAACTTTTCAAACAGACGCTTTAAAAGAAGAGGTATTTTCCACGATTTATTCGTACAGCGAACTGATGGTATTCGATAAACTCAAGAAAATTTTCTTTTTACATGCTGACTCAGAAGGGTTTTATCGTTTGCCCTTTAAAGCAATTTTTGAAATAGAAAAGCATTATCCGTCGGCTTATAAAGTGGTGGTTGATTATCGAAATTGGCTTATTCAGGAAATTCATAAACTACTTTTAACTGTAAACCCTGCCGCTACAGTTGAAGATGCGCATATGTTTTTATTTGTGGTCGATGGCGCGATGGTTCAGCTTTTAAGCTCAAATCAAACTGATGAAAGGGAATATCTGATTGATTATTTTCTAAGTCGGGTGTGATGGGGGAAGGCCCGACGGAAGTTGGGCCTATTTTTAAAGAGTATTTATTTTATTGTTTAGTATACCAGAGTCATTATTTAAATATTCTCCAAAAAAATATTCATCTTTGGTTTGAAAAAAGAAGTTAAATTCTTTGCTCATCATAGAGTCATGTTGAGCTTGTTTACGAAAAATAGGAGATATTTGGTTTAAATAATAATAAATACAGTCAGCCATATTATTAAATACTTTTAATGGTTTTAAGCTGGAATATAGTTCTGTTAATGCATTAATGATAGGATGAATATTAGGATTAAATGTCCATAGTAAAATTTCATTTTTCTCGCATCTAATTACTTCATATTCTTCTAGTTTATTAGGTTGAATTGAGTAAATTTGTGCTCCATTTTTTCTATAAGTTGAATATAGTAATTTTGTGATTTCTAACTGTGAGTGTGTGATTTCTTGTTCACGTCTTAGTTTGGATGCTTTCAATAGGTCTGGCAGTTCATCAATACTATTTTTATTAACTTTATTGAAAGAATATATAACATTTTGGATAAGGTTTAATTCACCAGTTCCTGTAATAATACCGTTTTCCCATGGGAAAAGCTTTTGAATACCATCTTGATATAAATATGAGCCATTATTCTGATGCGGTATAGTACTGCGAGTATCTGCTGCAATCACAATACTATCCTCAAGTTGAATAGCAAGAATAAAGGTCATAATATTAAGCGTTTTAAGTTAATCTTCATGGAATCTATTTTAGGAAGACAAATAAAATTTTACCAGATAAGGTTTTGTATATGGCTGGCGGTTCTCAGATTATTATTAATAAAAATGGTATTACATTAATTACTCCAGCAAAGTTTGAAGTAAAAGCTGGGCAACATCTATTTAAAGGTGGGGCTGAAGTCGGAGTAAATATACAAGGATTACCTGCTTATGAGGCTTATAACGAGAAGTTTCAAATGCTATTACCCTCTGGCGAGCCTATGAAAAAAGTAGACTATAAAATTTCTACCGATGAGCACGAGTATATCTCTCAAGCAGATGACAAAGGGAGGTCTAAGCGTATTCATTCTTCTAAGCAAGAAAATTTGAAGTTGGATTTAAATTGGATAAGTTTCGAGGCTGATTCTGCTGATAATGATGGTGATGCTAAATGAGTGGAAGTCTTGATTGGGACAGTAATACCAATACTACGGAAAATAGCTGTAAAACCGTTAAATGTGATTGTTTAACTTTTTGGGAAATTTATCAACAAGAAGCTATAAAAAGAGTTTCTAATCTTAAAAGTGCGAATCATTACAAACTTGAACCTGGTTATGAAGCTAGAGCAAGACGTATTGCTTCTGTCTATGCACGAATTTATTTAGAACAAGAAATTTCAGGAACTAAATTATTTAGAGGTCGTTACTATTGGATGGGGCTTGGGGCATTTGCATCTAAAACCGTAGCTGCTATTTTTAAACATGGGTTGACTGCATGGGGATATAAGTGGGCACCTGTAATTTCTGGTGCTGTAGGCGGCGTTTTAACAGCCCCTGTTATTAGTTCTATGATTCGAGATCCTGTACATTCTTTTGCTAAGGGCAATTTATGGTTATTTATGGATATTGCACCATGGCATTATGCGTGGAGTGCTTCATCAGCCTCCTTTAAAAGTTGTATGAAAGCCCGAAATGTATCTGGTTTTAAACATATTAAAAAAGAAGTTGAGAATTTGCCTTGGTCCAACTCCTTATCCGCTATTAAACAATTAGGATGGACTGATCAGATAGAAGAGGGTTTTGGGTATTTACCTGATATTGAAAATACTTTTAAGCGAGCAGGAAAAACTCGAAACGATAATTTTAAAACGGCTTCTAAAAATCTTTTTGACCATCTGATGGCGATTGCTGTTCAAGAACAATTTAATATTTTACAAGAACTTGTGTGGAAAGAGTGGAAAGTTCAGAAACAGGCTTCTTTACAACGTATTACAGGTTTACCCGATAGTACTCTTGTTTTATCTAGTGATTATGGGGCCGATGCAGTTAAACCTAATAAACAAGGACAGTATAAAGGACGTCATGCGGGGGTTTTATCCCAATTACCTGAAACGGTTTACAGCGAACCATTAGAGGGTACACAAGTTGAAGTTTATGATAGTCGTATGAAATGGATTAAAGTTGCGGCTGCTAAGTATCATCGATTAATGCAAAGTGATAAAGGAAGAGACTTTTTAGAAAAAGAATTAGAAACTATTGCAGGATGGGGAAATAGCAAAGCAGAGTTTAAAGTAGGGAAAGATAGTAATGATGGCAAAATTTAAACAATATTTCCTAATCTTTATTTTTGGATTATTACTTTCCGCTTGTCAGCCAACATCAGAACATAATGAGAATTTGACTATGAATCAGCAGACCTACACTTTGCATATGGGTGAACAAGGTATTCAAGATTTTTCAAAGCATAGTGATGGAAATGTCGATAATCACCCAGCTGGCGTTAGCTTTAGAGAACTTCAATTTTCTCCTCCTAACTTAGGAAAATTAACTATAGATAATGGTCCTAACAGTTTGCTAATTGAGCATGTTTTTTCTGTATTAGGTACTCAATATGACAAAAATGAAGGTATTCAAGTTTTAGATATCGATGCGGGTCTCACAAAAGAAGAGTTTGCTACTCCAGAGCAGGCTTATCAAAGCTATGTGGCTTTAATGAAACGTATTAATCAGGCTGGTTGGAAAAACTATTTCTTCACAGATGCTCCGCGTATCGCTAAAGAAGATAATATTAAACATCTATCGAAAAGTCGTGATGTCATTGACCCGAGTTATATTTTTAGCTTTGAGGAGTGGAAAAATATAATAAACAACAGCCCAACAAAATCATTAGGTTATAGGTTGTACGCTAATGGAATTATTTTAGATATCAGTTTAAAAAGAACAGCTAAGAATGAGCGGAATGAAGAACAATATATGCTTAGATTTAGCTTTCAAAGTGCTCGTTACAATGAAAGAGACTCAATTCCTGACTCTGATAAAATGACACCTAGTGAGTTGGAGCAAGCGTTTAAAAAGAGATTAAGTGAAAATAAAAAATATCGAGAAAAGGAAGAGAGAAAAGCTAAGGCTGAGGGCTATCATATCGATGAAGAATATACAGATCCTGATATTTGGCCATATGTTAAGTAAATGTTTTTGAAATAATAAAAAGGCTTAAATTATTTAAATTTAAGCCTTTTTCAACTAGCCCTAACTTTTACTGCCCACTTAAAACCATCTGTTTAATCTTAACGGCCTTTTCAAAATGATCTAGTTTATGCTCCATAATCCACCAATGCGCTGCTTCCATCAGTAACTCAGGGTTGTCATTTTTATTTTTAAAAAACGCATAAAAAGATAGACCGACATTGTCTCCCTTCTTTTCAATTTTATCGTCGCATCCCTTAATAAAAATTTCTCTTAATTCATTTCTCATATTGAGTATCACTTCAAGTCTATAAAACTAAGACGGCTTATTCTGCTCGCCCCATTGGCACATCATATCTAACAAAGGAATTAAAGATTGTCCTCTCTCAGAAAGCCGATATTCAACTTTTGGCGGAATTTGAGGATATTCTTTACGAATAATAAGTTCGTCTCTTTCTAACTCTTTGAGTGTATTGCTGAGTGTTCTAAATGAAATATTGCCAATGCAGCGTTGCATCTCATTAAAACGCATGACATTTTTTTCATACAGCCAATACATAATAATCATTTTATATTTGCCATTAATCAAAGAAAGGGTGTAGCCAAAACCCGTATCTTCTAATGGCGTATTTGATGGAACACACTCGGTCATTTTAAAAATCTACACTATCTTTTAGTATAGTATATAACATAAATTACCGTACTTATATTTAGGAAAGCACACTTCTATAATCGATTTATCAACTTTCCGATAAGAGTGTTTTTATAATGAAAAAGACATTAGTCATAGTTACCCATCCTCACATAGACCAATCAGTCGTAAATAAAAGATGGGTAGAGGAATTAGAAAAATACCCAGACCAATTTACAGTCCACCAAATTTATCAAGCCTACCCAGATGGCGTAATTGACGTTGCCAAAGAACAAGCGCTTGTAGAAGAACACGAAAATTTAGTTTTTCAATTTCCAGTGTATTGGTTTAACTGCCCACCGCTTTTGAAACAATGGCTTGATGAAGTTTTAACATATGGATGGGCTTATGGTTCAACAGGTGACAAAGTTAAAAATAAGAAGTTTATGCTGGCTGTGTCTGCGGGTGGCCAAGAACATATTTATTCAGAGCAGGGTGAATATAAACTTACGTTGGACCAAGTTTTTAGTTCTTTTCAGCTCACTGCTTTATATGTTGGAGCGGACTATCAACCACTTCATGCATTTTATGGTTTAGACACTAACCCTTCAGAAGATGACGACGTTCCGACTCATCAAGACGTAGCAAATAATGCGATTGAGTATGTTCAGAAGTTATTCGCGTTGTCTGAGTAAGGTTTTAAGGTAGAGAGGCCTAAACGTGAGAGTTTGGGCTTCTTATATAGAAGATTTTTAAAAAGTTACATTAAGTTTTTAAGTTAAATATACAGTTTATTTATGATATAAATGTCCGCTAAATATAGATTAAATTTAAAAATTTATGACTATTCTTGATATTAAAGAAAAAGAAAATTCCCTTATAACTGACGATGCTCATGAATTAATATGCTACGCAACAATCAGTGAAATAAGCTCATGGAAGGATGTTATTAACTTATATTCAGAACTTAAGCAGAAGAATTTACCTAAAAAAGTATTATTACTTTTAGAAGATATAGGACAGTGCCAATACACGTCCATGCATGCTTCAATGGGAGATGGGCTTTATTTTGTTACCACAGAACTCGTTGAAGATGACAGTGAAGCAAGTTGGGAAAATACTCGATCTTTAGAGCTTCAATATCATATAGAACAATTATTAAAGCCAGAAAATTATATAGGCTTTAATGACTTGCCTAAAAAACTTAAGTATAGCGATGAAGATCAAGTAACTCTGCTACAGATCAATGCTGAACCCGAAAAAATTTTAGATGATGTTATTCAAGTAAAGTTAGTCAATAGTCAAACTGAAACTCAAAAATTTGCAGCATGCCTCAATGGATATTTTAGTTGTGATTTGAACCCGTTTGAGTCTTTTAGCTTGATTGAGCATTTAGATCAAAACTATGGCTTAGAGTATGTGGGTTTAGGGGCAAGCTTATTATTCTTTATGAAAACACCAAAATTTGATGCAAATAAAACGCCTCAATTACTTAATGAGTTGAGCAGCTTTTATCAATTCAATCAAACAACGCATCACCAGCTAGAACAACATTTATCTCATCATGAATATCTTATTTTGCCTTATGTAGAGTCATTAGAAGTGTTCGATTTGGATTAAGGTTGATTAGGGAAATCTAACGGACTTCTTTCTGAGTTAGGCAGTGGACCTTAAGAAATAGATTTTTAAATCGTTTGCAAAAACCAATTTTGTCTATAAGTTGAAAATACAATGATACGTCTCTGGAAAAACTATGAATATCGCGCCTTTTCCATTTCAAATTACAAATTGGGAAGAAATAGAAGTTACTGAATATAGCGGTGAAACAGGAAAAGCTTATTGGAAAACCCAATTTTTTGGTGAAGAAGGAAATAAAATAAGAGTAAGGCTTGTCGAGTACTCAGCAAACTATTTAGCAGACCACTGGTGTGAAAAAGGACACATATTATTTTGCCTAGAAGGTGAGCTAGAAAGTAGATTGAAAGACGGGCGAACATTTACTTTAACGTCAGGCATGAGTTATCAAGTCGGAGACAATTCAGAGCCCCACCAGTCTTTTAGCCTAAATGGTGCGAAGTTACTTATCGTTGATTAGATTTATACAAAGAACGTAACCAAATAAAGGGATAGTAATTTCTATCCCTTATCAAACATCTTAATTTGCCAAAGCTGTCATGGCATTCACCAAGCTTGTAATACCTGCATAGATATCTTTTAAGTTAGCTTGATCATCCATATAGGCAGGGGTCGTAACAAATAAATTTTGTTTATCAACCACACAGTCTGAGGTTTGACAAACATGGTGAATTGAACCCGTTTTTTCAATTTCCTTAGCCATGTTAAGGTCAGACCCTAGCGTAATAGTTGGGTGTAACTCTCCAAATGTAAGCGCCAAGAGTGCAGGCGAAATACAAATTGCGCCAATCGGTTTTTTGCTCTGATGAAACGCTTTTAAAATTGAAGCTACCGTACCATGTACACGTGCCTCTGCGCCTTTAAAGGCAAAAGTTGATAAATTTTTTGCGACGCCAAAGCCACCCGGCAAAATCAGCCCATCAAATTCATTTTTATCAAGCTTATGCAGTAGTGAAATTTCACCTCGGGCAATTCTTGCCGCTTCTTGTAAAACATTTCTTCGCTCAGTCAGGTTTATTTCACCGCTTACATGGTCAATAACATGGAACAAAGGCTCATCGGGTGCAAAAATTTGATATTCAATATTTGCTGTATCTAAGGCTAACAGGGTTAAAACAGACTCTCTAATTTCAGAACCATCTAAATAACCACAACCCGATAAAATTACTGCTACTTTTTTCATTTGCTTGCTTAAGAACCTTTTTAAGTGTCTAAAAGATCTTAATTTTTCTTCTAAAAATTTTTTATACGCAGATTTGCCATAAATTCGCCCTAAGTGAGCATTTTTGTTTTGCGTAACTCACGTGGGGTAATTCCAAACAAATTTTTAAATTGTTCAGTAAATCGAGATTGAGATTGATAGCCACATTCAAATGCAATATTGCCAATACTGTTATTGGTGGTTTGAATAAGATGCAGTCCATGGCCTAGTCGTACTCTATTACGAATGTCCTGAATGCTGTTTCCTTCGCTTTTCAGTTTTCTTCGTAGCGTCGATGAACTCATAAAAAGTTGAGCCGCGATAAATTCAGCGGTGAGTTCAGTAGACAAATGATCAGAAATAAAGGCCTGAACTTTTTCGCTCAAGCTTGTATTCATGTTGAGTTTAGCAATGTCGGTATAACCCGAATAATAAATAAGTTCTAGAAGTTCTCTTTTTCTAAATTTAAACGCAGAAGGAGGGGCAACTAAAGAGAAGTCTATAAACTGATGTAGGGCACTTTCTAAAAGAGAATTAAGCTGGCCTTGAACATAGTTCTGAGAAGTCCCCGCGTTTTGAGGCAAGTCATTAAAATCTTCAAAATCAAACTCGATAAGAAGAGCGAAATATTCTTCTTGATCTGGAATATTACGCATATCAATGCTGGAGCTGTTGGCTAAAAAAATAAAAGAACCTGCATCACAGTTAATATTTTCAGTTTTTCCAAGTTCTTTGTATCCACTTAATACAATTATGAGTAAAGGCTTAGAAATCGGAACGTTTGTGATTTTTTGCTCTTGGTAAGCTGAATAGACCGCAAAAGGCAGGTTTAAGTGACTATGCTCGAGCAGGCTTTTTTTAGCTAAAGAAATAAGATTCTGCATTGAATTTAAATATTTACTTAAATTTAGGCGTTGTGATGGATATAAAATTATCAATATTTTTTGGCTATTTTTAATATTTGAGCCAATAAAAAAGCCTAAACCAATTAAGTTTAAGCTTCTTTAAATTTGAATTCTGGCGGTGAGAGAGGGATTCGAACCCTCGATACGCGCAAACGTATACACACTTTCCAGGCGTGCTCCTTCAGCCACTCGGACACCTCACCAAGGCGTGCGATAGTAACTAAAAAATTAGGTTCTGCCAAGATTTAAGACGAGCATTACAGAAAAAAAATAATAGAGGTGATAAGATTGCGCTAAAAATCATATTGGTTTAATTACACAATGCAAAATACGGCCAAAAAAGCGACCTTGCCTGCCACGGCTTTGGCAGCTCTTGGGGTGGTCTTTGGAGACATCGGAACAAGTCCGCTCTATGCCTTGAAAGAGTCCTTCCATGCTGCCCATGGTTTGGGAATTCAGCCTGAAAACGTATTAGGAATTTTATCCATTATTTTTTGGTGCTTAATGCTGATTATCAGCATCAAGTATGTCGCCATTGTCATGCGTGCAGATAACAATGGGGAAGGCGGTATTATGGCCTTACTTGCATTGAATTTGCGTAAAGCAAAAATTGCCGACAACAAAAAAATCTACATGATTGCGATTGGTTTTATTGGGGCATCACTGTTCTTTGGTGACGGTATTATTACCCCAGCCATTTCGGTATTGTCTGCGGTCGAAGGGTTGTCTATTGCAACCAACGTTTTTGACCCGTTCATTATGCCAATTGCGATTGCCATTATTGTGACGCTATTTTTAGTTCAAAAACATGGTACGGCCTTTGTAGGTAAGTTCTTTGGTCCAATTACGCTTGTGTGGTTTATCTCTTTAGGTGCATTAGGCCTTCATAGCGTCATTCAAACACCGATTGTACTCGGCATGTTTAGTCCACATTGGGCAATTCAGTTTATCTACCATCATCCAGTCATGACGTTTTTTGTGATGGGTGCTGTGGTGTTAACAGTAACAGGTGGTGAAGCACTCTATGCCGACATGGGGCATTTTGGACCTGTTCCGATTCGTCTTGCGTGGTTTTTTGTGGTGTTGCCATGCTTGGTTTTAAACTATGCAGGACAAGGCGCATTATTACTTCGTGACCCTGCGGCAATTGAAAACCCGTTCTATCTACTGGTGCCACAGTGGGCACTTTACCCAATGATTATTATGGCGACCATGGCAACAGTGATTGCCTCTCAAGCTGTAATTTCTGGGGTGTTCTCTCTTGCTCGCCAAGCGATTCAATTGGGTTATTTACCGCGTTTAAGTATTAAACATACTTCTGAGTCTGAAGAAGGTCAGATCTATGTGCCGTTCTTAAACTGGTTACTTTTAATCGCAATTATTATCTTAATTCTGATTTTCAAAACCAGCTCAAACTTGGCAAGTGCTTATGGTTTAGCAGTGACCTTAACCATGCTGTGTGACACGATTTTGGTTTCCATCTTTATCTACTCAGCGTGGAAATGGAGCTGGCCAAAAGTGGTGTTACTGATTATTCCATTCTTTATTTTAGAGTCGGTTTTAGTCGCAGCAACTTCACTTAAAGTGTTGTCAGGCGGTTGGGTGCCATTACTCATTGGTGGTATTGCAGTCACCATCTTAATGACATGGAAACGTGGCCGTGAGCTTACTTTTGCTAAGCTTGAACACGATACTTTGTCGCTCGATTTGTTTGTAAAAAGTATTGGTAATAGCGTGCACTGGGTACCGGGTGATGCCGTGTTTATGACAGGTACGCCAAACGTTGTACCGCATGCCATGCTACATAACATTAAGCACAACAAAGTGCTGCATCAGCGTAATATCTTGGTCACTGTGGTGATTGAAGATGTACCTTTTGTTGTACCAGAAGAGCGTATTACAACAGAAGCTTTAGCTGAACATTTCTACCGTATTAAAATTTTCTACGGCTTTAAAGATGAAATGAATGTACCGAAAGCGCTTATGCAAGCTTATGAGCAGTTAGGTCTTGAATATGACTTAATGCATATCAGCTTCTTTATTTCGCGCGATCGTATTGTTCACTCGGTGGGTGATGGTATGTCGCCGTGGAGAGAAAAACTGTTTATTTCGATGCAGCGTAATACCAGTCCGGTGAGTGACTTCTATCAAATTCCAACCAACCGTGTGGTGGAGTTAGGTAGTCAAATCGAAATATAGAAATTTGATGTAATAAAAAACCAAGACATAAGTCTTGGTTTTTTATGGCTCTGATTATTGAGCTTGTGGCATAGGTGCATCTGCTGGCAATGCACCATCTTTTGCCATTGGGTCTGCTGACTGGTTCGGGTTAGCCGGTGGTGGCGGTGTATTTGGGTCTTGTGGTGCCGGAGCAGCCATTTCAGCGCCAGCAGGAGGTGCTGGTGGTACATCTGCAGGAGGGACCGGCGGTACATCGGCTGGAATAGGAGCACCTGTAGGAGCAGTACCTGTAGGGGCAGCAGAAACAGGTTGTACTTGACCACTTTTAACTAAATCACTAATAGAGCCAGGTTGGCCATTGACGGTTGTAGTCACTTTTACTTTAGATAAACTTTCTAAAGTCTCACCGGGTTGGACCGCAGGTTCAGCTAAGGCTGCCATACTGCACAGTCCAGCAATTACGCCAATACCAATAATCTTTGAATGGATCATTAAATGGACTCCGTTTATATTTTTATCCAAATTTGTGGAGCTAACCATGTCATAAGCGATTGGTCGTTTTCAATGAAAGATACGCAATTAACCCAATTCAATAGTGAAAGTTCCTCACAAGGCCAACAAACTGTTACCGAACAAGAAATAGAGTTACAAAAAAGATGACCATGTTTTAACCATTTGAAAGTTAAGCGATATACTTAAAAAAGCAGGATTGTTAAGCTGCATATGGACAGTGGTATTGATAGAAACATGGTAAGTAAAAAACGTAGTACAGGTACAAATTCATTCTCTCTAAGTCAGCATTTTGGCAAGATTATTCTTGCTTGTGTTGCTGCTGGAAGTTTTGCAATTGCTTTTGGAAGTGAAAAGATTTCACAGTGGTTTTCGCCCTTAAGTACCAACTCGACTTGTCTCAATCAGTTTTATCGCGAAATTCCTCCTGCTTTAAACAAAGAAAGTTTAAAAAAAGACAGTTATCCACTGTGCTTTAACGGTTTTAATGTCCTCTATTCTGGCATTTCTAAAACACCATTATGGTCGGCCGAGCATTTAGATGCAGAACGTTTAAGTGTCAAAATTAAACGTGAAGATAACTTCCACGAAGAAACACGTGTTCCTCAAAAGCATCGGGCACTTTTAAGTGACTACCGTGGTTCAGGGTATGACCGTGGTCATATGGCACCAAATGGCGATATGCCAAATAAAGAATCACAGTCTGATAGTTTCTCGCTCAGCAACATGGTGCCGCAAGCGCCTAAAAATAACCAAGAAGTCTGGCGTAAACTTGAAGAAGCAACCCGTGCCATTGTCACCAAGCAAAAACAAGATGTATATGTCGTGACAGGACCTGTTTTTGAGGGTAAACGTCTCAAAACGATTGGACAGGGTGTGATTGTACCAACCGCAGTTTATAAAGCGGTGTATATGCCAAAAACTGGCGCTATTGGGGCTTACTACGCACCTAATAATAACTCGCAGCAAGTGAAGGTAGTGAGTGTTTGTTATATAGAAGAAAAGCTTGGTATTAACTTATTTCCACAGCTTACAGAACAGCAAAAACGTAACGTTTATCGCTTACCGTTAACTGCTAGCCAAGTTAAACCTAACCAAAAGCTCGACTATTTGCATTGGGATGGTGAAAGTCAGTGCGAACAAGACCTAAGCGCAGAACAAATTCAAGCGTTACAAGACCAATTTAAAAAGCAAAAAACTGGCTCTTCTGAACCGATGGAAGCAAAAGTTCCAAGTATTGATGAAGAAACTAGAAATGCCATTGTGAAACAATTGGTTGAAGCCTTGGTGAACTATTTCTTGCAGATAATGAAATAAGACGCTTCTAGCACTGTTGTGAAGCCTGAATCGATACAATAAGATGAACAGACAGATCTGTATGTTCATCTGTTTATTCGAATAAGGATAATAACAATGTTTGCCTCGATGTTTCTTTTTTCTTTTGCAATGTCGATTACACCCGGACCCGTCAATACAGTCATTTTATCGACCAGCTTAAATCATGGTTTAAAAAGATCACTTCCCTATATTTCAGGTGCCACCATTGGCTTTACCTTACTTTTGATTTTTATGGCTTTTGGCCTTCAAAGTGTATTAACTCAGTTTCCAGTTGTCTTAAAAATTCTTGCAGTTTGTGGAACGCTCTTTGTTTGCTATATCGGCATAAAAATTATTCTTTCTGCTGCCAATATTTCAATTTCAAGTGCACCTGTAGGGCACATGCTTATTCCCAATTTTAAAGATGGTTTCTTATTACAGTGGCTTAACCCAAAAGCGTGGTTGGCTTGTGTGTCGGGTATTACCATGTTTACTAGCATTGAAAACCCGCAGGCGTTGCCGATCTTTATTATTATTTATTTCTTCACATGCTATGCATGCTTGTTCTTTTGGGGACTATGTGGTGATAAATTTTCAGTAGTACTGAATCAGGGCAACCGTTTGAAATATTTTAATATCTTAATGGGCGCTTTCTTAATTTTGTCGGCACTTTTAATTTTGATTGATTTTTTTTAAATTGGTCGTATTACACTGTGAAGATATAACAACGAGACAACAGCTATGTTTAAGCCATTTGAAAAGGGTACTGAGTCTTCTTCAATTGAAGATTTAACATTAGAAAATGATGTCGATTGCGTGAGCATTTATGGCAATTTGCAAATCACTAAAGACAAAGTCGGGTTAGAGCAGGCAAAGGCATTGCAGAGTTTTTTAAATGATGTAGTTGCAGCTTTGGAAAAAGAAGAATTGCCTGAGAAAATTGAACGTCCAGCTGAACAAGAAGTAAATAATCCGTTTTTATAATTTATACATTTTATGTGTGATGTTTAGCATAGTCATGTTGCCATACAGTCTTTAGTACCACGTTAGGTCTTATTGAGTTTGTATAGACATTTCTTACTTTTGAAAGACCAAAAGTAAGCAAAAGTCTTTGTTGATCAGAGGGTACTTCCGTGTACCCCTGCTCAACAGGTGACATCCATGTCACCCCACCGCGATAGCATATTAAGGCTATAGATATGAAGAATTAATCCTTGTCTCCAGCAACTACCTTATAAATAATTGCACCAATCACAGCACCTAAAATCGGCGCTACCCAGAACAACCACAGCTGACTTAAAGCACCAGTTTGAGCAAAGAATGCAACACCTGTACTACGTGCAGGGTTCACAGAAGTGTTTGTAACCGGAATACTGATTAAGTGAATAAGCGTTAATGCAAGACCAATCGCAATAGGTGCAAAACCAGCAGGCGCACGACCATGTGTTGATCCTAAAATAACAATCAAGAAGAACGCAGTAAGTACCACTTCAATAATAAAAGCAGAACCTAAACCAAATTTATTTGGCGATAAATCACCAAAACCATTGGTTGCAAAACCGCCCACACCAGTAAAGCCAGCTTGACCTTGAGCGATAATATAAAGAACAAATGCAGCAGCAGTCGCACCAACCACTTGCGCAACAATATATGGAATTAAATCTTTAACATCGAAACGGCCACCGACCCAAAGACCGACACTGACCGCGGGGTTAAAATGTCCACCAGAGATATGCCCTAGAGCATAGGCACCAGTGAGTACGGTTAAACCAAAGGCAAGGGCTACACCTGCAAAGCCAATACCAAGTTCAGGGAAAGCTGCGGCTAACACTGCGCTACCACAACCACCAAAGACTAGCCAAAACGTACCTAGGAATTCAGCAAAATATTTATTCATTGTGATTACTCATCTATTGATCTATTTTTTAATTAATGTGAAATATGTCACAAAAAATTAAGCATGTGACTATATGAAATTTTTGTTTTCAGTGTTGTTTTAATCAAGAAAAGATTTGTAAGTTTTGGTTGGTTATTCTTTGTTTAAAAATTGATCTCTCCACTGTTGTGGTGTTTGTTTGGTCCAATGTTTAAATGCTCTTTGGAAGGCACTTTGTTCTGAATAACAAAGTAAAAGCGCAATCTCTTGTAAGCTCAAATGCGGGTCTTTTAAATATTCGGTTGCTAGCATAAAACGCACTTGTTGAACGCGCTCTTGAAAGGTGGTGTTTTGTTGTTGTAAATGTCTTTGGAGCTGTCGAACCGATAGGCCTAATTGAGCTGCAATATATTCAATTTGATACTGATTCTTTTGCAGACCAGTCAAAATTGAATGCTGTAAACGCTGATCGAGTTGGGTCGAATTGGGTAACTGTTCTAAAAGTGCTTGGGCTTGCTGAACCAATAGTTGCTGTAATGTGTGGTCTGCGCTGCTAAGCGGTTTATGAATTTCGGTAATGGGTATAAGTAACTCTGTACGGGGCTGGCTAAAACGGACGGGACATTGAAAATACTGCTCGTAAACTCTGATATTTTTAGGGGCCGCATTTAAGAAACGCACTTCATGTAACTGCACATCTTCATGAGACATAAAAAGACGTAAGAATTGAATCACCAGTGCAATTGCGATTTCATCGGTAAGCTGGGTAGGGTGTAACTCTGGTGCCTCCCAACGAATAGAACCATACCGCCCTTGTAGCTCAACCACTAATGGGCTCCCGTCATAAATCAGACGGTGAAAGTCATGGTAACGAATTAAGGCTTCACCTAAGTTATCGCAAGAAAGAGCAAGGTAGGCAATAATGCCTAAATGTTTGGGTTGTACATATTTGGCAATTTCTAGCCCTAAACCCGGCTTTGGGCCCAGTTTATAAATAACTTCTAATAGGTCGCGCCAAACCACATAGTCAAAGCGTTCCAGATTTTGGATTTGTTCTAATTGTTCTGGAATAGTTAACTCATTGGCTTCGCAATAAGCCTTTAAAAGATGCCCCAGTCCTCCATATACCGAGCCTGTATAATTTTTTAGTTGTGGCATCCCTAACCACCTCTTTCTTGTCGTGATTTGTCAATGAAACCATAAATTCTGGTCAATACCTAGCATAACGAATTTTATATGCTGAATAAAAAGAAAAAGGAGTAAAGCGATGTTAAAAGGGTTTATTGCCGGAATTGCAGTTGCCAATGCATTTGAATGGGTGGCACACAAATATATTTTGCATGGTGTGCACCGTGCTGGACAACCGCGCTATAGCCCAGTGCCGAAAAGTATGGAGTCGCATTGGGCACATCATCGTGAAGTCCGTAAACAACAGTTTCATGATGATTGTTATGTTGAGGGCGTTGGAAACTGGCGAACCAAAAATGAGTTAATTTCACTTGCCGTGGTGGCAACCGTTTCAAGTGCAATTTTCTACCCGTTTTCAAAAGGCATGGCACTTGCAGCTTGGTACAGTGCTGGTAATTATTATTATATTCATCGCCGTGCACATTTAGAGCCTGACTGGGCAAAGCGTAAAATTCCGTGGCATTACGACCACCATATGAACTCTAATCAAGATGCCAATTGGTGTGTGACCAAACCTTGGTTTGACTATGTGATGGGAACACGTGTGGTGTCTTCGGCAGATTTAAAAGAACAAAATCCTTTGGGGATAAGGTTACCTACTGCGCTTGCTAGGCCACTCTCTCAAGTTGTAGAAAAAATCTTTCCAGCAAAATGGGTCGAGAAAAAAGAACAGCCTAAACTCGTTAGTGATGTAAATGCAATAGAGGGTGCTGCATAAAAAATTAAAGGGGCATATTGCCCCTTTAAATATAAATAAACTTACAAGCGCATTTCGATACCTTGTTCAGCCAAATATTGTTTAGCTTCTGGAATCGTATATTGGCCAAAGTGGAAAATACTTGCTGCCAATACTGCATCGGCACCACCTTGTAAAATACCGTCTGCAAGGTGTTGTAAGTTACCTACACCGCCTGAGGCAATCGTTGGAATGGTCACGCGGTCATTAATGGCACGCATTAAAGCAATATCGTAACCTGCTTTAGTACCGTCGGCGTCCATACTAGTAATCAGCAACTCACCCGCACCGTAGTCAGCCATTTTTACAGCCCATTCAATGGCATCAATACCAGTTGGTTTACGGCCACCATGAGTAAAGATTTCCCATTTGTTGTCGCCAGTTTTTTTGGCATCAATCGCAACTACAATACATTGTGCGCCAAAGTGCTGAGAAGCTTCTTGAACAAATTCAGGGTTAAATACGGCAGCCGAGTTAATACTCACTTTATCTGCACCTGCATTTAATAACGCACGAATATCTTCAACCTTACGTACACCACCACCGACAGTTAATGGCACAAATACAGTCTCGGCCATACGTTCAACAGTACGGTAAGTGGTATCGCGTCCATGATGTGTAGCGGTAATGTCTAAGAAAGTAATTTCGTCTGCACCTTGTTCGTTATAGCGACGTGCCACTTCAACAGGGTCGCCCGCATCACGAATATCGAGGAATTGAACGCCTTTAACTACGCGTCCGTTATCAACGTCTAGGCAAGGAATAATACGTTTAGCAAGCATAGCTTTTTCCAAAAATAATCGCCGTTGGTGAAAGTTCCTACACAGGCGCTACACCTTCATGGAGGGAAGAGGTATTCTATCAAACTTCACAGATGTTTTTTGCAGGTTTTCCATGTCGGTTTATACCCCGTTGAGTTTAGATGAAGTTCGCACCTTTGCTGCACCTTATGGATTAGAGGTGTTGGAGCTGAACCCAATTCAGGGAGGTATTCAAAACACCAATTATTTTCTGGTTGATGTAAACCGCAAACAATATGTACTTACCGTGTTTGAAGAGTTAGATGCCAAAGGGGCAGGTGAACTTATTCCTGTACTTGAACAATTAGGAACTCATGATGTACCCGTTGCCGTGCCGTTAAAACATAGCGGCCAAGCGGTTCACGTTATTGCAGAAAAGCCTGCACAGATTGCACCACGTCTTATGGGTCACCATCCCATGCAAACCACAGTAGCCCAAGTTGCGGCAATTGCAGATGCACAAGCGAAACTGCATGTGGCTTTACAAGATTTTCCGCTTGAGCGTGAATATCGACGCGATCATCAATACTGGACAGGCGTTGCAGAGCAGCTTAAGCCAAATATGACTCAAGATGACCAAGCTTTGCTTGAGCAGGTCTATCAAGCGTTTAATGCAAAAACAGCACAGTATTCAAACCGACCAACAGGTTTTATTCATTCAGATTTATTCCGCGACAATACATTGTTTGAAGGTGATCAATTACAAGGTATTTTAGACTTTTACGAGTTAAATCAAGATGAATTGCTGTTTGATATTGCGATTACCATCAATGATTTTTGTACCGAATATCCAGCAGCGCATTTAAACTCAGACAAAGTGGCAGCTTACTTAGCGGCATACCAAAAGATTCGTGTGCTTACTTCAGATGAAATTGAGTGTTTAGATGTATTCTTAGCAATGGCAGCATGCCGTTTCTGGTCAATGCGTTTGCAAGTTGCTCAAAAAAATAAAGAAGAAGGACGTACAGGCGACGACATTTTGCAAAAAGATCCGCAAGAAATGCGAGCAATGATGCAAGACCGTTTAAGTCATGTAAAAGCATAAAAGGAATAAAGATGCGAGATCAGGGGCGTTTAGTCGAATGGTTCGACGAAAAAGGTTATGGCTTTATTCAGCCGGACGATGCTGAAAAAGAGCGAGTCTTTTTGCATATCAAAGATTTTGCACGCCCCGGTCCTCGGCCAATTATTGGCTGTGCACTAGAATATTTGGTCATTTTGGATGAACGAGGCCGTTTTCGTGCCCAGCAAGTCACCTATTTAAAAGCATCTCAAACTCGTAAAGCTTCTAAGTCAACAAAAACAGAATCTTCATTTCAAGCAAAACCATGGTCTGCTATGCAAATGGGGATCGTATTTTATTTTGTTTTAATGGGCATTATGAGCTTTATCCATGTTCTGCCAGCTTATACTTTATTGTTTATCCTAATGATGAATGTCTTAAGTTATTGGCTATATTCACAAGATAAAGAGGCTGCACAACTAGGCAATCGCCGTGTTCCTGAACAGACTTTGCACATTGTAAGTTTTTTAGGAGGCTGGCCAGCTGCGTGGTGGGCACAACAAAAACTGAGACATAAAACACAAAAACAACCATTTCGTAAGATTTATTTTTGTACCATATTCTTTCATTTACTTTTGATTTTGTGGCTAATTTCTCCTTTAAACGTTTTGCGGGGATCATAAAAGTAAATTGTTTTATTACACTTGAGAGGTATAAAAATGAATAGTTCTATCGACCAAGATCCAAATCGTACTTTAACACTTATTTTGTATGTACTTTATATTGTTGCCATTTTTACAGGCGGCTTACTTGCGATTATTGCTTTAATTATTAACTACGTAAAACGTTCTGATGTACAAGGTTCAATTTTTGCGAGCCACTTTACATGGCAAATCAGAACATTCTGGTGGTATTTGGCTTGGAATATTATTGCCTTTTTGCCGTTTATTTTCTTGTTCTTTACAGGCGAAAATACCGATCTATTTGCAGGCGTTGCGATCTCTTCAACCGTATTCTGTGTAGGTGTCATTGCCGCGGCATGGATCTGGATTGTATATCGTGCCATTCGCGGCTTGATTGCGTTAAATGATAACCGCCCGATGTACCAACCTTAATAAATAAAAAAGAGAGCGTTAAGCTCTCTTTTTTATTCTCGAACTCTTTTATTTTTCTTAAGCGGTAGCTTAAGTTTTAGCTCACTGACTAAAACACCTAAGACCACTAAAGCACCGCCAAAAAGGGCAATCAGTGGTAAACGCTCACCTGCGATTCGGCCAATAACCCCCGCCCAAACAGGTTCTCCTGCATAAATAATCGCGGCACGTGAAGGGTCAACCATACGCTGAGCCCAGTTCATCACAAATTGAATCAGTGCACTTGCTAAACCTAATGTAACAGCAAGGAGTACAAGCGGCCATGAAAATGCTGGAATCGTCTGCTCGCCCACCACAGGCATAACGGCAAACGAAAGTAGAGACGCGACAGCAAGTTGAATAATGGTCACACGGCGCAAATTTACCTTTCCAGCAAAATAACTAATAAAAATAATTTCTAAAGCAATCGCAACTGAGCCAAGTACTGTTAAAAGCTGCCCAAAACTTAATGAAATTTGCTCAAAACCATTCCCTGTCAATAAAACAAGACCAGTAAAAGCTAGAGCTGCTCCCACCCAAGTCATGACATGTGGTGTCTTTCTAAAGATGAGCCACATTAAAATAGGAACAAGCGGAACATAAAGCGCCGTTAAAAAAGCCGATTCACTACTCGGAATGGTTTGCAGGCCAATTGTTTGAGTTCCATAGCCGCCCACAATCACTAGACCAATCACACTACCAGCACCTAAGTCTTTTAACGTAACGCCTTTCATGCTTTTGAATGAAATAAGCAATAACGTTAGTGCTGCTACAGCAAAGCGGCAGCCTACAAAAAACATAGGCGATGTAAAATTCAGTGCATATTGCACTGTAAGAAATGTTCCGCCCCAAATCATAGTAATCAAAACGAGTGCTAACTGTGGGGCTTTGCTTGAACTCAAAGAAATTGGTGACATACTCAAAATTAGAATGAATTGTGCAATATACTGCACATATTGCGCTATTCTTCTGTTTTGTGCAATATATTGCTCAAATTTTCTTTGCTAACCTATTCTATGAGCCAGTCGAGTACCGTTTTACAGCACGTAGGCACAAATATTCGTTCATTAAGAGATGAGCGTGGTTTAAGCCAACAGGAATTGGCAGATCAGGCGGGTGTAAGTAGACGTACTATTGCTGCTTTAGAGACAGGACAAGTCAATATCAGCCTAGCTAAGCTCGATGCGATTGCGATAGTGTTGGGCGTAAACTTTAGAACGATTGTAAGTGCACCAGAGCATAAAGAACATGCCTTGGTTAATGTACTTGCTTGGCAAGGCGAAAAAGAAGAAAGCAAAGCAACTTTACTGGCTTCAGTTCCATCCCACAGCCAAGTTGAGCTTTGGACGTGGTCATTGGCAGTAGGGGAGTCTTATATTGCTGAAGCAGACCCAGAAGGGTGGCAAGAGCTTATTTATGTATTAGAAGGTGAGCTAAGCATACAATTTGCAGATAGCTCAAAAACCATAGCTGCCGGTTCTTCAATTATATATGCCAGTTCAGTAACTTACACTTATATTAATAGTGGTAATCAAGTGCTTAAATTTATTCGTAATGTGGTGTATTAACTTTAAAGTCTTTTCAAAATTATATGAAGAATTTGGTTTTATATAGTGAATTTATCTTATTTAAAAATTTGAAAATCTAATTTTAAACAAAAAACATGAAGAACAATAAATAAGACAAGTTATGATATTTCTTATGTAATGAAATTATTTTTAACTCGTTTTAATAGAAAAAAGATAGATAAATGAAGTTTTTATTAAGTTCGCAAGATATTCAGAACTATAAATTTATATGGAATATTTCTAAAGAAAACTATAAGAAACAAAGAAGTAGTATGTTTCTTATGTTTTTATTAGTGGTATTTGCGGCATTTTTTACGACTTTATTGCCATACTTGCTAAAAATTATTATCGATTATTCTGCACACGAATATAATTTTTTACTCAATATTCAACTCCCATTTAATTTTTTATATCTACTTGTAGTTGCCTACGCGACCGCATGGTTAGTCAATGAGTTATGCCATTGGACACAAAATATTTTTGGGGCTTATTTGATGGTCGATTTCAAAGGATCATTAATTTCTGCAGGATTGAAAAATTATTTAAATCTTAAAAAAGATGCACAAGATCAAATTGAGGCTGGAACAGTAATGAGTGATCTTGAAAGAGGAAGTACTGCTTTTGGTGAGATTAATTTAACGTTAACTTTTTATTTAGGACCAATTATTTTTCAATTGGTGATGATTTTTGCGGTTTTGTTTACAACCATTAGTTTACTTTTCAGTATTAGCTTTTTATTGGTCGCTATTATTATTTTTATTGTTTCTTTTCATATAAATAAAAGAAGTAGTTCACTATTCGATGCCATGTATGAAAAAGACAATTTAGTGAATAGTCATTTAATACATCAAATATCTAACTCCTATGAAATTAAAGTAAAAAATGCAGTGCCGTTTCAGTTATCAAAATTTAATGACACTCTAAATTTATATATCAAAACTGCAAAAGATAGGAATAAGAAAATAGGATTATTGATGATTTCTCAGTTGTTTATGATCTTTCTATTCTTACTTATTTTTATGTTATTTACCGTATTTCTTTCAACTGACAAGCAATTGACAGCTGGGGCTTTCGTATTGATAAGTACTTATATTATTCAACTCACCAATCCATTTTTGGCTGTTTCCCAAAGTTTGATGCGGTTAAATGGCAACTTTGTGGCTTTAGCAAAATACCGACAGTATTTTAATCTCAAGAAAGAGCAATATACATCATCTACCATTCAACATTCTGAAGTCTTATTCCAATTTACAAATGCTAAATTTTTGTTAGGAAAAAGGGCAGTAGATCATTTTAATTTAACAATCTTGGCTAATAAAACGTATGTCGTGATTGGCCAAACAGGGCTAGGTAAAACTTCTCTGATGAATTATTTAATGGGGGTATATCAAATTCAGTCAGGGCAGCTTTTTTATAAAAATATCGATATTAGTCATAATTTTTCTAAGCATATTTTTGATGAAGTGGTCTATGTTGCCCAGCAACCTGTTATTTTCCCTTATTCTTTAAGAGAAAATTTGGTTTATAACTCTCAGCATATATATGAAGATTCTTACTTACTTCAGATGCTTGATCAGTTTAAGCTGTTACATATTTTGAAAAAGCATGGGCTAACACTCGATGATGATCTCATTGAAATTTATAAGAATTTTTCAGGGGGAGAAAAGCAAAGGATTTGTATCCTTCGAGGTCTATTAGCACGCCCACAACTCATTATATTAGATGAACCGACCGCAGCTTTAGACCTAGATACTGCAAAAGATATACTTGCATATATTCAGCAAGTCGTTCCATCTGTGGTTATGATTACGCATTCACCTTATGCAATGGAGATTGCAGATGAGGTGATTGATTTAGAAAAGTTATTAAATTAAATATTGTAAAAAAAGAGCCTAAAGCGGCTCTTTTTTACATCTTAAAAATTAAAGACGGTTTTCATCTAATAAAAGCTGAGCTTCACGAAGATTTAAAGTACCTTCATAAATTGCGCGGCCTGTAATCGCACCTAAAATGCCTGGCTTGCCTTTTAAGTTACGAACATCATCAAGATTAGTTACCCCACCTGAAGCAATCACTGGTAAACCTGAGTATTGAGCCAAGTTGACAGTTTGCTCAACGTTTACACCTTGCATCATGCCGTCACGTGCAATATCTGTATAAACAATGCTAGACACACCAGCATCTGCAAAGCGTTTTGCTAAGTCAGTTGCTTTTACGTCAGTAACATTAGCCCAACCGTCAGTTGCAACCATACCATTCATGGCATCAATACCAACAATGATGTGACCTGCAAAGCGTTTACAAGCTTCTTCTACAAATTCTGGCTCTTGAACTGCTTTAGTCCCGATAATGACAAAAGTCACGCCAGCTTCTAAGTAGTGTTCAATTGTTTCTAATGAGCGAATACCACCACCAATTTGAATTGGTAATTCTGGCTGAGCTTTAGCAATCGCTTCAACAACAGGTTTATGGATAGGCGTACCTGCGAAAGCACCATTCAAATCGACCAAATGCAAACGACGTGCGCCTTCATTTACCCAATGCTGGGCAGTTGCAACCGGATCGTCAGAGAAAACGGTATCGTCTTCCATACGCCCTTGTTTTAAACGCACACATTTACCATCTTTCAGGTCAATTGCTGGAATGATTAGCATGCTTTCGCTCCTTGCTTCATCATGTTTATGAAATTGTGCACATCTTAGCAAAGTATTGATCAATCGCTAAGCCTTAGAAAAGACTTTTATAACTTTACGCATGAAGTGCGGTTTGAATCGTTTGTGAAATGTGAGCCGGTAATAGGTTTTGTTTACGCAGCTCTAAAAATACCAGTAGAGCTGCATAAGCATCAGCGGCTGCATAACTAATCTGCTGTGAGTTAAGTGGTTTTTGCGCCCAATTTGATGTTCCGACTTTCTTTGACTTTGGAAGATACTGTCCAAACAATAGTGCTACAGCTTTTTGTACACCCATTTGGTGTTTAAAACCAAAGTGACTAAAACTTTTGGCGAGGTCAATACTGCTTTCTAGCTCTATGCCTTTTTTATGAAAAATGTGCTTATCATTTTTAAGACCAAAGCCGACTTTAATTTGTTTTGGATTGGACAAAATAGGTTGTAAAAATTTTAAAGTCGATGAATTTACATGAAATAAATAGGCTTTATGTTCAGTGGCAAGTTGAATTAAGTGTGGACCTGTCGAGACTTCGCCCACTCGAAATGTCGGTTTAGATTCAGAATCAAATCCTAAAAAGATCGCTGCTTTTAATTCTTCTTCAATCGTTTTGCATTGCTCAATATTTTCAATCACCACAATATTTTGGTGGTTAAGATTTTTAAAAAGTGGAAGCTGCTGAATAGAGGCTTTATCAAGGAGAGACGGGGCTTCGGACATATTTCACAGCGTACAAATAAATTGAGCTATTCCCTTTATATATGAATAAAGCCTAGAGAACTAGGCTTTAGGAAACTTTAAAAATTATTGAGACTGAGATGGGGACCCAATGATAACGCTCTCGCTTTTTTCAACATAGCCTTCATAGGTAGGAGCCATGATTGTGGCAACAATAGCAAAAATGACTGCAAGCGGAATAAGTGCAATATAAATCCAGCCTAAAACACGTTCCCAAGTTGGTGTTGGACGCTTCGGTCCATAATCATTAGGGCCTTCAGTTCCTTTTGCACAAAATAAATAAACGGCAAGGCCAATGTTCACGACAGGTACGAGCATGAGTAAAGATAACCAACCTGTATTATTACGGTCATGCAAACGGCGAATAGTAAATACGAAGCTAATATAAATACCAACGATATAGAGAATGGCAATAGCGATGATGCCCGGCGCAGTAAAACCTGGGGTGCCCTCATTTTGTGTAAGACCGAAAGTAAAAATAATAAGTAGAACAGCAGCAGCGAGGGTTAACGTAAATAGGAAGGTCCAAGCAGCATAAGAGAGTCGTCCAAAACGTCCATTTGCCTTAAAGGGCGAGTCTTGCTGAAGTGGCTGATTTTCAAAAGGTGAATTCATTGTGTTTATCCTGTTCATTTGGTTTTATTTAAAAGTATGAATATTCAATATTTTGTTGAATAAAATATCATTCTATAAATGATTGGTTATTATTATAAATAAAAAAACAGATCAGGCCATCTAGACCTGATCTGTTTAAAGCTTTTGTGAAATTAAATATTCCATTCCACAAAGTTTTTAAGTAACTGTAAACCTGCAGTGTGACTTTTCTCTGGGTGGAATTGAGTCGCAAATAAATTATCTTTGTGAATTGCCGTACAGAAGTTCACTCCGTATTCGCATGTTGCAGCTACAAGATTTTCATCTTTAGGTTCAACATAATAGCTGTGTACAAAGTAGAAGCGAGCATCTTGATCAATGTTGTTCCACATTGGATGGCTTGGGTCCATTTGGTGAACTTGGTTCCAGCCCATGTGTGGGACTTTTAAGCCCTCCATTTGAGGGAAGTGTTTGACAACACCTTCAAAAATACCTAAGGCATCTACACCGCCATTTTCTTCAGAGCTTTGTAGAAGCGCTTGCATGCCTACACAAATTGCAAGAACTGGCTTATTAAAAGCAGCGTTGCGTACGACTTCATCAATACCTGCTTCACGCATGCCTTGCATACAGTCACGCATTGCTCCCACACCCGGAAAAACAATTTTGTCGGCTTGTGCAATTAATTTTGGGTCGTTAGTTACATCGACTGTAGCGCCTACATGCTCAAGTGCTTTAGCAGCTGAGTGTAGATTGCCCATGCCATAATCAAGTAACGCGATACGTGTCATTAGAGGCTACCTTTTGTCGATGCAATCGTGTTTTCAGCACGTGGATCAATTTCACATGCCATACGCAAAGCACGAGCTAGTGCTTTAAATACACTCTCGATTTGATGGTGGCTATTTTTACCTTTCAAGTTATCAATATGTAAGGTCATAAGCGCATGGTTTACGAAACCTTGGAAAAACTCGGAAAATAAGTCTACGTCAAAGGTACCGATGCGTGCGCGGGTAAATGGAATATCCATAAATAAACCCGGACGACCAGACAAATCTACAACCACACGAGATAAAGCTTCGTCTAATGGGGCATAAAAATGTCCATAACGACGTAAACCTTTTTTATCACCTAAAGCTTGTGCAAAAGCTTGTCCAAGCGTGATACCGCAGTCTTCTACAGTATGGTGATCGTCAATCTCCAAGTCTCCATCACAATGAATATCGATATCAAATAAGCCATGTCGCTTGATTTGATCAATCATATGGTCTAAAAATGGAACTCCGGTGTTTAGTGTGCCTTGACCAGTACCATCGAGATTTAAACGAACTCGAATTTTGGTTTCATTGGTATTTCTAACCACTTCACTGATACGTTGCGTCATGGACACGTTCCTCAAAAAACGTCAAAAATGATTGGATGTTAACGACAATTTCGCTGTGACGAATTCGTGACAGCATCATAGTTTGCTCAGGAGGGTTAATCAATGCCTATTACCGTACATGCTTATAGTTCTCTAGATAATTCAGAGATCCGCGATCAGCTTGAGCGACTGTATGACACAAGTCCGGAGTTTGGTGACGGGCACGATGCGATTGAACAACTTGAACAAGATTTACAGCAGTATACCACGCTATACACTGCCGAATTTAACACCAAAATTATAGGTGCAATCTGGTGCTCAGGACAAGGCGAAAGCAAGGTACTTGAATATATTGTTGTACACCCTGCTAACCGTGGTCGTGGGGTAGCTGAGCGCTTGGTAGAAGAAGCCTGTCGTATAGAAGAATCAAAAGGCGTTAAAATTTTTGAGCCAGGCTGTGGTGCCATTCATCGCTGCTTAGCGCATATTGGTAAATTGCACAGTTAAAATTCTATTTTTACTGTACTTGTGATTTAAAATTAAACACTTGTTACAAAAAATACGGAAGTTGCTTGACGTTCACTAATAAACATTGTTTAATACGCCCACTTCGGCGTGATAGCTCAGTAGGTAGAGCAACGGATTGAAAATCCGTGTGTCCCCAGTTCGATCCTGGGTCTCGCCACCATTATTTGTGTTTTCAATCCCTGATCCCATCAGGGATTTTTTTTAAGTATAAAAAATACTCATTTAAATCAGAAACTCAGGATAATTGTTGACTATTGTTCTGAGATGCGGCTTAATACAGGCCATCGGCGTGATAGCTCAGTAGGTAGAGCAACGGATTGAAAATCCGTGTGTCCCCAGTTCGATCCTGGGTCTCGCCACCATTATTTGTGTTTTCAATCCCTGATCCCATCAGGGATTTTTTTTAAGTATAAAAAATACTCATTTAAATCAGAAACTCAGGATAATTGTTGACTATTGTTCTGAGATGCGGCTTAATACAGGCCATCGGCGTGATAGCTCAGTAGGTAGAGCAACGGATTGAAAATCCGTGTGTCCCCAGTTCGATCCTGGGTCTCGCCACCATATTCGAAAAAGCCCCATACTTTAAAGTATGGGGCTTTTTTCATGCCTATTTATTTAATAAAAAATATTAAGACTTCACTTGTGTATAAATCTCATTTTATCCACAAGCAAACTCAGTTATCCCCAACAATGTTTGAACTTTCTAGAAATGGCTCAACTGAAATTTGTCTTTAGTCGTGAGGACTATCATTAATGAGTCGTTTTCCTAAACATACGGCTTCTACTTCGTCATAACCGAGCTGTTCGTAAAAGTTCAGCACATTTAGATTGTCTTTACGCACCAATAATTGAAGTTTTGGGCAGCCGCGAGCGATAAGGCGCTTTTCAAGCTGCTGAACAAGCGCTGTAGCGATTCCTAAGCGTTGTTGGTGGGGATGAACAGCTAAATAGTTAATCCAGCCTCTATGACCGTCATAGCCGCCCATGAGCGTGCCAATCAATTGCTCATCTTTAATAGCAACCAAAAACAAATCATCCTGTTGTGAGACTTTTCTAAATATATCGGTTTCAGGATTATTCCATGGACGGGTTAGGTCGCAGCTTTCCCATAAATTGACCACATCATCCAGATCTGCATTTGTAAATTGACGAATAATAAACATATGGATTTCTACTTTTTGTTTTGATGTATTGAAAAGATAAAATAAAAATACGCAATTGAGCAGTAGTTTGTGAATAATTTAAACAAATAAAAAAGCACCCCCGTAGGAGTGCTTAAATTAAAAATATTGCTTACGCTGATTTTGCAACAGGTGCCGCTTGAAGCATTTGACCTGTTTCTTCGAAGTTTGCATGCCAAGACAATGCTTCACGAAGTAAATGAGGAGTATGACCACCTTTGGCACATGCACGATCAAAGTAGTCGTTCAGTGCATCACGGTAAAGCGGATGTACACAGTTATCAATAATAGCGCGAGCACGTTCACGAGGTGCTAAACCACGTAAGTCTGCTAAACCTTGCTCTGTCACTAAAATATCAACGTCGTGTTCGCTGTGGTCAACGTGGCTTACCATTGGCACGATAGAAGAAATATCGCCGCCTTTAGCAATTGATTTGGTTACAAAGATTGCCAAGTGTGCATTACGAGCGAAGTCACCTGAACCACCAATACCGTTCATCATTTTAGTACCACATACGTGAGTTGAGTTCACGTTACCGTAAATATCAAACTCAAGCGCAGTGTTAATGCCAATAATCCCTAAACGACGAACCAGTTCAGGATGGTTAGAAATCTCTTGTGGGCGAAGCACTAATTTGTCTTTGTAAGCTTCGATATTGCCAAAAACTTTTTCGCCACATTTAGCTGAAAGGGTAATTGAGCTACCAGAAGCAAACTTCATTTTGCCTGCATCAATGAGTTCAAAAGTACAGTCTTGTAGAACTTCTGAGTACATGATGAGGTCTTCAAAATCAGAATCTTTTAAACCTGTTAATACAGCATTGGCAATTGAACCAATCCCTGCTTGTAATGGACCAAGGTTCTTTGGTAAACGGCCTTCAGCAACTTCTTTATTAAAGAAAGCAATGAGGTGGTTTGCAATGCCTTGAGTCTCATCATCTGGAGGAGTGACTGTTGATGGTGAGTCATGTGTGTTGTTAAAGACAATACCAACAATTTTTGCAGGATCAATTTGAATTGCAATTGTACCAATGCGCTCATCCACTTTTGTTAATGGAATTGGAGTACGTGTTGGGCGGTAAGTCGGAATATAGATGTCGTGCAAACCTTCAAAGCTTTCGCTTAAAGATGTGTTGATTTCAACAATAACTTTTTCGGCAAAAATAGCAAAGCTTGCAGAGTTACCCACAGAAGTTGTTGGAATAATGCCGCCATCTTCAGTAATCGCAATTGCTTCAATCACCGCAACATCTGGACGTTTAAGTTGCTGGTTACGCATTTGCTCAACAGTTTCTGACAAGTGTTGGTCAATAAACATAACTTCGCCGTTGTTAATCGCACGACGTAAAGTGTTGTCTACCTGAAATGGCATACGACGAGATAAAACACCTGCTTCCGTGAGTTGTTTGTCTAAGTCATTACCTAAGCTAGCACCCGTAATTAACGTGATTTTTAACGGATTTTTCTTTGCGTGCTCTACAAGTGCTTGTGGAACAGCTTTAGCTTCACCAGCACGAGTAAAACCACTCATACCAACGGTCATTCCATTTTCGATGAATTGCGCAGCTTGTTCAGCACTGATGACCTTGTCATGAAGAGAAGCTAGGCGAATACGACTTAAAGACATTGGACATCCTCAATATTGTCAAAACATACCGGATTTTAGCTATGAAAAAATGAAAAGTGCATAGGTGTTAGGCTAAGGTCTAATTTTTTAAATAAATGGCGGTATAAATTTATTTTATGACTTTTAAAATATTGATTTATTTAGTATTTAATAAATTTTAAAATAGCGCTTTAAATGATCAGTTGATCAAATTAGAAGCGCTCACTTAAAGTTTGTTTAATTTTTTCTAAAGGATTTGGCGTTGTGTTTTCTTCGGCCGCTGGTTTTGGAATAGGTAATGAAATAATCACTTCTAAACCGCCTTGTTCACGGTTATGAATTTGAATTTCACCTTGATGAATGTCGACAATACGCTTAACAATTGCAAGGCCTAAACCACTGCCTTGAATGGTCCTAGCAGAATTACCTCTTACAAATGGTTGCATTAATTCTTCAATCTGATCTTCTGGAATGCCTTCACCATGGTCAGCAACCGTAATTAAAATATGTTCATTTTCAACTTTTGCACTGAGTTCGATTGGCTCCGCACCATAACGTTTTGCGTTATTAATGAGGTTGGCAATCAGACGTTTTAAAGAAAGGCTACGTGCAGGAATAATCGGAACATCTTGCACCTCAAAACGAATATCAAGCGGTTTAAATTGAACAATTAATTCTTGCAATAATATATTGATATTGGTGTCTTTTAATTCTTCATCTGAACCATCCCGCATATACGAGATGAACTGATTCAAAATTGCATCCATATCATCTACGTCATAAACCAGACCTTCACGTAGAAACTCATCAGGTAGCATCTCTGCAGTTAAACGAATACGTGTAAGCGGGGTTCTTAAATCGTGTGAAATACCCGCTAGCATAATCCGTCTTTCACGCTCGGTCTGCTCAAGTGTATACACCATGCGGTTAAATGCTTGGTTTACCTGGCGAATTTCTAAAGGGCCATGGTTAGTATCTAAATATGGTGCTGTTCCAGACTTACTATATTCGTTGGCAGCATTTTGCAAACGACGTAATGGGCGGTTCATTTGACGAATCAAAATTAAAATAATGATGGCCGAAACTAATGGCACACCCACAACCCAACCAATTAATAGCTCAGGACTATAGTTTGCATAGGTTTTTAAAGGCTCACGAACCCAATTGCCATGCATTTCTGGTGTTTGAATCCAGATGCGTGGGCTAGGTTTAAACTGGAAGTAAACTGTAACGTCTTTTGCGCCGATTTCATTTGCAAGTTTTTGTTCAACTTGGTTGGTAAAAAACTCTGCAATGACTTTATCGCGAACGCTTGGATACTCTTTAGGGTCGGTTATATATTCAATGCCAACCCGATTACGCAGCCAAGTATCAACATCAACTTCTGTATCACGATGAAAAATACGTATATTAGGGTTGTTCACTAGCTCGAGTTCAACAGCCAAATAACGGGCATGCTGTTGAATTTCGGGTAAATAGAGGGTTCGCCAAAAAAACCACAATGACATAAAGAGGCTAAAGAACACCACCAGCAATACCAAAATAGTGGTACGCATGGCAGCAGAACGTGGCTTAATTTTGTCGAGAAAACGTTCCCATCTCGTCCGTTTACGCTCTGAGTACGCAACGTAGTCGGTAAAGTTTTGCGGTGGTATTGGCTCTAAACTCACTCTAATTTATCTCAAGCTTATTCAGCACCATCTGGAACAAATACATAACCTACACCCCATACCGTTTGAATATAACGTGCGCGTGCTGGGTTATCTTCAATTAAACGACGTAGACGAGACACTTGAACATCAATTGAGCGCTCCATTGCACCCCATTCACGGCCACGAGCCAAGTTCATAAGTTTGTCGCGCGTTAATGGTTCACGTGGATGCTGTACCAATGCTTTCAATACGGCAAATTCACCCGTGGTCAAAGTAACGATTTGTCCTTCACGAGTAAGCGTACGTGTAGATAAATCTAAAGACCATGGACCAAAGCTAACCACTTCAACTTGTTGACTTGGAGCACCCGGAACTTCACGAACCTGACGACGTAATACTGCGCGAATACGTGCTAAAAGCTCATTTGGGTTGAATGGTTTCGGTAAATAGTCATCTGCACCAGCTTCAAGACCAGCAATACGGTCAGAGTCGCTACCACGTGCAGTTAGCATAATAATAGGTGTATCAATGTTTGACTGACGTAAACGACGACAGATACTTAAACCATCTTCAACGGGCAACATAAAGTCGAGTACGATAAGTGAAAATAACTCACGTTGTAATAAACGATCCATTTGTGAGGCATCGTGGGCAGTTTTTACAACAAAGCCTTTATCTTCCAAAAAACGTTGCAAGAGGGTACGTAAACGCACATCGTCATCGACCACTAAAATGCGTTCGACACGATCCGTTTCGTTATGTACGGTTTCAGGATGTTCAGCAGGTACAACTAAACTCATGATGTACTCCCTTTTAAAGTCATAATTTATATATTATTGGATCGGTTAGGCTTATTGCCAACAAGCCCTCAGTATAATGCCGATGTTCTTGTTAAGACTATGTATCAATTTGCTCAAAATTACAATTTTCGTAGGGGCTTGAAACCAAAAAACAACATCTTATGCCCATAATTTAGCAAAGCCTTAAAGAAAAAACCAAGCATTCGGTCCCTCATTAAATTCTATTCGATTAAATTTTAATAAATATTTGTTTCAAATAGATTATTTTAAAAATAAACGCTGCTTTTTAAAGCTTATTTTCTAAGAGGTTGAGAACTCATTCAAATATTAAAGCTTAATAATCTATTTAGACAGATAAGAAAAACTATAATTTTGTTCATTCTGATACTGTATCAATATGTTCATTTTCTCGTAATTTATATTAAAAATTTCATTTTACTTAACGGATATCCTATAAATTTCAGATTTTTTAAAAAGTAAAATATGGGTTTGAAGACCAAAATGAATAGCTAAAACGTTTTTTATGAAGTAAAGAATGTGAAAAATTCACAGTCAATACAAAAAAACGTTTTGAATACGCAAACAAGTGTGGATTTTATAGTCTTGGTCTTTATAATCAGTGCTTTTAAACTTTATCCTTGTGGGATCAAACACGATGACTGACTTAGTTCAGCAGTTGGCAAGTGAGCTTGCCGTACGTCCAAACCAAGTAGAAGCTGCCATCCGCTTAATTGATGAAGGTGCCAGTGTTCCATTCATTGCCCGTTACCGTAAAGAAGTAACACAAGGTTTAGATGATACGCAGTTACGCCAATTAGATACTCGTTTAGCGTATTTACGTGATTTATATGAGCGCCGTGAAAAGGTCATTCAGTCATTGCAAGAACAGAATAAATTGAATGATGACTTGTTGGCGCGGGTGAATGCAGCCGAAACAAAAAATGCTTTAGAAGAAATTTATGCGCCGTACCGTCCTAAACGTACGAGCAAGTCTTTCAAGGCGAAAGAAGCGGGTCTGGGGCCAATTGCCGAAAAAATTATTTCAGAACAAATTGATCCGACAGAAGCATTAGCTGGTTTTAGTCATGAAGACTACCCAGATGTAGAAAGTCAGTTAGACGCAATCCAGCATATTTTGATTGATGATTGGGCACAAAACATTGCGCTTACTACAGAATTAAAAGCGACTTTTGCAAAAACAGCAGTGCTAAAAAGTACTGTTGCTTCTGAAGAAAAGAAAGAAGTGGGCAAAAAGTTCCGCGATTACTTTGAATTTTCTGAAGGCCTCAACAAATTACCTTCTCATCGTTTATTGGCAATGTTACGTGGCCGTCAAGAAAACGTACTTGGTTTAAAAGTAGATGGTGAAGATGATGCACCATTGGCACGTATTGAAACTGAATACAACCTAGATCAAATTCAGCCACAAGCTCGCCAAGACTTCTTGAAGCAAACTGCAAAATTATTCTGGTTAGGTAAAGTTCGTCCTCAAATCGAGCATTCATTACTGACAGAAAAACGTCTTGCTGCCGAAGCAGAAGCAATGCAGGTATTTGCTGAAAACCTTCGTCATTTATTGTTATCTGCACCAGCGGGTAGCCGTACGACTTTGGGTGTTGACCCTGGTATTCGTACTGGTGTGAAACTGGCTGTTGTAAGTGATGCTGGTGATGTACTTGCTCACAGCACGATTTACCCATTTGCGCCTAAAGAAGACAAAGAAGGCTCTATTGCTGAGCTTGCACGTCTATGCCGTGAATATAATGTCGAGCTTATTGCGATTGGTAACGGTACTGCGAGCCGTGAAACAGAAGCTGTGGTTGCAGAAATGATGGCTGCAAATACAGACCTTAAATTAACACGTGTGACTGTAAGCGAAGCAGGTGCATCTGTTTACTCTGCAAGTGAACTTGCTGCAGCAGAACTTCCAGAGCTTGATGTTTCAATTCGTGGCGCAGTGTCTATTGCGCGCCGTTTACAAGACCCACTTGCTGAACTTGTGAAGATTGACCCGAAATCGATTGGTGTAGGTCAGTATCAACACGACGTAAACCAAACTGGTTTAGCAAAAACGCTTGATGCAGTGGTAGAAGACTGTGTGAACGCTGTTGGTGTTGATGTAAATACTGCTTCACCAGCAATCTTGGCTTACATTGCAGGTTTAAATAAAGCGATTGCTCAGCAAATCGTTGAATACCGTAAAGAACATGGCCGTTTTGATAACCGTCAAGCATTGAAAAGCGTACCACGTTTAGGCGAGCGTACTTTTGAACAAGCAGCTGGTTTCTTACGTATTCAAAATGGTTCAGAGCCTTTAGATGCTTCTGCTGTTCACCCTGAAAGTTATGGTCTTGTCGAGAAAATTGTTGCAGCAAAAGCGACAACTGTTAAAGACATCATTGGTAATACTGAAATTATTCGTCAGGTGAAAGCTGAAGAGTTTGTTGATGACAAATTCGGTTTGCCAACCATTCAAGACGTTTTAGCA
Organism: Acinetobacter sp. 766875; assembly: GCF_000582055.1. NCBI lineage: Bacteria > Pseudomonadati > Pseudomonadota > Gammaproteobacteria > Moraxellales > Moraxellaceae > Acinetobacter > Acinetobacter sp. 766875. Next base: position 13,043 of record NZ_JEXX01000020.1, on the reverse strand, counting down.
GAACTTGAAAAACCGGGTCGTGACCCACGTCCAGAATTCCGCACAGCTAAATTCCGTGAAGATATTACTGAAGTTGCACAGTTGACTGAAGGCATGCAACTTGAAGGCGTTGTAACGAATGTGACGAATTTTGGTGCTTTTGTTGATATTGGCGTACACCAAGATGGTTTAGTTCATATTTCTGAATTAGCGAATGAATTCGTTTCTGACCCGCATAAAGTGGTAAAACCAGGGCAAATCGTACAAGTGCGTGTGATGCAAGTTGATGCTGAGCGTAATCGTGTGAACTTGAGTATGCGTGCAGAAGGTGCAGCTCCCGTTAAGGCACAGCGTCCACCGCGTCGTGAGCAAAATAACGAACAGCGTTCTGAGCGTAAGCCGCAAGGTAAGCGTCCTCAACAACCACGTAAAGATCAGGTTGAACGTCCACAACGTAGCAAACAAGAAAAACCACAAGAACAAAAAATTGGTGGTTTTGGTGCATTGTTACTACAAGCAGGAATTAAAGGTTCTAAATAAGAGCCTTTAGAACATCTAAAAAAACCTCCCAAACGGGAGGTTTTTTATTATTTTTAAAGTTTGCTTTAGAAATTGTGAAATTCGGTTTTTCAGAAATCGCAGTGGTAAAGATGAGGTGAATCTTAAGATCAACAAAAACGGTGTGAAATCTACAATCAACTATACAACGTTATAGCATAACTCAACTTTAACCCTTTTCCGATGTCAGACAATATCGATAAAGCCTTGAGGTAAGTTCATCACTTTCAGGCAGTTATATTAAAAATTGATTGTTTTTTTATATTATAAATGGTTGTTTTTATGCCGGCTTTAGAACTGAAAAATAGATTTCATTTAAACGATCTCCTTTCGGGAGTGGTCGTATTTCTCGTGGCCTTACCCTTATGTTTGGGTATTGCCTTAGCCTCAGGCGCTCCAATCATTTCTGGTATTATTGCCGGAATTGTTGGTGGAATTATTGTTGGCCTGCTGAGTGGTTCTCACATCAGTGTCTCTGGCCCAGCAGCAGGGTTGACTGCGGTCATCCTTGTACAACTCGACCAATTAGGCGGCAATTATGCCGCCTTTTTATTGTGTATTGTATTTGCAGGAATTTTACAAATTCTGTTTGGTGTATTTAAGTTGGGTTTCTTTGCCAACTTTATTCCAAACAATGTCATTTTAGGATTACTGGCTGCCATTGGTGCCATTCTTATTGTGACGCAACTACCGTATTTATTTGGGTTGACTGATTTTTCATGGAAAGACGTTTGGACTGCTACACCAGATACGGTTATCCAAAAGTTTGACACTGGCGCGGCGTTGATTGGACTGCTGAGCTTATTTTTAATTTTAGCTTGGGACAGCAGCCCACTTAAAAAATTAGCACTACCTTCAGCTTTAATTGCTGTAGTCATTGCTGCAGTTTTAAATTTTGTCTTAATGAATATTGGCTCATCTTGGGCAGTCCAAACCGATAATTTGATTCAACTACCAAATATATTACAAGCACCAGAAGAGGTATTGGTTTTTCCAGACTTTAGCTATCTGGCTGAACCATTGATTTATACCGGAGCAATTACACTCGCGATTGTGGCGTCTTTAGAGACATTACTAAACTTAGAAGCCGCAGATAAACTTGATCCTCAAAAGCGCTCATCTCCACCTAACCGTGAACTGTGGGCACAAGGTGCGGGGAATATTGTTTCAGGTTTAATCGGCGGAATGCCAGTGACTTCGGTCATTGTCCGTAGTTCTGTAAATGCCAATACAGGTGCGCGGAGTAAATATTCAACGATTATTCACGGCATATTATTGCTTCTAGCAGTTTTATTCTTTGTTCAACTCATGAACATGATTCCATTGTCTGCACTCGCAGCGATTTTAATTGTGACTGGTTTTAAACTGACTCATCCAAAATTATTTAAACAGCTTTATCAAAAAGGCTGGAAACAGTTTTTACCTTTCATTATCACCCTCGTTGCAATTTTACTGACAGACTTGTTAACCGGAATTTTGGTAGGTCTATTTACCAGTAGTGCATTTATTTTGTATGGCAACTTTAATAAAGGAGTTCGCGTATATAAAGAAAAGCATTTACATGGAATTGTGACGCGTATTGAGCTTCCATCACAGGTCACTTTTCTGAATCGTTCAGCACTCATTTCTGCATTAGAGCATGTTCATAAAGATCAGCAGTTGATTATTGATGCCACTCAATGTGATTCGATTGATCCCGATATCTATCAGGTCATTCAAGACTATCAAAATGAGACGGCAGTTAAACGCCAAGTCGATCTTAAGCTTATTGGATTTAAGCAGCACTATGAAGAGGTGGATGATGCAGTTTTGGATATTTACATTAGTACGAGAGATCTACAGCGCAAATTAAGTCCGCAGCAGGTCGTTACCTTACTTAAAGAAGGTAATGAACGCTTTGTGAAAAATGAACGTTTACAACGTGATATTTACCGTCAAATTCGTGTCACCGCAGATGAAGGCCAACATCCGATTGCGGCTGTTTTAGGATGTATGGATTCACGGGCTCCAACTGAAATGATTTTTGACGTGGGGATTGGTGATCTATTTAGTTTAAGGATTGCCGGTAATATTGCAGGTCAAAAGGTATTAGGCTCACTTGAGTTTGCTTGTCAGGCCAAAGGCTCAAAAGTCATTTTAGTTTTAGGCCATACTGACTGTGGTGCAGTGACCAGTGCATGTCAGCTACGTTTACAGCAAAAGCAAGTTTCTGATGTCAAAGAAATGCCGCATATTCAATATGTGCTTGGCCCACTCATGCGTTCGGTAGAAAGTGTATATGACATTATGCAGCCACGTGAGTTAAACAAAGCTTTTATTAATCAGGTGACAGCAATGAATGTTCACTACAATATTCAATATATTATTAATAACAGCACAGTACTGAAAGACCTGCTAGATCGTGGTGAGATTGCAATTATTGGTGCGATTTATGATGTTAAAACAGGGCATGTTGAATTTTTAGATACTTAAATAGGATTAATAAAAAAGCGTCTAATGAGAGGCGCTTTTTTATTTTTAAATAACCTTAATATGCCGGATTACCAATGCTCACCAGGGAAAAGACGTGCATAAGCTTTTTGTGCCCAATTTAGTTTCTCAGTCTTTTTACCTTTTGCTGCATCTGAACTTGGGAATAGACGGAAACCAATCGACATAAACATGTTGTTGATGCCAGGTGCTACCGAATACGTCATAGAAGCTAAACGGCCTAAGTTTGTGGCAATACGTTTCGGACGTTTCACAATCGCATAAGCAATTAAGTCCGCTGCTTGTTCAGGTGAAAGAGTCGGTACATATTTATAAATTTTAGTTGGCGCAATCATAGGAGTACGCACTAAAGGCATATAAATTGAGGTGATTGCAATTTTATGTGCATGAACTTCGGCAGATAGACAACGGCTAAATGCATCAAGTGCAGCTTTAGAAGCGACATAAGCCGAGAAGCGTGTTGCATTGGCTAATACGCCGATTGAACTAATATTAATAATTTGTCCGTCTTTACGTTGAATCATGTGCGGTAAAATATTAAGAACCAAACGCACAGCGCCAAAGTAATTTAATTGCATGGTACGCTCAAAGTCGTGGAAACGGTCATAAGACTCATGAACAGCACGACGGATAGAACGACCAGCGTTATTAATTAAAATATCAATATGATCGACAGAAGCTAAAATCTCTTTAGAAACCTGATCAATCATCTCCATGTCGTTCAGATCACATGGGAAAATTGATGCCTGACCGCCACGGTTTTCAATATCTGCTTTAACTTCTTCTAATGTTTCTTGAGTACGGGCAACCAGTAAAACATGCGCACCAGCGTCAGCAAGTTTGTTCGAAATCGTTAAACCGATTCCACTTGAGGCGCCTGTCACTAAAATGACTTTACCTTGTACCTTTTCCTGGAACAGAGCTTCTAATTTTTTATTCACAGCATTTTACCTAAGTAGGGGCAGGGGCTATTTATTCCGGTATGTAATTTTTATTTTTACAACCGTTGGTTCATCCTGATGAACTCCTAAATATTGCCCTATCTTAATAGATGTTTAAAAATTGTCTAGTGTGTAAATATATGAAATTTAACAATTTATTTAGAGTAAAAACTCTAAATTATTACCCTAATCCATTAATTATTATTGAGGGTTAAATCACTTGAAAATAAAAAAAGCCTCTATATTCCAGAGGCTTGCTGTGTTGGTTTAAAATTTATACAGATGAAAGTGCTTGTTCTAAATCGGCAATGAGGTCATCAACATGCTCAATACCAATAGAAAGACGAACCATATCTTCACTTACACCAGCAGCTTTGAGTTCTTGTTCATTGAGCTGGCGGTGAGTTGTGGTTGCGGGGTGGCAAGCTAAACTTTTCGCATCGCCAATGTTCACAAGACGGGTAAATAACTGTAATGCATCAATGAAGCGAGTACCGCCTTCACGGCCATCCTGAACGCCAAAAGATAAAATTGCAGAAGGTTTGCCTTTTACATATTTTTGCGCAAGTTGGTGTTGTGGATGATCTTTTAGACCTGCGTAATTGACCCATTTTACTTTCGGATGGTTTTGCAAATATTCCGCAATTTTCTGAGCATTTTCAGTATGACGTTCAATGCGTAAGTTTAGAGTTTCGAGACCCTGTAAAATTAAGAAAACACTGAGCGGGCTAATAGCTGCGCCTGTATTGCGTAATGGCACAACGCGAGCTCGTGCAATATAAGCTGCCTCACCTAATGCTTCGACATAGTTCACACCATGATAGCTTGGGTCGGGTGTATTCAAAACTTTAAAACGTTCTGGATATTTACCCCAAGGAAATTTACCGCTATCGACGATTGCACCGCCAATACTATTACCATGACCACCAATATATTTAGTAAGCGAATGGATAACGATATCAGCCCCATATTGAAATGGTTTTAATAAAGCAGGGGTGGCAACCGTGTTATCGACAACGACAGGTACACCATATTCATGGGCGATTTTTGAAATTGCTTCTAAATCGATGATATTGCCGAGCGGGTTACCAATTGACTCGACAAAAACAAGCTTAGTTTTATCATCTATTAAGTTACGTAAGCTTTCGGGTTTTTGATAATCGAAAAAGCGGACTTCGATTCCCTGTTTTGGCAGCGTATGGGCAAATAAGTTGTATGTACCGCCATATAAAGTTGAGACTGAAGCAATATTGTCTCCCGCCTCAGTAATGGTTTGGATGGCATAGGTAATTGCTGCCATTCCGGATGCTAAAGCTAGAGCACCAATGCCACCTTCGAGAGCAGCAAGGCGTTGCTCAAGCACAGCAGTGGTCGGGTTCATAATACGGGTATAAATATTGCCTTGAACTTTTAAGTCGAAAAGGTCTGCACCGTGTTGGGTATTATCAAATGCATATGAAGTTGTTTGATAAATTGGAACAGCTACTGCTTTTGTTGTTGCTTCAGGAGTATAGCCTGCGTGAATGGCTAAGGTTTCGTCTCGGTATGTATTTGACATTGTTATCATCGAAGTGGTTAAAGAATAATCCAGATTTTTTAGCATACTCTTTATTCATGATTTAGATATTTTTATGTAAAGTTCAGCATTTTTAAGTATAAAAGAGCTTATTTTATTTTTTTCGAATCACTCAATTAAATTTACATGAAGTTGAGAGAACGCCACAAAAACTTACTGGCGGTCTGTCGCCCGCAAGAACACTATAAAAGCACAAGTAATTCAATTCATGATAAAAAAGCTGGAGAAGTGAACTAATGAGTACTCAAAAAGTATCTGATATTATCATTGAGGTGCTGGAACAAGCAGGTGTTCAACGTTGCTACGGTATTGTGGGTGACACCTTAAACCATGTCACTGACTCCATGTCTAAGAGTAAAATTGAATGGATTCATGTGCGCCACGAAGAGGTTGGTGGTTTTGCAGCAGGTACAGATGCTTTACTCAGTGGTCACTTGACGGCATGTGCAGGATCGTGTGGGCCAGGAAGCCTACACTTCATTAATGGTTTATATGAATCGCATCGTAATCGTGCGCCAGTCATTTTGATTGCAAGCCAGATTTCTACCGAGATGGCAGGATTTGTCGACTTTCCACAATATGTCGATTTTAAATCAGTTTATGCAAAAAATTCGGTTTTTTGTGAAGAAATTACTCAACCTTCACAAGCCAGACATATTATGAGCATGGCGTGTCAGGCTGCGCTGACCAAACGTGGTGTCGCGGTGGTTATTGTTCCGGCCAATATCAGTGCAGCGTCGGCTGAGGCGGGTCTACCCTTTGCACCGCGCCAAACTAATCCCGATATTTTGCCGAATAAGTCCGAACTCAACCAGATTGTTCAGTTGATTTCACAGCATCAAAGAATTGGAATTTATGCAGGTGCTGGGTGTGAGGATGCGCATGACCAACTAGTGGCTTTTGCAGAGAAGTTAAAAGCTCCTGTAGCACATACTTCACGTGCTAAGGATTTTGTCGAATACGACAATCCATACAATATGGGCATGACGGGTATTTTTGGTAATAAAGCGGGTTATCACACCCTCATGGATTGCGATTTGCTGATCTTGCTAGGTACCGATTTCGCATGGGCACAGTATTATCCAAGCCATGCCAAAATCTTGCAAATTGATATTGATCCGACCCATTTGGGGCGTCGCCATCCGATTACATTAGGTGCCGTGGGTAAAATTTCATCTACACTCGATGCATTATTGCCACTGCTTGAAACACGTCATGAGCGTGATTTTCTAGATCATTGTCTTGCGTTGAAACATGAGAGCGATGAAATACGTCGTAAAGAAGAGCGGGTAGGTAAAGATGGGCTGATTCATCCACAATATCTGGTGTCTTTACTCAACCGTTATGCAGATCAAGATGCAATTTTCTTCGGAGATGGTGGCTCACCGATGGTATGGGTATTAAGGCATATTGACGTAAATGGAAAACGTCGAACCTTTACCAGTTTGTTACATGGCACTATGGCCAATGCCATGCCGCAGGCACTTGGAGCCCAAAAAGCATTCCCGAACCGCCAGATCATTGCATTATGTGGAGATGGTGGCTTAGCCATGTTACTGGGAGATCTGCTCACCACAATTCAAGAAAAACTGCCAATCAAGATTGTGGTATTTAATAATAGTTCGCTCAATTTTGTAGAGCTTGAACAAAAAGTGGAAGGTTTGCTCGACCATTATACTGACCTGCTCAATCCTGATTTCGGTCAGCTTGCTCGCGTAATTGGTTTGCATGGACAAACGATAACGCATGGTAACGGGTTAGAACAGGCAGTGGAAAGTTTTTTAAAACACGATGGTCCTGCTTTACTCGATGTGCATACCAATCCGATGGAGCTGGTAATGCCGCCAGATCCTAACCTGAATCAGGTTTCTTCAACCTCTCTCTATGCGATTAAAGCGTTAATGTCGGGTCGGGTAGATGATGTTAAAAATTTGTTAGTCAATAATTTTATTAAATAAATCTATGTAGAAGAACTCATCTTCAAGCAGTGTAATAAGCGAAAAATGCATGATTCAAGATCATGCATTTTTTATATCAGGAAACAATTTTGACGTCATTTATCAGTTATAAAAAACGATTAAACTTAATCACGCCTTATTTTTTTGCTGCGTTCAGCATATAATAGCTACTATTTTTCGCTCATTGCGATCTGTTGGTTTTTCAATTGAGGAGTCCTGCGTGGCCCAATATATTTATACGATGAACCGAGTGTCTAAGATGGTTCCGCCAAAGCGCGAAATCTTAAAAGACATCTCTTTATCATTTTTCCCGGGTGCCAAAATTGGTGTGCTCGGTTTGAACGGTGCGGGTAAATCTACCTTGCTTCGTATTATGGCTGGCGTAGATAAAGATTTCTCTGGTGAAGCTCGTGCACAACCTGGAATTAAAATCGGCTATTTAGAGCAAGAACCGCCGCTTGATCCAACTAAAGACGTTCGTGGTAACGTTGAAGATGGCGTACGTGAAGCTCTAGATGCTTTAGAACGTCTTGATCAGGTATTTGCAGAATATGCAGACCCAGATGCAGATTTTGATGCGCTTGCAAAAGAGCAGGAAAAATTAGAATCAATTATCCATGCTTGGGATGCACACAACTTAAATAACCAGCTTGAAATCGCGGCAGATGCCTTGAATCTTCCAGCATGGGATGCAGACGTAAGTAAGCTTTCAGGTGGTGAACGCCGCCGTGTAGCACTTTGCCGTTTATTGCTCTCTAAACCAGATATGTTACTTCTTGACGAACCGACGAACCATTTGGATGCAGAGTCTGTATCGTGGTTAGAGCGTTTCTTAAAAGACTTCCCTGGTACAATTGTTGCGATTACGCATGACCGTTATTTCCTTGATAACGTTGCAGAGTGGATCTTAGAGCTTGACCGTGGGCATGGTATTCCTTACCAAGGTAACTATACTTCTTGGTTGGAGCAAAAAAATGCTCGTTTAGAACAAGAGCAGAAACAAGAAGAATCTTTTGCTAAAGCATTGAAAAAAGAACTTGAATGGGTTCGTCAAAATGCGAAAGGTCAGCAAAAGAAAAACAAAGCGCGTATGGAGCGTTTTGAAGAACTTAACTCACGTGAATTCCAACAGCGTAACGAGACCTCTGAAATCTATATTCCACCTGGTCCACGTTTAGGTAACAAGGTTGTTGAAGTAGAGAACATCAGTAAATCATTTGGTGACCGTTTACTTTACGAAAACTTGTCATTTACGGTACCACCAGCAGCGATTGTCGGTATTGTAGGTCCTAACGGTGCGGGTAAAACGACTTTATTCCGCATGATGACAGGCGAGCAAAAACCTGACACTGGTACTGTAACACTGGGTGATTCGGTTAAAGTTGCTTATGTTGGTCAGATTCGTGACACTTTAGATGATAATAAAACAGTTTGGGAAGAAGTTTCTGGCGGTTTAGATATCTTGAAAGTGGGCGATTATGAAATTGCATCACGTGCTTATATTGGTCGCTTTAACTTTAAAGGCCAAGATCAGCAAAAACGCGTAGGTGAATTGTCAGGTGGTGAGCGTAACCGTTTACAACTTGCAAAAATCTTACAGCAAGGTGCAAACGTTATCTTACTGGATGAGCCATCAAACGACTTGGACGTAGAAACTTTACGTGCACTGGAAGATGCAATTTTGGTATTCCCTGGTACGGTAATGGTTGTATCGCATGACCGTTGGTTCCTTGACCGTATTGCAACTCACATCTTGTCATTTGAAGATGAGCAACCAGAGTTCTATACAGGTAACTATACCGAGTTTGAAGCATATCGCCGTGCTAAGCTTGGTGATGATGCTCAACCACATCGTAAGAAATACAAAAAAATTGGTGGCTAATTACACCTAAATTGAAAAACCAGCCTAAGGGCTGGTTTTTTTATTAGAAGGCAAGTTTACTGAAAGCTTCTTGTAAGCAACGTTCAGCGTCGGGATGACCTTGACTTGCTGCTTTGTTTAACCACTTTTCAGCTTCAGTGTAGTTTTTATCTAAACCAAATTGACCATTTAAATAGCCAATACCAAGTTTAAAAGAAGCGTCAGCATTACCTCTTAAAGCTGCACGGAGGTAACACCACATCGCATTGCGGTCGTTTGGGGTAATATCTAGCCAATTTTGCATACGTTCATGATCTTGTACGGCTAACTCTTCAAAGCGTAAGCCTTGTTCAATTTCATCCTCAGCTTGTGAATGCATATCGGCTGGTAAGTTTTCAAAGGCAAACAAGTGATTAAGCCCATGCTTGATTGTTTTCATATCCATGATAGTCTCCCCTTGTTCCTCAATCTGATTGAATTGACTCACACTTTTAAGCTAGTCCCTTATATTGAAATCTTATGTTTTATTTTGTAAATGTGATATAGCGCATTTGGATGAAAAATGATGAGGTTTTAGCTTACATAAAAGTTACAGATGTTTTTACGCTTAGCGAAATTTATAGGTAAACAAAGACTCTCTTGAGTAAATTTAAAACTAGAACATAATTTTTTTGGAATGTGAAGAATTCAATAAGCGTTATCAATATCAAACAAAAGAAATTTTTTTAAACAAAACCAGCTTTAAAGCTGGTTTTGTATTTAAGTAAAAAGTTTTTATTTATTAAAATCGCCTCTTAAATCAGACCAAATTAATAACGGATAAATCGTTACCACATCAAAAGTCATCGCTAATGGATAGAGTACTTTGCGAGTAGCGCTTTTAAACGGGTGCTTCGTTGTTGTTTCAATTTTTTCTTGTAGCTCAACGGCATATGGTTTTTCTAATTTTTGCTGTATATCTTTTGGATTTTTAGTTTCATACAGTTGGCCTTTGAAAAAAATATTAATATATGGGTACTGATTTTTTTGTTGCTCAAGTACTGCATTAAAATTTTCTCTAAACCCCAATTTTTTTAACATATCTTTTTGTTTTTCGTTGAGATTTCCTAATTGGGTGTTATAGCGAACTTGGATTACACCATTGAAATGATTTGCATCTTCCATAGTGAGTATAAGAGGGGAAGGGATATTAAGTGTTCTGTCATTAGCAGGTATAGTTTTAATAATCTTTAAAAATTCAGAACTACCATCAGTCATTAAGTAATTATAGTCTTGACCAACAAAGACAATACCTTGTTTTTGATCATCTTTAACGGCTTGCCCGAGTGCAATAATCTGATCAGTTTTTAAAATATTTGTCTTAACTTCGGTTGTTTCGCTAGGAAGGGTATTGGACAACATTGTAGTTGCACAACCGCTTAAACCGAGGCAAGTTACTAATATAAAAGTAGTTAAAGTTTTATACATACATATTGCTCTAAAAAATTCTTTTATGCAGAAAAATTTGGTAAATTTCTGAGTAAAAAAGTGAACCTATAATTCAATGTTTTGTAATTTTATTACATGGCGGGAGCCTGCTATAGTGGCTTTGTTCAACTTTTTAGTTTAATGGTGTGCTGTTGCCACGTTCTGCACTTTTCATGTCCGTCTTATTCTGTTTGCTTATATTCCAAAGTTTATGGAATGTGGCAGCGGCATTTTGCGCCCATGAAAATCAGGAAAAAGCATTACATCATTTTGGACATCATGCTGCTTTGAGTTATGAATCTTCACAGCATAGCCATACTGAAAAGACTGAGGTTGAAGGGATTACGCATAAATCTCCCCTAAGCTTGTCCGATCATCATGACCATTTACCTTCATGTTTTCATGTTGTGATTGTAGAAGCACAAGAAAAAATTGTTTCACCGTTAATACAGTCATCTGAACCAAAACAACAATATTATTGGTCTAATTCTTATAAGTCTCCTCATATTTCTAAACAAGACCCGCCTCCTGTTTTAACCCTGCTATAGGTGGGGTAGCCGAAAAATAACCCACCAGAAATATTATTTATTTCAAAGGGTTAATTGTATGTGTAAACAAGGCACGGTAGTCCTTTATGTGGATTACTCATTTAGATATTCACGTCTTTATTCTAATCAAAAGGCAGAATATAAGTTTCCATCAAATTTTTCTGAAGAACAGAAATATCATCTAAACAAAACAGTTACCTTGTCTCTGAGTATTCACAGTAATGGGGGATTATGGAAATGAATATTTTATTTTCCCCCCGTGTTCGAACTGTGAGTTCCAGAGTTATTGGTTTTGTTTTGGCTATTATTCTCGCTTTAAGTTTTAGCAAATGGCATTTTCAGGCGGCATTTGTAGAACATATCTTATGGGTTTTTGGATGGCTATTTGTTGGTATCGGAGTAATGGGAAGAATATGGTGCAGTCTTTACATTTCCGGATTTAAAAATGCCAAGTTAGTGACTGACGGCCCATATTCTCTGTGTCGAAATCCTCTATATCTGTTTAGCTATTTGGGAGGACTCGGAATCATGTTGATTACTGAGACTTTCATTTTTCCCATATTATTCACGCTTTATTTCTTCTGTTATTACCATTATGTCATTAGTCAAGAAGAAGCTTTTTTAAGTGAAAAATATGGAACAGCATATACAGATTATGTAAAGACAATTCCCCGTTTTTTACCCAGTTTCCAGAATTTTAAAGAACCAGATTTTTATCAAGTCTCACCAAAGCATTTTCGTCTTTTTTTGACTCAAGTCGTTTGGTTTATCTGGATTGCTGCATTGGTCCAACTTTTTGATGAGCTGCGATCGCATGGTGTTCTTCCTTCATTATTTAGTTGGTTCTAGTAAAAAGTGAAATGTGCATGCTTTTCAAAGAATCGGAAGATTGTACTGAATTGATGAATCGAGGCATGAAAAAAATTATATGTATTTAAGGATTAACTCCTTAAATACATTCGGAATATTTAGATTAGGTGATTATGATGTTAATTAAATTAAATATAAAATCGGCTTTGATGGTTCTATTTCTTTCAACGAGTTTGGCTCATGCTGATGGAGGATTAATATTCCTCGAAAAGAATATTAAGTCTCAGCAAGAAACAAAAGCTAAAACAGAAAAAAGTAAGAATCCTCATTTAACATGTAAACGTAAATAATTTTTATTTTTGCAGAAAGCTAATTATTTAATAATTAGCTTTCTAGCTATAAAGATAAACATTTTTAATGGCTTATTTATCTTTAATCCAAGTTATTCGGTATTGTTTCTATGTTGGCATTCAGAGATGTAATTTTATTACATGCTATGAGCCTGCTATAGTGGCTTTGTTCAACTTTTTAGTTTAATGGTGTGCTGTTGCCACGTTCTGCACTTTTCATGTCCGTCTTATTCTGTTTGCTTATATTCCAAAGTTTATGGAATGTGGCAGCGGCATTTTGCGCCCATGAAAATCAGGAAAAAGCATTACATCATTTTGGACATCATGCTGCTTTGAGTTATGAATCTTCACAGCATAGCCATACTGAAAAGACTGAGGTTGAAGGGATTACGCATAAATCTCCCCTAAGCTTGTCCGATCATCATGACCATTTACCTTCATGTTTTCATGTTGTGATTGTAGAAGCACAAGAAAAAATTGTTTCACCGTTAATACAGTCATCTGA